>JAEXNA010000134.1 GCA_023447635.1 Vulcanimicrobiota bacterium | reverse complement strand
CACGACTCGACCGCCCATGCCCTGGCCTCCCAGGCTCTCGAGCACCTGCGTCCCGACTGGCTCGACCCGCAGGACGCCGACCGCGGTAAAGTGTTCAAGGTCGCTCGAGCCATGCGCGCTTTGCCCTGGACGGACGACCCGGCTAGCCAGAGTGCCTGGGCCGACTCCGCCAGACGGCTGCAGGACTTCGAGATCGAGACCCCGCCCGGCCCTCTTCATCCCTGGGCTACGCGAGCCTGGCTTCTGGCGCTCTTCTCGCTGCGACATCCCGCGACCGAAGCCGCCGCGAAAGCTCTGCTCGAGCATCCCGATAGCGCCCTGTCCGGCCTGGCGGGGCGGGTCCTGCGCCATTGGCCTCCGAGCCCAAGATGACCAACGTCGACAGCCAGGCGCTGCTGGACCTGCGCGACCTGATCGAGAAGACCACCGGGATCTACTATCTCGATTCGTCGCTGCCGCTGCTGCGGGACCGCCTGGGCGCCCGCATCAGCGCCCTGCGTCTGAAAGACCTGGTCGACTACTACTACTACTTGAAGTGGGACCCTCGTCGGCAGGGCGAGTGGGAGTCGCTGCTGGCCTACCTGACGGTCAACGAGACGCACTTCTGGCGCGAGAGCGATGCCCTGGAGTGGGCCCTCGAGAAAATCCGTTCCGCCGCCCGGGAAGGGCGCCGTTGCAAGGTCTGGCATGCCGCCTGCTCCAGCGGTGAGGAGCCGTACTCTCTGGCCATGGCGGCCATGAACGACGGTCTGGTGCCCTGGGTCGATTTCGAACTGATCGCCTCGGATCTCGACCCTCAGATCCTCTCCCACGCCTTGCAGGCTCGGTACAGCCCCCACTCGCTCAGAAATCTGCCCGAGGCGATGCGGGAGCGCTATATCCTCGAGGGCGAGAAGAGCTCACTGCTCAGCCCCGAGGTGCGCGCCGCGGTCCGCTTCTTCCGCCTCAACCTGCACGAAACGAAGGTGCCGTGGCCCCAGGACATGGATCTGATCTTCTGCCGCAACGTCTTCATCTATTTCCGCCCCTCCACGGTGCAGCAGATCGCTCATCGGTTCAGCCGCAGCCTGAAGTCTCGAGGCCACTTACTTCTGGGCGCGGCCGAGTCGCTGCTGCAGTTGGAGACGCCGTTCGAGTTTCTCTCCCAAAACGGAGTGATCATTTACCGCAACGAGGACCGTTCGTGATCCGGGTCCTGGTGGTCGACGACTCGGCCTACGTCAGAAAGACGCTGGGAGCGATCCTGGGAGAGACCGGGGATATCGAGGTCGTGGGATACGCCGGAGACGGCCAGGAAGCGCTCGAACAGGTTCGCCGTCTCCAACCCGATGTGGTGACGGTCGACCTCGAGATGCCCGTCCTCGACGGCGTAGGCTTCATCGATCGGCAGATGCGGAAGGCGCCGCTGCCCATCGTGGTGGTCAGCTCCGTGGACCCGACGGGAGAGTTGGCCGGCGCCAGCATGCGCGCCGGCGCGGCCGAGTTCGTGCTCAAACCGACCCGACTGGCGAACAGTCGCCTGCTGGAGATCGGTCGAGATCTGGTGGAGAAGATCCGTCTGGTCGCGGAGATCCCCCCTGAGCGGCTGACCCTCGACGCCCAGGAGGGAGGTAGGCTGCCGCTCTATGAAGCGTTCCGACCGGCCGCTGTTGTGGTCGGCCTCTCCACCGGGGGTCCGCAACTGCTGCACGCCTTCTTGCCCCGCGTACCCAAAACGTTCCCGCTCCCTATCGCCGTCGTGATCCACATGCCGGTCGGGTTCACCGGCCCGCTGGCTGAACGGCTGGACGCGACCAGCAAGATCGAGGTTTTGGAGGCCGAGATGGGGATGGAGATGAGGCCCGGGCGCTGCGTGATAGCGCGCGCCGGTCAGCATCTCAGAATGAGGAGCTTCCGCGGCAAGGTGCTCTGCGACCTCTCGCTGCAACCAGCCGAACTCGCTTACCGCCCCTCCGTCGACGTGCTGTTCGAGAGCGCCTCGCAGTGCTACGGCTCTCACCTGCTTGGTCTGGTGCTGACCGGGATGGGCCACGAAGGGCGCGGAGGCGCCGCCTGGGTCAAAGCCGCAGGCGGACGGGTCTACACTCAGACCGAAGACAGCAGCGTGGTCTGGGGTATGCCTCGAGCGGTCAAAGAGAGCGGGTTTCCGACGGAGAGGTCTCTCCGTCGGACATCGTTCCGCTCTTGCTCGGACTGACCGGCCACGGCTGAACCCGGGGCTCGGCCGGCCAGTTGGCCGCCTAGACCTACATTTCCTAGACGGCGGGGACGGTCAGGAACTTCAGGTCGTCGGCGAAGCGCAGCGTGGCACCGGTCTTCGATTGCAGTTCTTCTCGGGTCATCCCCTCGAGCATCTCCTCGACCAGGAACCCCTGCTCGTCGATAGTGATCACGGCCAGGTCCGTGACGACCTTGTTCACGGTGCCGGGAGCGGTCAGCGGGAATTCGCAGTCGGCCACCAGTTTGGGCTTGCCGTTCTTATCGGTGTGGGTGGTCAAGATCATGGTGTTCTTGGCGCCGGCCGCAAGGTCCATGGCTCCCCCCATGCCGTTCACCTTCTCGCCCGGAATCATCCAGTTGGCCAGGTCGCCCTTCTGGCTCACCTGAAGCGCGCCCAGAATAGCCCAGTCCAGATGACCGCCACGGATCATGGCGAACGACATCGAAGAGTCGAAGGTAGAGGCGCCCGGATTCAGGGTGATGGTCTCTTTGCCGGCGTTGATCAGGTAGTACTCCACCTGGTCCTCGCGCGGGTAGGGACCGACGCCCAGCACACCGTTCTCGCTGTGCAGACGGATGCGGCGCTCGCCGGGCAGGTAGTCAGCCACCAGCGTGGGCACGCCGATCCCGAGGTTCACATAGCCGCCGTCGGGCAGAATCTGAGCCGCCCGCCAGGCCATCTGACGGCGGGTCAGCGGTTTGGTCGCCGGGTGCTCCCCTCCCCCTCCGGAGCCCTCGGGCTGAGCCAGGGTCACTTTTTCGAGGGGGTTCTCGAATTTGGCGCCCTGGAAGATCTTCTGTACGAAGATACCGGGAACGTGCACTTCGTCGGCCTCGAGTTCTCCGGCCTCGACCAGGATCTCGACCTCGGCGATGGTGGTGGCTGCGGCCATCGCCATCATCGGGCTGAAGTTGCGGGCCGACCCTTTGAAGATCAGGTTCCCTTCGGTGTCGCCTTTGTAGGCACGAACCATGGCAAACTCTGCCTCGATGGCGGTCTCCAGGATGTAGGTCTTACCGTGGAACTCCTGCGTCATCTTCCCTTCGGCGATCGGGGTGCCGACACCGGTGGGAGTGAAGAAGGCCGGGATCCCGGCGCCTTTGGCGCGGATCCGCTCGGCCAGAGTGCCCTGAGGGGTCAGTTCGACCTCGACCTCGCCGCTGAGAATCTGCTCCTCGAGGTCGGGGTTGCCGCCCACGAACGAGCAGATGCACTTCTTCACCTGGCGATTCTTCAGCAGCAGCGCCAGTCCGCGTCCGCCGTTGCCGCAGTTGTTGCTGATCACCGTGAGGTCTTTGGTGCCCCTGCTGCCCAATTCGGCGATCATGTTTTCAGGGATGCCGCACAGGCCGAACCCTCCAAACATGATGCGGGCACCGTTCGGCACCTCGGCCAACGCCTGCTGGGCGTTCTCGCAAACCTTGATGTCCTTTAGCTGAACCTGACTCATCTCCATACCTCCTGGGGGAATCCCGGACACGGGGTCCGGTCGACCTGGGCGTACGGCTTGGACAGCGACGCCACAGGATAAGCGCAATACTCGGGGGCGAACAGGGCGGCCGGGCGGTGGTTGCCCGACTTGCCGGTGCCGCCAAAGGGAAGGCGACCGGAGGCGCCGTTGGTGGCGCGGTTCCAGTTGACGATGCCGCTGGGGATCTCGTCGAGAGCGCGCCGATAGATGGCCTCCGACTCGCTGAAAATCGAGAACGCCAGACCGTAGTCGGTGTCCCGAGCTCTGCGGAAGGCGTCGTCGAGATCGGCGGCCTTCTCGATGGTCAGGGCCGGTCCGAACACCTCTTCCCGCAGGTAGGGGTGGTTCGGGTCGTACTTGTCCACCCGATGCAAACAAGCGCCTACGCCGCACACCCCGCCGGACTGTCGGTAAGGGACCAGGGCGCTGAAGCCCGAGTCGGTGGCCTCGGCCACTTCGACCTCGCGGGTGAAAGTTCGGAAAGCGCTGCGCGAGGCCAGCGGTCCCATGAAGGTGCCCTCGGCAAACGGGTCGCCGCTGTTGATTCGCTCGGCGCCTCGCGCCAGCGCCTCTTCGAGCTTAGCGTAGTGACGCGGCGTGACGATGACTCGGGCGGTGCCGGTACAGCGCTGCCCCGTGGTCAGGTAAGCGCCGGTCAGCACTTCCGAGATGGTCTGCTCGAAGTGCGCATCGTCGGCCACGATCACCGCGTTCTTACCGCCCATCTCCAGGGCCAGGATCTTATGCGGGTCTTCCAAGGTCAGGCGCTTGAAATGCAGCCCCACCGCCCAGGAGCCGGTGAACAGGATACCCCGGACCAGGGGGTGAGCGACCAGCGCGTCGCCCGCCTGGCGGGTCATCGGAAGCAGGTTGAAGACGCCGGCGGGAAAGCCCGCCTCGTGCAGCGCCTCCGTGTACACCTGCGCCACCCACGGCGTGATCGAGCTAGGCTTGAACACCACCGTGTTGCCCGTCATCAGGGCGGCGATGATGTGACCGTTGGCCAGGTGGATGGGGAAGTTGTAGGGCCCGATCACGGCCATCACACCGTGCGGACGGTAGGTCCAGAACGCGTCGGCCAGGCCGGCGGGATGAACGTCGGCGACCCGCGCGTACGCCTCGCCCAGGGTGATGTCGATCTTCCCCACGCAAGCGTCGGCTTCGGCCAGCCCTTCGGAGTAGAGCTTTCCCATCTCCGTACTGATAGCCCTCGCCATCTCTTCGCGGCGCGCCTTCAGCGTCTCTTTGAAGCGCAGCAGCACCTCTTTACGACCTTCGTGGCCCAGCGCTCTCCAGCCGTGGAAGGCGCGATGGGCGGACGTCACCGCCTCGGCGGCCTGCTCCACCCCGGCCGGATGAACTCGCAGCACGGTCTCGCCGCTGTGCGGATTTTCGGTGACGAAAGACGCGGCGCTCTCTTCGACCGGCCTCCAACCCCCCTCGATGTAGACCCCTTTATAAGTGGGGTGCAAAGCGATCTGTGTCATAACAAACTCCTGGGCGAGCCGACTTCGAGCGGCGTCGCCTGTCCGGTTCTCATTCCCCGCCAACTAATGTTCTACGCCTACCGCGGGGCTTAGCACGGACATCAGGGTGTCCCAGCCTTCGTCCAGGCGGTTGAGCGGGCAGAACAAGAGTTGACCGCTGCCGTCCAGGGTCTCCTTGGCGGCCAGCGCGTAGTGCTTCCCGTGCAGCACGCCGCTGCCCCGGTAGGTATCGCCGGCCGAGCCGACCCTACGGTCGATTTCGTAGAGGCGAGGGTCGTCGCGGAACGCCCGCAGCACCCGCAACTGCTCGCGCAGGCGCAGGCAGGACAGTTCGTCGCCGTCCCAGGTCGAGATCAGCATCAGCGGCTTGTCCAGATAGTACTTATCGTTGGTCAGCACGTGGCCGACCTGCCCGCCCCCGAACATGGTGAGGAGGTCGGGCAGTACCCCGGTGGCCTGGCAGTAGAACAGTTCACGGCTACCCCGGTAGGCCCAGGCCGCCGACTCGTTCATCACCAGTGGCACCCCGGTCTCGTCGCAGACGGCGCGCAGCGCTTTGAGAAAGCGCACCGAGAGACGACGGCCGGTCATCTGCTGGACCGGCTCGACGGCCAGCCCCAGCACGCTTTCCGGCTGTCCGAGAAGGCCGCGAAGCTGGCTCAGGCAGGCCGCTTCCGCCTCATTGAGTTCCGCGTCGTCGTCGACGAACGGGTCGCCTTCGACGTGGGGATAGGGCAGATGGTGCCAGGGGAAATATTTGCCGAAGCTTGGGTCCGAGAGGCTGCGGGCGCAGGCGGTCACGCCGCCCCAGAAGCTGCCCTCGAACGAGACCATGGTCTGGGCGCCCTTACGGAAGTAGATCAAACATTTGACCAGCTTATCCACCGCCTCGTCCCGGCCGGAGGCCAGGTAGAGGTGACCCAGCGGCGAGACCGAGCGCAGCCATTCCACGTAGCGGGTCATGTTGGGGGTCCACCAGTTGCACAGGCTGTTCTTATTGACCGCCGCCAGGTCCCAGTCGGTCCAGGCGTCCTTGTCTAACAGCCCGCCGGTCAGGGATTCGACCCCGTTCGACCAGGACAGGAAGGGAGAAGCCTGCTCCTGCAGGGGGGCCGAGTAGTAGATGCAGGGCGCTTTGTCTTCGCCGTAGCACTCGGGGAAATAGTCGACTTCGACCGCGCCGAAAGAGCGGTTGATGGCGCTCATGGCGCTGGCCGCGCCGACCCGGTTACGACTGCGGATAGCGTGATAGCCGCCGTTGCGAGCGCGCTGGATCTGGCGGCGCTTGAGGCGCAGCCCGACTCCCTGCCCGCGGCAGGCGTCGCTGAGTAAGATGTCGGCCGAGTAAAGATGGGTCTCTTCGCCACGTGCAGGGTCGTTGTCTGGTCCACGCACTTGGGAGAAGCCTTCCAGCGGCGCCGTGATCTGGAAGCCCACCACGGTCTCACCGTCGAGCGCTACGGAGCAGATCGAGCCTTCGGCTGCCACAGCGGCCTGCAAGAACTCTTCGTCGTCGCGACGAGCGGGCTCGTAGCTTTGCTCTTCGAGTTGCATGATGGCCTGGCGGTATTCGGGCCAGTTCTCTTCCGTCAGCGGACGGATACGCACCGCTTGGCGAGCCGCCATATAGCGCAGGAACTCTAGCCAGGTCAGCTGGCGAGCCCTGTGCTGAGCGGGGAAGCTCTCTTCCGGCTGCGGTTCGAGCAGGCCGGCCACTTCGTGGTAGCGCTCGGGCGACAGCTCGCGATACCAGCGCAGAATCCCGTGCCAGTCGGTCTCGCCCAATTGGGAGAGATCGGCCGGAACCCGGAAAGCCGGAGCCTGCTCGGCGGGCCAGGCTTTTTCGTACTTCGCCGGCATCACTTTAGGGCCATGCTCGGCCAGATGGCGCAGCGAAGCGGTGATCGCTTCGAAGATGAAATCCAGGTCGCCCGGGCGGGTGGCTCGCTGGATACGGAAACGCAGCGTCACTTCGCCCGCGATATAGACCATGAAACCGTGATAGAAGCGCTGGTTGACGAAGCTGTTGGCGTGCTCGGCGTCAGGAAGGTCGAAGGCGAAGGCTACCCCGGCGGAGCGCGGGAAGGAGAGCATGGGGAACTCTTCGGCCAGACGGAAGAGGCGTGCGCGCACCGCATCGCCCAGGGCGGTCAGCTCTTCTTCGTCCACGCTGGAAGCGTTGATGTAGCCGCGCATAAACGAGGCGGCGTGAGCCGTCGTCGGATACGGGTCGGGCACGGACGAGATCACCGCGCCGACCTGGCACTTCTTGGCCAGGGTGATGAAGTCAGGCGGCAGAGCGTTGCCCGCCGAGTCCTTGAGTCCCAGGCTGTTGGACCACAGGCGCGGCCCGCCCAGACCGAAGCCAGTTTGCACTTCATCGAAGATCAACGCCACGCCCATGGCTCGGGTCAGCACCCGCAGGGTCTGGAAGAAGCGGTTGGAGGCGAAGCGGTCGCCGCCTTCGCACTGCATCGGCTCGATGGAAACGGCGTTGACGTTGCCGGTCACCAGGTGAGCCCGCACCTGCATCAGCGAGGCTACCTCGTCGGCCAGCAGAGGATCGGCGGTCCGGTCGACGTCGGGTGGGATAAAGTCAGGACGGCCGGACTCTTCCCAGCGGGCCAGCCATTCGGCCGGAGCGTCTTTAGCGACGTGTGGCTCCTTGTCTTCGGGGAACTCGGCCCACAGGGTCTGGAAGCCGTCGAGCTCAAAAGGCAGCCGCTTGGCGGGGTTCCAAGACGAGAACAGCGCCAGCATGGTACGGCCGTGGAAAGAGCCTTTGAAGCAGACGCACTTCTTGCCCCGGTCGGGAAACTTGATAGCCGCCATATGCAGCGCCTTCTCCCACGACTCGGTCCCCGAGTTGCACCAGGCGATGTGCTCCAGCCCTTCCGGCGCCCAGCGCAGCAGCAGCGCTCGCAGCGCGGCCTCGGCGGGAACGTCGTCCTCCCGGTAGTCCAGGTTCTGGAAGCTTTCGGGATGGGCCACCACACCCTGCAGCGAGGTGCCGTTGAAACCCAGCAGATGCGAGGCGATCTGCGACGAGGCGTCGAGCAGCAGCACCGAGGGAACCTCTCCGTCGCTGTCGACCGAGGCCAGGTAGTTGCCCTGGCTGCGCCGGTAGTCGGCCACCACGGCCTTCTTCTCCTTGACCAGGAAGTCGCCGCGATAGGTGCGCTGGAGGAACTGCTCCGACAGGCTCAGGGCGCTTTCGAAACTTTCCTCCGGCGTGCGCGGCTTGGACCAGACCCGGGTCTCTTCCCGACCAAGGCGCTGCGGGTTCTCCTGAGACAGCAGGTCGAACATGGCTCGAGTCGCCTTACGCCAGTGCTCGACGTCGCTGGCCGGAATCAGCAGGGGCAGCCGCAGAGTCTCGCCGTCGTTGGACTCGATGGCAGGCAGCAGTTCGGCCAGGTTTTGCAAGCTCAGCTCGGCCCCGTAGAAGCGGTAGCCCGCGAGCGCTTCGGCCTTCAGCTGCAGCGGCTGGTCCGGCGCCTCTGTATTGAAGGCGAAATGCCCCCAGCGGTTGGCGATCTCTTCGACGATAGGTGCTAAAAGTTCGGTGGCGCTCATCCGGCACAACTCCTACGGGTTCTGAAGTTTTTGTTTCCCCGCGCGCGAGTTCTCGCCATCCGGAAGGCCCTCCTCTCAAAGCGAACGGCCCCACCCGAAAGGGCGAGGCCGCGCGTTTTCGCCTGGTGAAGATAGGGCTACTTTTTGGGGAACACCTTGATGGTGACGGGACGGACGCCCCACTGGTAGCACTGACCAAGGGTGGGGAACCAGACGTCGATCTTGTTGCCGTTGATGGCCCCGCCGGTGTCGGCGGCAACGCCCCAGCCGTAGCCGGGGATGTAAAGCTTGCTACCCATCGGGATGACCCGGGTGTCGACGGCGACGATGCCGGGGGCGGTGGCGCGACCGCTGGCGGTGCGACCGCTCAAGCAGTACGAGTACGCCATGACATTGAGCGAGCGGCCACCCGTCGGCATGCTGCCGGCGGCAACCGCATCTTCTTCGTCCAGGCCTTTGGCGCGAGGCGGGTCGAGCTTCGCGGCGCCTTCTTTGAACATCTTGCTCAATTCGTCGGCCATCTGCTGCGAAGGCGAGATGGTGGGAACGGTCGGCGCGACTTTGGCGCTGAGCAGCGACTCGCTGTGCGTCCCGACGGGGGTCGTGTCCAGCGCGACCTCGTTGCCGGGGATGTCGGCGGAGGCGGCGCTGAGGATGCCAGAGAGCATCAAAAGAGAAAGCAAAACAACTCTGAGTTTCATGGAACCTACCCAATCCGGATGGAGCGCGTTGGCGTCTTTCCATCCTCTGCAAAATCGGCCTCACTATCCGAGGCTGCCCCTCGTTCGGATACTCCCTTGGGGAGACCTTCCTCGATCAGGCCCAAGAGCCTGGGCTCCACCGTTTCACCCCACTAGAGCTAGTAGAGCAGATGTTCGAATGACGTCGCTCTATCCCCGTGGTTACGGGGCTCGCAGCAGGCTTGAAAGATTCGCAACCGGGAGAAAATTCGCCCCAAATATTTTTACCAAAGTCGTCCCAACTCCGCGTTATGGGGTGAGTTCGACATCAAAAACGTCGTCAAAAGGAAAACGCCCCACCGAAGCGGGGCGTTTTCCTTTTGACGAACGACCGGGACTCTAGAAGCCGGGTGCCGCCTGAATCTCGGCGGCCTGGAAGCCTTGCGGTGTGGCGCGTCCCGTGATCTGGACCATCTTGCCCGGGATCAGCAGGTCGGGCGAGGCCGAACTTCCAGGTCCCATCAGAACCTTCTGCGGTTGGGGGTTGGTGAACGACTGCACCGTAAGGAATCCGCGCTGCAGGTCGACCTGAAGGATGCTGCCGGTGATCTTGTTGTCGCCACCGTAGGCGGTGTCGCCACCCAGGCCCATCATGTCGCCGCCGGCCGAGTAGTCGCCGTCGTCGTCGCCGCTGATCCCCATCAGACTGCCGGACTGGCCGGTGCCCAGGTTGCTCTGGGAGTAGGGGTTGGACATGCCCATGCTGGGGTCCATCCCGTACATGCTGGGGTCCATACCGGGCTGAGCGATCGGATTCAGGCCCAGCGAAGGGTCGGTGCCGTACATTCCAGTGTTCATCCCCGGTTGGGCGCCCGACTGCTGCATGGCCGGGTTCATCCCGCCCTGGCCGCCGGTGCCGACGCCCTGGCCGTTGCCGTAAGGGCTCATCCCCAACTGCTCCAGCGGCGCTGCCATCGAGTCGCCCTGATTCATGTACTGACTGGAGTGAGCCTGACCCATGCTAGAGTGGGAGTTGCTCGTCTGCACGCCGGCGGGGGTCACCGGGTGGTTGTCCTGAGTCGGCTGGTTGATCGAACCGCCGTGCGCTACGGCGCCCAGCGTGTGGCTGGCCGCGTGCTGGCCCACCGGGGCGCCGTCCGGCACCCCACCGCTGCCGCTGGTGGTGGCGTACTGGCCCACCGCCGTGTAGTAAGGAGCCTTCGCGCCCACGGCCACAATCTCGGAGGACTTGGACCAGTCCACGATCTTGCCCGCCTTGGCGGGGTTAGCGATCACCGAACCGAGCACCTCGATCGAGATCTTGGCGCCCACGGGCAGCGCACTGATGCTGCTGCCGCCGCGGTACTTCACCGAGGTCTCCTTGGTGATCAGGAGCTTTTTGAGGGACTTGTCCTCCATCTCGATGACGAGCACGCCGTTGCTGTAGCTCTTCACCCGCCCGGCTACGGTGGGATGAGCCTGGACAGCCATGATGGCGGCCATCCAGACAGTTGCGATCAAAAGATAAGTACGTTTTTTCATGTTGAAGACTCTCCGCTTGTCACACTATATCAGAGCACGGTCAGTTTCAGAAGAAGTTTACCTGAAGTTAACACGACGGCCCCTGTCGCCGAAGGGGGAGCTCTATTCCCACGGTCCTGTAGAAACGTCCAACAAAAAAGCGCCCGCTCCGTTTCGCAACGGGGCGAGCGCCCTTGACCGAGACGCCGAGGCTACTTCAGACCCGCGGCCTTGGCTTCGTACTCTTCCTGAGAGAGCACGCCCATCTCGACGAGTTCCCGAAGCTTGGCCAGTTTGGCCGCGTTCGGGTCGGCGTCAGGAGCGGGGCCGCCCTGGGGCGCTCCGCCTTGCTGCTGCGGGTAGCCGCCTTGAGGGGGGTGACCGCCCTGCTGAGGATAGCCCTGCTGAGGAGGGTAGCCTCCCTGCTGGGGATAGCCCTGCTGAGGGTAACCGCCCTGGGGAGGGTAGCCGCCTTGAGGGGGGTAGCCGCCCTGCGGAGGATAGCCGTGCGGAGGGTAGCCGCCCTGGGGAGGGTAACCGCCGCCGTGGCCGGGATAGCCCATGCTCTGCTGCATCATCTGAGGGAACATCATGCCCATGCCCATCCCCATACCGGCCGACGCCATCGCGCCGCCCTGCCCGGGGTTTTTGGCCATGTCCATCATCGCCTTGGCCGCCGCTTCCTGTTGGAACAGCGCCATACCCTGAGCGCCCATCACGCCCATGCGGGCGCGCATCCGCATCGCTTCCTGGATCTCTTCCGGAACCGACATGGTGATGAAGAAGTCTTGCAGTTCGATCCCGTACTTGCCGAAATCTTCGCGCAGCTTCAGCTTCATCGCGCTGGCTAGCTCATCCGAGTTGGCCAGGATGGTGGAAAACGACTTGAAGGTGGTGGCGACCAGGTCGGTGATCTTCTGCTTCACCGCGCTGATCAAGAAGTTGCGCACTTCCTGGCCGGTGAACATCTGACGACCGCCGACGACCTCGTTGACGAACACCTTCGGGTCGGTGACGCGCACCTTGAACTCGCCGTGAGCGCGCACCTGAACCCAGCCCAACTCTTCATCTTTAAGAGAGAGCGGTTCCGGCGTGCCCCACTTGAGCCCGTCGATAACCATCTGGTTGACGTAGAACACTTCCGCCGAGAAGATATTGTGGCCACCGGCCACGTGCTTGACGGCGTCGGTGAGCAGCGGCATATTCGCCGTTTCCAGCGTATGAGTCCCGGCGCCAAAGGTATCGAGCACCTGACCGCCACGGAAGAACACCGCGGTCTGGTTAGGACGTACGATCAGTTGGGTGCCGAACTTGATGTCGGCCGGGCCGTGCTCGGGGAAACGACGCACCACCACGCGAGGGTCGAAGTCACGCCATTCGATAACATCGATGAGCCCTTCGCTCATCCCCGAAACAGAGTTGGTGACCGAGTTCACGCCGCCAGAAACGGCACGTTTAAGTCTTCCAAACACAGGCTTACTCCAATCCCTTCAAAAGTTTCTCGCGGCCGTCCAGGCTGCCGTCGATCTCCGTCAACACATTTTTGACGCCGCTGATAGCGGGTTTGATGTTGTCGTTGGTGTCGCAGGCGTTCTGCAGGGTCCCGATCTTCTCGTCCAGCGCCTCGATCTCGCCCAACAGCGTCAGGTCGTACTCGTAGATGCGGTCGAGCAGTTCGGTGTCGACATCGACCATAGCGAAGAAGTTACCGCCGGCCGAACCCGCCGAGCGGATGCGGTTGCTGATCTTGTCGATATTGTTGGTGAGACTGTCCATGCTCGTCATGTGAGACAGGTCCCCCGACTCGAGCAGGCCGTTGGCGATATCCTGAATGGTTCGCTTCTTGGTGGAGAGCAACTTGGTGAGATATTCCCGATGGATGCTGTCGGCGCTGCGCCGCTGCTCGCGATCCAGATACCCCTCGAAGCCGGGTATCTTCTTCATCAGTTGCTGTAGCTTAGCCCCCAGACCTTGACGGTTGTCGAGGCGTAAATCCTTGACCTCTTCCATGCT
Source organism: Vulcanimicrobiota bacterium (assembly GCA_023447635.1). Lineage (GTDB taxonomy): Bacteria > Vulcanimicrobiota > Xenobia > Xenobiales > JADMJV01 > JAEXNA01. The sequence goes on along the minus strand of JAEXNA010000134.1, from coordinate 81,218 downwards.
ACCTCTCTTTCTCGGGCGGGCGCCCGACTATCACACTATAGAAAACTTTTTCCGAATCAGCAATGACTATTCTACATCAACCCGGGTCGCGGGGAAATGTTTGCCGACCAATCTTAACAGCTTCTTCATGACCCCATACCCAAGGGCGCCGAAGAACAATCCGAAGAAGACTCCGAGCACCACGCGGATGACCGTCACCTGAAGCGGGGTGTGCACGTGAGCAAAGGTGTCGACGATGCCCGCCTGCCCGATCGCCGCCACCAGCACCATCAGCAGTGAGGGCAGGAAACCAACCCTGGCGGCCACCAGCGGCGTACACAGCATGGCGGGGTGAGCCAGCAAGAACTCTTTGAAACGCGGCCGTACACCCAGCGCCTGGTCCAGCACCACGCGCAGGTAGCGCTCGCTGTCGCTGGCCGTGGCGCCCGCTTCGTTACCCGTGCGCAGCAGCAGGATGCCGAAAGCGCCCAGTAGCGCGCCCATCAGCAGCGCCTGATAGATCTTGACCGAGGCGACCAACCCTTGCATCCACTGCTGGCGAGAAAAGTGCTTCCAGAGAAAACTGCCGACGATGATGATCGGCGTAACCAGGGTCAGCAGCTTCACCCCGCGGAAGCGGTCCAGCCCCAGCAGGAAAGTGGTATCGGGCAGCAGCGCCGCCACCCACAGACCGGTCAGCAGCGAGGCTAGACTGACCAGCAGCAGCAAACGCGCTCCTTCGGCCAGCGTTCCGCGTCGCGCGGGGCCGCTGACGGCGGGATAGACCCAGGTCAGGAAGGCCACGATCGGGCCGGCCATCCCCACACAGAGCGCCAGCAGCGCTCGGTACAGGACCGATTTCCCGATCACCCCGGCTGCCAGCCCTCCCACGACCGGAAGCCCGAGCAGAGCCAGAGCGGGCAGTCCGCCCAGCGACAGACCCAGCGCGTCCAGCAAGAGCAGCGCCAGGGCGCCGGCTCCGACTCCCATCAGCGCCAGCGCGGCGGGGTGAGGAGGAGGAGAGCCTTTCGAGAAGGTGGCCGCGTCGCCGGTGGGGGCGACTTCCGCAGGCAGCGAGAACAAGAATTCGTCGTCGAGTTCGGGCTTCCCGGGGATGGCGAACGGGCGCACGTAGAGGACCCGAATGTTGCGCTCGCGAGCGCCCAGCGAGTACATGCCCAGCACCCGGAACGGGCTAAGCTTGGCCTGGTGAGCGGGCGACACGGCCATCACGCGCACCGTGCTGTCCGGCAGCAGACGCACCAGGAATTCGATGCCGGCCTGCTGCGCTCGTTCGGGCAGTTCGATGTAGCCCAGTTTCCAGCCGTTGGCCTTGAGCGCTTCGGCGGTGGTCTCGAGTTCGTCAGGATAGCCGATCGCTTCGTTGAGAGCGCCGCCAAAGATGACGCCCTGCACGGGACCGAGATCGCTCTTCCACATCTCGAACAGCTCTTGGATCTGGTCCACGCTCAGGCCGGCCGTGTTTTCGGGACGGATCCAGACCTTGAAGCCGGCCTTGGCCAACGCCGCGATGTTCTGGGTATCGAAGCCCAGGCTGCGCAGGCGCAGTTGGCGCACGGCCAGCGGCACGAAGACGGCACGTCCGCCCAGCAGCACCTCGACCTCGGAGTGGAACTCCCCGTCGGGACCCTTTTTGCCCATGGTGATGCCCAGCGTCTTGGCCACGTCGGACGCCACCTGCGGGTCCGAGAAGAGCAAGAAGCAGCCGGGCTTGCGACTGGTCCAACGGTTCTGATTAAAAGTGATCGCCTCGGCGATTTCGGCGGCCGGAGAGTCCAGGCCGCCGCCCTTCAGCGCCAGGGAGAAGTCCTGGAAGCTCATGGGGCTGGCGATACCGCGCTCGACCAGGTCCTCGAGGTGCAGCTCGCCAAAAGCCAGCGAGCTGATCCCGGCCGAGGTCAGCTTCTCGGGCAGGGCGCCGCCCTCGTCGCCCAGCGCCAGCTTCCAGTCGGAAAGCGCTTGCGAGTCGAGCAAGATCTCGGCGCCGGTCAGCGCCTTTTCTGCCTGTAGACGATGGACCAGGCCGGGAACCCCGGCCAGAAATCCGAGTAGGACGAGCCCTAGAAGAACTCGTTGGGGAAGGGGTCGGGCCACGGTGAATCTGTCCGCCTAATCTGGAATGCCTAGAATGTGCCGATCACTCTTCGTCGGCGGGTTTCTTCCCTTTGGCCTTGCCGCGCGAACGGCCGGAGCCGTCCTTTTTCGAGGCGGGACGGGAAGAGCGTTTGCTCTTGGATTTGCTCTCGGCGGCCGCAGGCTGGGCCTCGGCCGCGTCCGAGTTCTCCGGGTTCGAGCGAGGCGCCTCGACGGTGCGAGGCTCTTCGATCGGGGTGGGCTCGCCCACGGTGGCCGGCTCCCCGATAGGCGCCGGCTCCGACACCGTGGCCGGCTCTTCGATCAAGGTCAACTGTTCGCCCGAGGCGGGAGAATCGACGGAGGGTTCGGGCGCGACGATCGCGTCCATCTCTACGGTCGGCTCCTGGGCCAGCGAGGGAGCGTCGTCGGCGGGACCGGGGTCCTCGGCCGGAGTGGGATCGCCCAGACTCACCACATCGTCCTGAGCGGCGTTCGTCTCCTCCACCTCTTCAGCCGCCGCGTTCTCGGCGCTGGGGTGCTGTAGCTCCTGCGCGACCGCTTCGCGCAGACGCTCTTCTTCGTGATCCTGAGCTTCGCTGATCGCTTCGCCCAGAATAGGGTCGCTGATCACCGACTCGAGCGTGGTCAAGCCTTCGACCAGTTCGATCACCTCGGTGCCGCCGACTCCGACTTCGTCGATGCTCTGCCCGGCCAGGATGCGACGGAACAGGAGTTGGGCCTCGCGAGCGCCTTCTTCGTGAGAGCGTCGCAGCAGTTCGCGGCGCACCTCATCGGAATCCGGCTGCCCCATATGGTAGAAAAGGCGGCTGGCCTCGCCCACGGCGAAAGTTCCCGCGAAGGCGATGCTGGCTTTGGTGCCGGGACGGAAACCGCCAGGCAGCAGTTTGACCAGGTAGCGCGATACGCCGCGGAAGCCGAAGGCGCCGCCCACGATCGGCCACAGCTCGCTAATCCGGTCGAAGAAGTCCAGCGGGCGACCGTGCACCGCAGCGATTACGAAAGACAGGCGCAGCTGGCTGGAAGTCAGCATCATGGTCTCGGCCGAGGTGGCCAGCATGGCCAGCACCGGACCCACCACGGGCACCGTGCGTAGCGGCAGCGAGCTGATTCCGGCCCGCACGCCGTTGCGCAGCGCGGTGCGGCGGGTCAGAGTCTGACAGAAATATTCCCTTAGCGTGGTCCAGTCGCGAGCCAGGACCAGAGAGATCTGGGGCAGGCTGGCCAGCAGCAGACGTAGGAAGTGGGTTCCCGGAGAGGCCGTGGGCAGCGAGCGCACGGTCGGCAGGGTCAGGTCCTTTTCGTGGAACACCTTGGCCTGAGGGCTGTCCGATTCGCAAACCCACAGCGTTTTCACGTGCAGCGGAATCTTGCCGGCCAGCTCTTCGAGCTGCTCTTCCTCGGGCGGCCCTTCGGGGAAGTAGACCACGCAGGCGTCACAGGTGCGCAGCTCTTTCCCAGCCGCATCGTCGAGCTCCCAGGGCAGGATCACCAGGTCGTCGAGCGGCTGGCGCTCATCGAGGCCGGGGATCGGCTCTCCCAGGAAACCCTGGATCACTTCGGCGCCCCCTTCTGGGGCCAGTACGGCCACTCGGCAGCCGCGATCCAGGATCTGCTGCAGCTGGTTCAGCGAGTAGCGAACTCGAAAGGCCTGATAAAGAATCTCCAGGGTATTCATCGTCGGGTCGCTTCTCGCTCGGAGGGTCTCCGCCTTCTTCTGGCCCTGCCTCGGGCCGAAAAAATGAAAAAAATACGGCCTCTCCGAAGAGAGGCCGTATGTGGTGGACGTAAACGGACTTGAACCGCTGACCCCTACGATGTCAACGTAGTGCTCTAGCCAACTGAGCTATACGTCCCTATTCCTGGAGGCGACGAGCGGAATCGAACCGCTGTACAAGGTTTTGCAGACCTTTGCCTAACCACTCGGCCACGACGCCACTTATAAAGAGCGGAAGACGAGATTCGAACTCGCGACCCTCTGCTTGGGAAGCAGATGCTCTACCACTGAGCTACATCCGCGCCTCGGCCCGAATTATAGCAATCGGTGTAAGCAGTGTCTACATCACCGGCCGGGAGGTTGTCAACCCCGCCTCTCCCGCTTTTTTTCCAGCCAGCCTCGGATACGCCAGCGCAACCGCGCCGCGCCGGGCTTTTCGAAGTTTCGAAGGCGGCGAGAAATCTTTGCTTCCCCGCACTCCCCTCCCCTTCATAACCGCTCTCCCCTCCCCTACCCCAGGGGCCGGCCCGAGGGAGGTCTCCCGTTTTCGGGAAAGGAAGAGCCCTGATATGCCGCCGACCTTCGAAGAAGAAGAGCAGAGGCTGCACGCCGTGGCCGGTCTGCAACTTCTGGACCGCCCCGAGGAAGAGCGCTTCCGCCGTATCACCCGGTTGGTACGCAGCCACTTCCAGGCGGTCGCCTCGTCCATCACCATAGTCGACCGCGATCGCCAGTTCTTTGTCTCACAGCAAGGGCTGCCGTGCCGCGAGACCCCTTTAGAGGACTCGGTTTGCGCCATGGTGGTGCGAGAGAAAGAGCCCATGGTCATCACCGACATGGCCGAACACCACCGCACCCGCCACATGACCAACGTGCACGAGGTGATGAAGCTGCGCTTCTACGCCGGTGTTCCGCTCTGGTCGCCCGAGGGCTGGGCGCTGGGTAGCCTCTGCGTCCTCGACGACCGCCCCCGCCACTTCACCCCCGACGAACTGTCCTGCCTGGCCGACTTCGGCGCCATCGTCGAAGACGAACTGTTCCTCAAGCGGGTCGGTCGGGCCAATCAGGAGTTGGTCGACCAGGTGGAGCGGCTGCGTCTGCGCGCCTTTGTCGACGCCCTGACCGGTGTGTGGAACCGGGGCGCCCTGTTCGACCTGCTCCATCGCGAGACCGAGCGCGCCAAACGAAGCGGCTCTCCGCTGGCCGTGGCCATGCTCGATATCGACCACTTCAAAGGGGTCAACGATACCTACGGACACCCCGGCGGCGACGAGGTGCTCACGGAGCTTTGTCGGCGCCTGCGCGAAGAGGTTCGCGCCTACGACTCGGTGGGCCGCTACGGCGGCGAAGAGTTTGCCGTCGTCTTCCCCGACACCCGGCCAGAACTGGTGGCCGGGCTGGGCGAGCGGCTGCGCCGGGCCGTCGAAGAAGCCCCTTTCGTGCTGGGAAATCAGCGGGAGTCGCTCACCATCAGCGTGGGCATGGCCTGCCTGGAAGGAGAAGACGACACGGTCGACGCGCTTTTGCAGCGCGCCGATGAGGCTCTCTACAGGGCCAAGGGTGAGGGACGTAATCGCGTGATCTGCGCTTGAAGTTTCTGCTGGTCTTACTTTGCCTGACGGCTGGCCAGGCGCTGCGACGGTCGGGAGTGCTGGGTCCGGGTTCGCATCTCGGCATCAACGCCTGGCTGGTCTACGTGGCCGTGCCGGCGGCAGCCCTGCTCTACGTCCCCCGCATCGAATGGGACCTGAACATGGTCTGGCCGGTGCTCATGCCGATCCTGATCTGGGTCGGAGCCTGGCTGGTTCTCGGGCGGGTCGCTCCGAAGGACGACCCGGGGACGCGCGGCGCACTCTTCTTGGGCTGCGGTTTAGGCAACACCTCGTTCGTGGGCTTCCCTATCGTCTTGACCTATCACGGCGAGCCGGGGCTGCAGGTGGCCGTGGTCTGCGACCAGGTCAGCTTTTTGCTCTTGTCGACCCTGGGCGTGGCCACTTCGATCGCTCACGGCTCGGGCGATCGCCAGCGCGGAGTGCTGGCCGGGCTGGTCCGTTTCCCTCCCTTCCTGGCTTTCGCGGCCGCGCTGCTCTTTCCGGGCGTGGTGTCTTACGGCGCTTTGCCGGAACTGTGGGAGCCGCTGGCCGCCACGCTAGTGCCGGTCGCCCTGTTCAGCGTGGGGATCCAGTTAGAGGTCTCGGCTAAGGCGTTCGACCGCACGCTGGGCTGGGGTTTGCTCTATAAACTGGCCCTTGGGCCGGCTCTGGTGCTGGCCATGCTGTGGTTTGGAGGCGCCAGCGGACTGGTGGCCAAGGTGACCCTGTTGGAGGCTTCCATGGCGGCCATGGCTACGACGTCGGTGCTGGCCGTCCAGTACGGGCTGAACACCCGCATCAGCAACCTGCTGATCGGTGTCGGCGTCCCACTCTCGCTGCTGACCTCGCACCTCTGGTGGCGCCTGGGCGAGATGCTTTTCTGAGGGGCCTCTCGATTACCCCAGCGCCACGGTCTACGGCAAGCGCCCCAAAGGGTTCGAGGAGTTGACCGTGCGCAGCGCTGACGGCCTGGAGCTCAACGCCTGGCACGTCCGCCCGGCTGCGGACGGCTACCTGCTGCTCTACTTTCACGGTAACGGGGGGAATCTCAGCTCTCTGGGCGCGCAATTCGAGGCGTTCCAGGAGGCGGGGGCGGGCGTGCTGGCCGTGGACTATCGCGGCTTTGGGAAAAGCCAGGGAGTGCCCTCGGAAGCGGGGCTGTACCTGGATAGCGAGGCGCTCTACGATAAGGCGCTGGAGTTGGGCTACAAGCCCGAGCGGATCGTGATCTACGGACGGTCTTTGGGAGGTGGGGTGGCGACCTACCTGGCCTCACGGCGGGCGGCCGCGGGCATGGTCCTGGAGTCGACGTTCACCTCGGTCGAGGACGTAGCGCGTCGTTCCCACGGGGCGGCGGCCGCGCGGTTGGTCTTCGGCTTTCCCTCGTTGGAGCGGATGGCGGCGCTGACGCTTCCGGTGCTTGTGATGCACGGAACCGTGGACGATCTGATTCCGCCGGATATGGCCAGCGCTCTGGCCAAGGCTGGAGCCAGGACGGAACTCTGGATGGTCGAGGGGGCGCACCATAACAATCTGCGCCACGTGGCCGGCGCGGCCTACGTCAGCCGCCTGCGAGAGTTCCTGACAGCTCTGCAGTAAGACGGCCTCGGGAAGGCGAAGGCGCGCGCCATGAAACGCCTGTTACTGACCACCTCTGCTGTTCTTTGCACCCTGATGCCTCTCGCCGCCCAGACGGGCGAGTGGGCTCTCGAGCGCTGCCCCGCCCCGATCTGGGCGCAGCCCGGAGAGGTTCTGCGGCTGAACCTGACGGGCCCTGAGGGCGGGAGCGGGAAGGTCAGTCTGGGTAGAGTGACCACGCCTCTGGTGCGCTCGGGCGACGGCTTCAGCGGCCGGGTCGAAGCGCCCACCTCGGGCAAGGGAGCCCTGAAGGTGGTCGACGGTTTGGGGAAGAGTTTTGAACTGGGCGCGGTCGAGGTCGCCTCGGGAGTGAAGACGCTGACCGTGACCTCGCCACTGGTCACTCGGCAGGGTCCGGACTCGGACTACGAGCGGCTGACCCCGCTGGTTCCCGGGACGGTGGTCGAGGTGGACGGTCGTCGCGGCGACTGGTACCGCTCGGCGGCCAGCGGCGTCTGGCTGGACGGGCGCTCGGGCCAGATCAGCGAGGGGGCGGCCCCGTCGTCGGCTTTGAGCGGGATCAAGATCCGCCGCGACGAGAATGGAGACGCTCGCCTGGTTCTCGATTGCGGTGTCCGTCCGGAGGCTCGGGTAGAGTTGGAGGGCGACGGCGTGCTGCGCTTGACCTTGCCCGCCACCGACGATTTGGTGTTCGACGTGACCAAAGAGGCGGACGCGGCCAATTTTCTCGGTCCCGTAACGGTGCGCCCGTTAACCCCGGGAGGGGTGGTGGTCGAGGTCGCGCTGGGCGAGCAGGGGATTGGCGGCTACGAGTTGTCCGCAGGCGAGAAGCCGGGCGAGTTGGAGTTACGCGTTCGCCAACCGGTGCCGAAGTCGCTGAGTGGTCTGATCGTGACCCTGGACGCGGGGCACGGCGGGCCCAAGGACCCGGGCACGGTGGGTCACGGCGGCCTGCCCGAGAAGGTGCTGAACCTGCGGGTCACCGAGGTGCTCGAGCGGATGCTGCGTGAGCGCGGCGCCACGGTGCTGATGACGCGGACTTCCGACGCCGACGTGGCGCCCGACGACGAGGGGGCAAGTCACGAACTGCAGGCCCGCGTGGACATGTCCGTAGAGAAGCAGGCGCACCTGTTCTTGAGCCTGCATCATAACGCTCGGCCGTCCTTGGAAGAGGGCAAAATTTCGCACGGCACCGACATTTACTGGTACCAGCCGTTCAGCGAGCCGCTGGGGCGGGCGCTGGCCGACCCGATCGCCGACGCCATCGGAGAGCCTCTGCGCACCTCGCGCTTCCGCTCTTTCCACGTCATCCGCCAGACCTTCTCGCCCTCCGTGCTGATCGAGTTCCAGTACCTCTCGAATCCGGGGTTGGAGAAGAGCGTGCTTGACCGGCCCGACTACCCCGAGCGGGCGGCCGGCGGCGTGGTGCGAGGCCTGGAGGCTTACCTGAAGGCGCTGCCCTAGCCCTGGCGACGCCCGCGAGACTTTAGGTCGGCCCTCTGGATTCCCCGATCAGCGCAATCTTCCGCGCATCGGCGAATCGAAAGCTCTTGCCCGCTACGAAAGCGACAACCTTGCCCGCCTCGAACGCGACGACCTTGCCCGTCTCGAACGCGACAACCTTGCTCGCTTCGATCGCGACAATCTTGCCCGCCGCTGGGCAAAGAAAAAGGAGCCCGACCTGCGGGCTCCTTTTTCTTTGTCTCTATGGCGAAGTCTAGGCTTCGACGGAGCCGCCCGACTCCAGGCCGCGCACGGCGACCTGGTGGAACAGAGCGGCCACGCCCAGCATCCCTAGCGTCGCAGCCAGCAGCGCTCCGTTGGGGCCGGCGAGGGCCCAGATCAGGTTGCCGGTGGCTGCGTCCGAGCCGCACAGGCTCATCACGGCTGCCACCGGGCTGACCGCCGCGCCGCCAGCCAGCCAGGCCAGCAGCACCGAGCCTGCGCCAAACAGGCGGGCCGGACCGGACATTTTCGAGGCGAAGATGGTAGCCAGCAGGCCGGCGCCAAGCACCAGCCAGCCCGCGCCGAACATCGGCAGGAGCAGCAGCGCGGCCGCGATGCCGAGCGAGGCGCCCTGAGCTTCGTGACTGGTAGGACGAGTGGTCGAGCAAGCCATCCCCAGCGCGCCAGCGGCGGCGAAGGAGGCGGTCAGCAGCGCGACCACCAGGCCGAGTTGCAGCCACGAGATGACCCCGTAGGCCGCGAACAGCCCTAGAGCCGGAGCGGCGAACAGCATCTGCTTGAGCGGGAAGGCCAGAACCGCGGCCAGCTTGCCGTTGACGAAGGTGTCGGGCGAGACGCCGGTGAGAGCGATCTGGTCCCAGGCACGGCGCTCTTTTTCGCCCGTGATCGAGCCGGCCATGAAGGCGCCTCCACGCACGAACAGATAGACGACGGTGAGCAGCAGGCCGGTCAGCAGGCCGCGACCGAGTTCGTACTCGAGATAGGAGGTGTTGTAACGGGAGAACTCGTGGCTCCGGGCGGAAACAGAGCGCCCGCCATAAGTCGCTCCACCGACCTCGGTCGAAGGCTCTTCGAGTTGACGCAGGGTCTCTTCCGAGACCTGCTCGATGCGACCGCTGGGGGTGACCACGCTGCGGTAGCCCGAGGAGATAGCGTGATGGCTCTCGCCCACGGGCAGCCCCATCAGGCGAGAGAAACAGAGATGAGAGTGAGGGCGAGCGTGACGCTCGGGTTCGATGGTGGCTGTCGTATAGCCGGGTCCCTCGCAAACACCGGTCTCGCGAACCTCCGTGCTCGGGTCGTCCAGGGGGCGGTGAGTCTCGATGGCCGGTCCGGCCTCGACCACGACCACGTCCTGACGGACCACCTTGAGCGGCTCGGGCTGCTGGCCCTTCTGATTCTGCGCGATGCCGTACAGGAACGGCGCCAGGAACAGGGTCAAGAACACCGCGTAGCCGGGCCAGCGACCCGCGCCAGAGCGCATCTGCCAGGCCATCTCCCGCACGAAGAACGGATTCTCGTGCAGGCCCAGCGGGAACGTTTTGCCGTAAGCCGAGTGGCGGTTGCGATCTTCCAGCGAGGCGGCCGCCTCGAAAGAAGAGTCGATCAGGCGGCTGCTCTGCAGAACGGCCAGGAAGGCGACGGCCACCGAGGCGGCTGCGCCCATCCAGAGAGCCGCCGGGGTCACACCGGACACATCGAAGAAGCAGGCTTCGCTCACCCGCAGGGCCACCCAGGCCGGGTCCAGATAGCGGAACAGATGGACGGGGCCGTCGGTCACGAAGACCGCTTCCACCACCTGGTCAAGCAGCGGCAGACCGGCCAGCCAGGCGCCCTTGCTCACCCACCCGCTGACCACCGCCGAAGAGGTCGTCTCGGAGCGGGTCGACACCGCCAGCGCCATCCCGATGGACAGCAGGCCGCTGGCGGCCAGCGCCAGAGCGCCCGAGACGGCCCAGCTGAACGGCTCGTCGCCGTACCAGGCCGCGCCCAGCATCAGCGCCAGCAGCGCGACGTTGCCGCGCGCCCAGCGACGAAGTTCGCCGTGGCTTTTCAGGCGCAGGATGTCCAGCGACGACAGCTGGGTCAGACGCAGCGCATCGATGGTTCGCTTCTCTCGCTCCTGGGCCAGGGTCGAGAACAGGCTCGAGCCCAGCATCAGCGCGTTGAACACGAAGCTGGCCAGCAGCAGGGCTGGAAGCAGCGAACAGAAGCAAAGCAGCAGCCCGAACGAAAGCAAGGTGATCACCCCGCCCCATCGAGCCGCCTCGCGAAATCCACCGCCGGGCGGTGGTGCTGTGTGCGTCATATGACTACCTTTCCTTTTTCCGCCTCGGCGAGGTGGAGATAAGCGTTTTCCAGGCTGGCCTTTTCTTCAGCGAAGGAGCGGATAAAGAACCCTGCCCCGATCAAAGCCGCCAGGAACCGCGAAGGATCCTCGGCGTTGGCCTTCCCTTCCGGGTCGACCCAGCGAAAGACCAGTTCGTCCTTGTCCCAGCGAAGTCCCGCCACATCCGAACGAGCTTGAAGGAATTCGAAAAGCTTGTCGCCGCGCTCGGCCACCTGCAGGCGCAGCCGACGGCTGCCTTCTTCTTTCACCAGGTCGGCCGTCTCGGCCACCCGAATCAGCAGGCCGTTGCGCAGCACCCCGATCCGGTCGCTGACTTCGGCCAGGTCTTCGAGCACGTGAGACGAGATGACCACGGTGGCCCCTTGTCTGGCCAGGCGCAAGAGCAGTTCCTTGAGCTCGAGGCGGGCCAACGGGTCCAGTCCGCTGGCCGGCTCGTCGAGCAGCAGCAGCGAAGGCTTGGCGATGATCGCTCTTGCCAGCGCCAGCCGCTGCTTCATCCCGCGAGAAAGCCCGTCGACCGGCTGGTTCTTCATTTTCAACAGATCGACAAGCTGCAGGGTTTCCTCGACCGCGAAGTCGACCAGATGCCGGTCGATTCCGCTGGCCCGGGCGAAAAACTCCAGATATTCGCCCACCAGCATATCGTCATAGACGCCCAGCACGTCGTTAGTGAAGCCGATCTGTCGACGCACCTCGCGCACGTTGGTGAACGGCACCCCGTTGAGGGTAAACTCGCCCGAGTCCGGCTTGGTCAAGGTAGCCAGAATGCGCAGCAGGGTCGTCTTGCCCGCCCCGTTCGGCCCGATCAGACCAAAGATCTCGCCCTTCTTTAGCTTCAGCGAGACATCGGCCAGGGCCAAAGCGCCCTGGTAGCGCTTGGTCAGGCCAACCGCCACCAGCGAATGCTCTGCTTCGCGCTTAGCCCTCAGGCCGGCCAGCCCGCCCTCCGGAATGGTCTCCAGGGCCGCACTGCGCTCGGGAAACTCGGCAGCCGAAGGCGCAAGGTCGGGGGAGAGAGCCGCCTCTCCCCTCCCCTCCAAGGCTGCGGGAACAGCGGTGGGAGCGCCCCGCCCCGCCAGAGTGGTGGACATTTCGGCGGCAAAGCCGTCGGCGTCGAGTTGCCGGGTGGGCCGGCCATCAGAAGACGGAGTCTGCATACCCTACCAGTGTAGCAGACGCGGTCGATTTATTTCAAACCCGAAAGGCCAAAGATGGCCCGCTTATCCAAAATCCAGCCCGTACTCGACCCGCATGATCATAGCCCGGGCCTCGTAAGGGGCGGACGCCTCTTCTTTGCCCGAGGCGACCAGCACCTTCGAGTAGTTTTCCAAGATCGGGATCAGCAGCGGATCTTCCTGACCCAGGTTCTTCTCCAGCGAGGTCAGCACGAAGTCGTAAAGTTCGGCGGCCTGCACCGGCTTGTTCTCGACCCTCAGCATCTCAGCCAGGGTGACCGCGAAGGTCGGATGCTCGGTCCCGAAGGCGCCGTGGCGAATAGTGACCGCCTCTTGCAGCAAGTCTAGCTGATGCTGGTGCTGCCCACGCGTTTCGGCCACTTTGGCCAAACGAACCAGAATTTCGGCTCGCTCGCTGTGCTTATTGCCCAGCGTGCGCTCGACGATGGCCAGCCACTCTTTCAGCAGCGGCTCCGCCTCATCGGCCTTCTCCTGCATCAGCAGCGTCTCGGTCAGCACCCGCAGCGACAGGCCGCAATCCGGGTGCCCGCTGCCCAGGTGGGTCTGGCGCACCGACAGCGCCCGTCGATAGAGCGACTCGGCGCCCTCATAGCGGCGGTGCTTACGGTACAGGGCTGCCAGAAGCTCGAGCGTTCGAGCGTTGTCGAAATGGTCCGGCCCCAGCACCTGCTCACGGATAAATAGCGCCCGCAGATAGAGCGATTCGGCCTCGGCAAAACGTGAGTACTCGCGGGCCGGTTCGGCCGCCTTGATGTGCAGCTCTTCGGCCTGTTTACGGATGCGAGCCAGGCGGGACATCTCGGCCTGAGGGATGCGCACCTTGTTGAGAGCGATGTTGGCGGACGTCTCGTGAATCTCGTAGGCCGCCAGGTAAACCGGACCGGCCGACTCTTCGTCAGCGGCCGCGCAGAGCAGTTCGGCAAAGCTGTTCAACGCCGTGGCCACGTACGGGTGCTGCGTCCCGTAGGTCTGCTCGGCGATGGCGATGGCCCGTTCAGCACACTCCATAGCTTCGAAGTAGCGCTTCTGGATGCGATAGTGACGCGACAGCGCCTCTAAGCAGACGATCAGGTCGGGATGCTCATCGCCCAGCAGCTGCTCGGTCATCTCCAGCGACTTCAGCAGGTGCTCTTCGGCCTTTTTGAAGCGGTACTGCACGGCAAAGAAACGCCCCGCCAGACCGTGCACCCAGGCCAGGTCAGGATGATTGGTCGCGGCCCCGTGATGCTCGTGCAAGGTGGCCAGCGCCTTGTTGAAAAGCGGCTCGGCCTGCTGGTACTTCGCCTGCACCTGGTAGAACAGCGCCAGCGCGCAGAGGTCCGGCACCGCATCCACGCTGGGGCGCTCGGCATCGCCTTCGCGCAACTTCAGGAGCTTCAGATAGAGCGGTTCGGCCCGGTCGAAGTGGCCGTAGACGCGATAAAGCACCACCAGGTCGTTGATGCGCGCGATCACGTCATCGTGGTCCGGCCCCAGGATGTGTTCCCACACTTCCAGGGAGCGGAAGTAGTACTGGCCGGCCTTGGCGATATCGCCTTCGGTCTCGAACACCGCGCCCAGGCGGTCGAAAATCTCTCCCACCTTGTCCGAACGGCTTCCCAGCAGCTTCTCGCGAATAGCCAGCGCCTTCAGGAAGTAGCCTTCCGCCTCTTCAAAGTTGCCCACTCGGCGATAGAACTCGCCCAGGTTCAGCATGATGGTCGGCACGGTGGCGTGAGTCTTGCCGTAGTTCTGCTCGAACGAAGTCAGCGCTTCTTTCAGCAGCGGCTCGATCTCCATGAACTCAGGTTCGGGGTAGACCGTGTGCTTGAGGTAGAGACGACCCAGCAGTTCGGCGGCGACCCCGCGTTCGGGGTCGTCTTCGTCGGATACCGAACGGCGCAGTTCCAGAGCGCGTCGGGTGTAGTCGACAGCGCTTTCCGGCTCGTCGTCGTACATGCTCATCAGGCGCGCCGCGCCCAGCAGAGCGGTGGCGACCAACTCCAGGTCCTGATGGTCGCCATCGACCTCGCCCCAGTAGTTCAGCGCCCCGTTGAAAACATCGAAACTCTCTTCGGCCCGGTCGGCCCGCTCCAGCATCACGGCCAGTTGGGTCAGGTGTGCCGCGCGCACGTGGTTAGGCAGCTTGGGGGCGTCGACCAGGCGCTGCAGAACCGCGATCGCCTCATCGACGTCGCCCGCCGAACGGTGGGTCTCGACCACCAGGTCCAGGGTCTCCAGAACCGCGTCGAGACGATCTTCCTCGATCTCGCCCAGCACATCGATCAGCCCGGCCGCCGCCCCCAGCAGGTCGGACTCGACGTCGTTGAGCAGATCGTCAAAATCGGAATTCTCGACCAGTTCGGTCAGCTCCGAGTTGGTGGCCAGGTGGTCCGCGATGACCACGCCGGCAAAGCCCAGTTCGTCGGCCAGGGGAAGCGCGACAGGAAAAGTCAGACCGCGACAGATGACCCGGCTCTCCCCCTCCTCTCCCCCGAACACGAAGTGAGCGTAGTAGTCGCCGCGGCTTTCCGACTCGCGCTTGAGCTGTGCCTGGCAGGTGACCTTGGCCAGGGACCTCTTCGCCATCGCTCCCGAAGACGGAGCGAAGACCAGTTCGAGCAGCCCCTCTCCCAGCTTCACGTCCTGATTCAGCGGCTTATTGTCTACTACCAGGCGGACCCCGCTATGGCGGGCTCGCTCGGCCAGTCGATTGACGGCCGTCTGATCACCGCTACCGGAAACTCGGAACAGTTCGCGCGACAGGCCGGTTCGAAAACGCACGATCAGGCGCGAGCCAGAAGCGCCGCCTTTCCACGGCGTCTTGCTCAGCGACTCTTCCTTGACCCCTTCGGGGGTGATGCGCCAGCGCACCCCGATGCGCCCGTTCCAGGATTCGAAATCGACCCGTGGGGCCCCGGCCAGCAGTCCAGCCCGGCACGAGATGGCAAACATCCGCTCGGCCCAGGTGCGCGCTTTCAGGTCGCCCGAGACCAGGTCCGCGGTCAGCCGAGGGTGGTATTCGACGTAGTCAAAAGAGGCGCTGACCTCGTTGCTCGAGGTGGTGATGACCGCCTCTTTGCTGCCCGCCGCAGCAACCGCCGCGGCAATGGCGAGAAGGTAGCCGCCCTCTTCCGAGGGCGCCAGAGGAAACCGCTGGCTGGCCGTTTCCAAACTCATGCGGGCTTGCCGCCTCGCTGAGGCAGACCCAGCGCTTCCGGCTCGGGGCGGTCCAGAGCGAAACGGTCGCGGACGGTGCTATATTCGGCGCCGCCCAGGCGGCCCACCGGGTCCAGTCGCTCGATGTCGACCTCGCCGTTCACCAGCAGACTGTCGTCCACTCGGAACAGCAGAACCTCTCCCAGCACCAGCGCTCCACTTCCCGGTCCTTCTCCCACCGTAATGATCTCGCGTAAGCGACACTCCATCACAGCCGAAGCCTCGGCCACGTGAGGGATGGAGATCTTCGAACCGGGAACGGCGGTCAGACCAGCGACCTGGAACTCGTCGACCTCGGACGAGGTCTCTACCGAACACAGGTTCATCTTCTCGACCAGAGGGCGGGAGACGATCTGCAAGGCAAATTCGGGCACCTCGCGCAGGTTGGTCAAGGTGTCCTTGGGCAGGCCCGTGCGGCCTGCCAGCATAGGGCAGAAAACGACCGTGGGCGGGTTGGCGCAGACCACGTTGAAGAACGAGAACGGAGCCAGGTTGTGCACTCCATCCCCCGAGCAGGTCGAGACCCAGGCGATCGGCCGGGGCAGCACCAGCGAGGTGAGCAGTCTGTAGACGGGGCGCCAGTCGGCGCTGTCCTGAGGGTCAAATAGCAAGAGAGGCCTTCTCCGAGCAAAATTCCCCCATACCCCTAGTGCTCCGTCAAACTTAGATTCAGGGGTCCTGATGACGATCCATCGATTCTGACATTGTCATTCTTCAGTTACGTACAGCGGTATGCGCCTTCAGAATAACTTCCTCAGAATCGCGCCTCCCCATCACTACCCCAGTATCTAAGCTTGACAGAGCACTAGCCTTTTTTAGAGCGGTTGTACAATATCTCCTCTAAAGCAGAGACGAAGCGACGGTTCTCGTCTTCGAGCCCCACCGTGACGCGAAGCCCGTTGGGGATTCCGGCCTGGGAGAGGGGACGCACGATCACCCCGCGCTGCTGAAGCTGCACGAACAGTTCCATCACTTCGGCCTCGTCGGCAAACAGCATCATGATAAAGTTGGCGTGAGTAGGGAAAAACCTCACGCCTAAACGCGATAGCTCGCGATACAGATAAAGCTGCCCCTTCTCGTTGAGCTCTAAGGTCGCCAGCAGATGGTCCATGTCGTCGAGGGCGGCCTCGGCCGCCGCCTGAGCCGGACCGCTGGGTTCGAACGGCAGTTTCACCTTCCATAAGCAGTCGATCAGTTCGTGATGACCAAACCCGTAGCCCACCCGGAAGCCCGCCAGCCCGTAGGCTTTCGAGAAGGTCCGCAGCGTGATCACATTGTCGTAGCGGTAGCTCATCGAGTCTGGAAACTCGGGAGCGGTCGCTGCGTACTCGCAGTACGCTTCGTCGTGAATGACCAGCGCGTGTGGCGGCACCTTCTTCATCAGGCGGTCGAACTCGGCCCGGGTAAAGATGGTGCCGGTGGGGTTATTCGGGTTACAGAGGTAGATCAGCTTGGTCCGCTCGTTGATCGCCTCCCCGATAGCGTCGAGGTCGAAGCGGTACTCGCGGTTGAGCGGAATCATGGTCGGCTCGACCCCGCGCGTACGACAAAGGATGGGGAAGCCTAGAAAGGCGGCGTCGGCGGTCAGCACCTGATCGCCGTGCTCGAGAAAGACACGCACGATGGAGGACAGAATCCCCTCCGAACCGGCGCCCACGATGATGTTCTCGATCTCTACTTCGAAACGCTCGGCCAGTTTCGAACGAAGCCCCCGAGCGGCCGGGTCGGGGTAGCGATGGCAGCCCTCCAGCGCCTTGCGGGCCGCCTCGATGGCGTGGGGCGATGGCCCCAGCGGGTTCTCGTTCGAGGCCAGTTTGACCACCGAGGTCAGACCGAACTCGCGAGCCACCTCGCTGATGGAGCGACCGGCCTTGTACGGCTCGAGATTGCGGATACTGTCGGGGATAAGAGCTTTGAGATCGGGTTGTTGATTGGACATAAAAGAAAACGGCGCGGTCCCATCACGGGCCCGCGCCGTTGTTTCAAAGATGAAGGCGCTTAGCGAGCTTCCGTGGCCGGCTTGACGACCTGTTCGAGGAAGGCCACGATGACCTCCTCGTTTTTCGTTTCGGAAACCTGCTTATCAATCTTCTCGAACACTTCAGGGGTCGAGGCGTAAGACGAGGCGTAGGCCAGCATGCGGTCCATGAACTCCTTACGTCCGAGTTCGGGATGGAACTGCAGGCCGTAGTAAGGCTTCTCGGGATGACGGAACGCCTGCCAGTGGCAACGCTCGCTTTCGGCCAGGCGGATGTAGCCTTCAGGCATGGAGAGCACCACGTCGTGGTGGCCCTGCTGAGCGGGGAACGTCTCGGGCTGCTGGGCCAGGATGAGGTCCTTCTTCCCCTCTTCGGTCAGGGTGACGTTGTAGGTTCCGGTCTCTTCGAGATCGGGGCGAGTCTTGACCTCGCCGCCCACGGCGTGAGCCATCAGGTGGAATCCGTAGCAGAGCCCCAGGGTCGGCTTGCCCTGTTCGAGTAGACCCCGGGTCCACTCGCTGAGCGGCTCGAACCATTCGGGGCGGTCCTGTGCGACCGAGAAGTCACCCGTACCGCCGATGAACACTGCCTCGTAGTCTTTGACCATCTCCTGATCGAACGGCTGCCGAGTGACGTCGAGGATCTCGAAATCCTCGCGCTGCAGGCCGCCGGCGCGGAGAAGACAGTTGAGCTCGTGCTCTTGCATTTTGGGGTCGAGACGAGCTTCTACCAGAAGAAAGCGGGGTTTTTGCTGTGACATTGCCGCTCAATAGAACGTGCAACGGGAGAAATCCTTTAGGCCCACGAGCAAGACGAGAAGGCGGGGACCATCGGTCCATGAGATGACGAGCTTGTAACCTGAGGGACTACCCCCCGTAGGAGAAATCTCGGACCGCCGGAGGACGAGAGCCGGTCCCCGTTTCCATAATATGTTAGCAGGAGGATAACCCTATGGCAGTCCTGGCGAGAAAAAAAACCGAACAATTTGATGAGATGGTCGAGATGGAGCCTTACTACCGTCAGATCTCCCGCTCCCGACTCCTCGACGCCGAGGAAGAGCGCGATCTGGGGCGTCGAGTCCAGCAAGGCGACCTGCAGGCCCGACAAGCGCTGGCCGAAGCCAACCTGCGCCTGGTGGTGAAGATCGCTCGGCAGTTCCGCTTCGCCAAGTTTTCCCTCTCGGACCTGGTCCAGGAAGGGAACCTTGGCCTGCTCGAGGCCGTCGAGAAATTCGACCCGGACAAAGGGTGTCGCTTCTCGACCTACGCCTGCTGGTGGATCCGTCAGGCGATCACTCGCGCGATCGCCAACAAGGGCCGCACCATTCGCCTGCCTGTTCATATCAACGAGCTTTTGCAAAAGTACCACCGCCTGAATAACCTGGCCCGCGCGAACACCGGCTGCGACGCCACCATTGGGGAAGCGGCCCAGGCGCTGATGCCGGTCGACGTCGAGGTCGCCTGCAAGAAGGCCGGACGCTCCTTGAAGGGCAAGCGCCTGTCTCCCGACGATCCCAGAGTCGCCCAGATGGTTCGCCGTATGGAGGCCAGAGCTCAGGGTCGCCTGGAAGAGATCTTGCGCATGGCTCACCAGCCGGTCTCCCTGGAACTTCCCGTGGGCGAAGACTCCGAGAGCTCTCTGAAGGACCTTCTGCGGGGGGAGGAAGAGCTTCAGAGCGACTCTCTGGATCGCGAGTCGCTGGCCTGGCTGCTTTCCCACCTGACCGAGAAAGAGCGTCTGCTGCTGGCTCTGCGCTACGGATTTGACGGGGGCGAGGGGAAAACGTTCGCTGAACTGGCGGAAATCTTCGGCATCTCCAGGGAGTCGGTGCGCCAGAAAGAGATGCGAGCTCTCAACAAACTGCGCGAACTGGCCTTGAGGGCCCGTTGGAACTGATCTCCCCCAGGAGTCGACGGCAGGTCCCCTGAGGCGCTGCTGGAATTCCTCGCCATGTCCTCGTCGTCGGTCCCCGTCGCCTACCAGAAGCTGCTCGAGATCACGCGTTACATCACCGCGATCACCGAACCGAGCGAGCTGTTTCAGAAGCTGATCGACACCGCCGTCGAGGTGACCGACGCCGAACGCGGCTATCTGCTGCTGCTGCAGAGCGGCGTGATGCCGGAAGAGCCGCTGGCCGGCCTGCACGTGGCCGCCGCCTGTCGCATCAACCCCGAGGAGATCGGAGGGGCCCAGTTCCGGGCCTCCCGCACCGCCATCGTAAAAACCGTGCAGGAGGGCGTGGCCGCCCACTGGAGCGGTGAAATGCCCAGCGAATGGCGCTCTCGTAGTATGGAGCTTTTTGGCCTGCGCTCGATCCTTTGCGAGCCGCTCAAGGTGCATGACCGGATCCTCGGGGTGCTTTACCTGGACTCGCAACTGACCGCCAAGTTCAGCGAAGACCATCAAGAGATCTTACCCTCCTTCGCCGCCCAGGCGGCCATCTGCCTGGAGAACCTGCGCCTGGTTTCCGAACGAGAGGAAGCCCTGAAACGCGAGCTGACCGAGCAGAGTCGAGCCATCGAACTTCAGGTGTACAAAGAAACTCTCTCGTCCTTTATGGCGATCGCCTCGCACGACCTGAAAGGGCCGCTGACGGTGATGAAAACGGGCCTGGCGCTACTCAAGCGCAGCAAGCCCAACGAAGTTCAGGAAGGGGTCATCGCCGACCTCGACCAGGCCGTCGAGCGAGCGGCCCGCCTGGTCTCGACCTACCTGGACATCCAGAAACTCGAGGACGGTCATAGCCTGCGCATGGATCCGAAATGGGTCCCGTTGCGCCCCATGCTGGACTCCGAAATCGCTATGGCTCTGGCCCCCCTTCGAGACGAGATCCGAAACGGTCTGTTGATCAGCGTCGGGGTCGACGCGGAGACCCGGATCTTCGGCGATCCGTCTCGCCTTTGCCAGATCCTCGGCAACCTGATCGAAAACGCCATCAAGTACTCTCCTAAAGGCGGAGCCGTCGAGATCGCCTTTGAAACCGGCGAAGAGTTCGACACCTTGAGGGTGAGCGACAACGGGCTGGGCATGTCCGAAGAAGGGCGTCGCCGGCTTTTCGCTCGCTTCTGCCGACTAGAGCAGGACCGCTCGATCCGCGGCACCGGACTGGGGCTGTTCATCGTGCGCCGCCTGGTTGAAGCCCACCAGGGTAGTATCGATGTCACCTCGTTAGAAGGGTTGGGCACGACCTTCACCCTCAGGTTCCCTCACCCCGCGCCGGCTCCGGAACCCGTCGCGGTCTAGACCCTTAAGCGAGGAACCTACTTCCCGTCGACCAGACCGGCCTGAACGGCGAACAGCACCGCCTCGACCCGGTCTCGAAGCTCGAGCTTTTGCATCATCCGGTTAACGTGGGTTTTGACCGTGGTGTGCCCGATACAGAAAAGCTCGGCCAACTCTTTGTTGTTGAGGCCTTTGGCCATGCCCTCGAGCACCTCGCGCTCGCGCGCAGTGAGTCGTTCTAACTTTTCTTTAACGTCGACGGCTGGAGCGCTGGCGGCCGCTTCCTGAGGCGGCATAGAGACCATCATCCGCAAAATCTTCTGAGCCACCCGAGGCTGAATCAGCGACTCTCCATCGTGGGCCACCCGAATCGCCTTGACCACCTCGTCGACGTGGGTGTCCTTGACCAGATAGCCGGTGGCTCCGGCCTGGATCAGTTCGAGGATCAGGCGGTCGTCCTCGTAGGCGGTCAGGATGACCACTCGGGTCGCCGGACAGTCGGCTACGATGGCCCGAGTCGCTTCGACACCGTTCATCTTGGGCATCTCGACATCGAGCAAGATGATATGGGGGCGATGCAGGCGACAGGCCTCGACGGCCTCCAGACCGTTGGCGGCGTGAGCCACGATCTCGATGTCCTCTTCCTCCTCCAGGGTGTGCACCAGCATCTCCCGGAACAGCGGGATGTCGTCGGCGATGACCAGGCGGATCGGAGTGGCGGATTCGGTGGTGGAGGACATAGAGCGCAGGCTTCCGTGTCCTACCGCCTTTACCCTTGGCTGCTGCCAGAGATCAACCCGGGGACGACCCCGGCCGTCCTCAGGTGGACTCGATAATGGGAAGATGAAACTCGAAGGTGGTCCCCTTCCCTACCTCTCCGCCAACCGTGATCTCTTGCTGGTGGCTCTCCAGAATGCGTCCCACGATGTAGAGGCCCAGACCAAGCCCCGAAGAGTTCCCCATACTGCCTGGGGCTCGGGTGAACTTTTCGAACAGCCGCTTGCGGTCCGCCGGAGGGATTCCGGGCCCCTGGTCTACCACCTGGATGCGGACGACTTTCCGGGGTACCACCCGCCAGCGCAGAGCGACATGAGGGGTCCCTTCCGCGTGTTTCTGGGCGTTGCTCAGCAGGTTGGTGAGCACCCGCTTGATGCGCGTCCGGTCGGCTTCGACCTGGACCTCTCCGCTGTTGTCCGGCGACGGCTCCAGGACCACTCCGGGGAGGCTTTCATCAATGTTGAGCTCGTTGCGGACCTCTTCGGCCAGAGTGTCCAGAGAGAACGTCTCCATCACCGGCTGCAGCGTGCCGAACTCGATCTTCATCGCCTCGAGCAGATTTCTCACCAACTCCAGCGCGTGACTGTTGGCCGTGGTGATGCGCGACACGTAGGTCAGGTGGCGCTCGGTCAGCTGCTCGGGCTTGCGTTTGAGCAGGTCGGTGTAGCCCTGGATGGCAGCGAGCGGAATGCGCAGATCGTGAGTCACCAGAGAGAAGAACTCTTTCATCTCCAGCGTCTTCTCTTCCACCTGAGCTTCCAGGTCGGTATTGAGCTGCTCTAACTCCCTCTGGTACTTCAGGCGTTCCAAGGCGAGATGGTGCAAGGTTTTGGACAGATTGACCAACTCGTTCTGGCTGGCTAACTCGTCGACGTCTTTGATCTCGCTGTCGAACTGCCGCATGGAATCAACCAGCCCCTCGAGCGGCCTCTGGATGGCGTGTTGCGACCACAGATGGATCGACATCAGCGAGGTCAGCAAGAAGGTCAGACCCAGCAGCACATTTCCGGCCGTCACCAGATTCAGACGGCGCGACGAACTCTGCACGTCGAAGGAGAGATGGAGGATCGCTCGGAGCCGGGCCGGAGCCACCGTTCCCGGGGGAAGGTCGGCCTGCGGCGTCACGTCAAAGATAGGAAAGAGATGCTCGTAAGTCAGATTCTCGCCCCGAGCCGAATCGAAGAGCGGCAGATTCTCGCTGTAAGGCATTTTGAGAGCTTCGGCGTTCCCTTTGGAATGGCTCAAAAAAAGGTGCGTCGGCAGCGGTTCGAGGGCCATTCGCCGAACCAGTTCGTCCTTGAGAGGAAGCTCGGGGCCGGTCTGACCGGATCGGTAGATGACGCCCCCCTCGAGATCCCAAAGTTCAAAGTAGCGCAGACCTGGGACCTTGCTGGCCTCGAACGACTCGCTCGTTTCTGGTCGCGGCGAGGCCCCCACCGGAGGCCTGGGGGGAGCCAGATACAGCGGAACGACCGATTCGAGGATCCGGTCTCCCGCCTGCAGCCCGAGATGGCGAATCCGCTGCTCCTCGTCGGCCAGGAACGAGAGGCGAAAGACCCCGATGTTGAAGTAGGCGATGACGGCCATCGAAAGCCCGATCAGGACCACGAAAAGGCCCATGATCTGTGCTCTCAGCCGAAGGCCCATCGCTACTCCTCGCGACTTCCGAAGATCGATTCGACCCGAGCGATTCCCGGCTCGTCCGTGCCGAACAAGAGGCCGTTAGAGGCGAGGTATCTTTGCCCCGGCGCGAAGTCGCCCGTCAATTTGCGCCCTTTTTCGATCAGCTGTTCCTCGACCCTGGGCAGTCCATAGAAGGGCAGCGCCTCCGGCAGCAGCAGCGAGGGGACGCCCTGCTGATACATCGTCTCGAGAGTGATGGCCGAATCCAGCGAGAACGGGCCGCTCTGAGTTCGCACCAGGAAGGCCAGGGCGCCGCCCACTTCGAGCCGGTCTCCCAGATCGCGAGCGATCGAGCGAACGTAGGTCCCGGTCGAGCAGACCAGGAAAAACTTCAGCCGAGCCGTGCGGGGCTCCCACTCTCGAAAACGGCAGCGGGCCACCCGGATCGTGCGAGCGGCCAGTTCGACCGTCTGCCCTTTCCGCACCATGGCGTAGGCGCGCTGGCCGTCTTTGCGGATAGCCGAAACCTGCGGAGGAACTTGCTCGGTTTCTCCCTGAAACCGGTCCAACTCGGCCTGCCAGCGCTGGCCATCCCAGTCCGCCAGCGCCGAGGTGTCGCGACGCTCCCAGACCTCGCCTTCCAGGTCGTCGGAATCGGTGCGAACCCCCAGTTCGATCTCGGCCAGATACGCTTTCATCTGATCGCCAAGATTGGGGACCAGCGGGATCAGCTTGGTGGCCGACCCGACCGCCACCGGCAGCACGCCCGTGGCGGCGGGATCCAGGGTTCCCAAATGGCCGACCTTGGTCTTGCGCGGCAGTTGGCGACGCACCCGGGCGACCACGTCATGCGAGGTCATTCCCGGCGGCTTGAGGACATTCAAAAAACCAGAGGGCGTGCTCATCGCGGGATCAACTCCAAGGCGGCCCGCAGCCCCAGCAGATAGCCCGTCGCTCCCAGACCGGCGATGCTGCCGCGGCACACTTCGGCGACCACCGAATGGCGACGCCATTCTTCCCGAGCCGCGATGTTGGTCATGTGCACTTCGATCACCGGGAGGGTCAAGGAAGCGATGGCGTCGCGCAAGGCCCGCGAGGTGTGGGTCAAAGCGCCGGGATTGATCAGGACCGCCGCGACCTCACCCTCTTCCTCGGCCGCGTGCAGAAGGGTCAGCAGTTCGCCTTCAAAGTGGCTGGAAGCGCAGCGAACCTCGACCCCGTTGTCCCTCCCCCAGGTCGTCCAGCGCGCCTCCAGGTCGGGCAAGCGGTCCGAGCCGTACTTTTCCGGCTCGCGCCGACCGAGCGAACTGAGGTTGGGGCCGTTGAGAATGAGAATGGCGTGGCGCTTCATCGGGCCACCGGCACTTTCTTCAGCGACTCGACCGCCTGGCGCACCAGGTCGACCTCGGGGCCTTGCACCAGTTCGACCTGTCCGACTCGGCGAGGCAACACGAAGGTCCAGCGACCCTCGCTGTTTTTCTTGTCCCGTCCGAAGGCCTGAGCCATCCCTTCCCAGCCCCATTCGGCGCTGTCGGGCTCGGGCAGGCTGACCGGCAGCGACCAGCGTCGCAACATGTCGGTCAGCGGCGCTTCGAAGTCTTCTTCCAGGATCCGCAGCGATCGACTCAAACGCACGGCCGCCAGCATTCCCAGCGCGACCGCCTCGCCGTGGCGCAATCGATAGGACGAGCACCACTCCAGGGCGTGGCCAAAGGTGTGTCCCAGATTCAGGGTGGCGCGAAGACCGCTGCGCTCGTAGGGGTCCTTTTCGACGACCTCGAGCTTGACCGCCACGGCTTCGCGAAGCAAACGCTCACGTCGCGCCGGGTCGTCCATGTCGGATCGACGGAGCTCTAGCAGGCTGTCCCACAGCGGGGCGCCCTGTAAAATGCCGTGCTTGATCACTTCGGCCATGCCCGAAGCCCACTCGGAATCGGGCAAGCTGTCCAGCAGTTCCGGGTCGATAGCTACGGAACGCGCCGGATAGAACGCGCCGACCAGATTCTTACCCTCGGCGAGATCGATGCCGACCTTGCCGCCGACCGAAGCGTCGACCATCGCCAGCAGCGACGTGGGAAGCGAATAGAAGGGAAGGCCGCGCAGATAGGCGCTAGCCACATAGCCAGCCAGGTCCGACACCATACCGCCCCCCACGGACAGAATAGCCGTCTGCCGGTCCACCCCGAGCCGACATAGCTGCGACCACAGCTCGCCAGCGGTCGCCAGCGACTTGGACTCTTCCCCCGCCGGCACGACCAACCAGTCGCCTTCGAGATGCAGGGTGGGCCGTAGAGCGGCTTCCACTCCACGGTCGCTGATCACCACCAGGCGGGTTCCGGCCTGGGCCAAGGGTTCAAGCAGCCGATGGCGGCTGCCGTTACCTTCATATACGTCGCTCGAATCGCGACCTAGTTCGATACGTCTGGGCACGCTCCGAGGGTTCGCCTAGATGGCGATAAGTTCCCTCGGAGCAGCCCAAACTGGAGCCCTTCGAGGGCTCGCAGAGATCTTAGCCTTTGGCGGCAGTCTCGTAGATTTCGGTACCTTCGGTCTGAGTCAGATCGCGGAAAGCGTTGAGCAGCTTCTTGGTGATCGGACCAGGTTTGCCGGTTCCGATCTCACGGCCGCAAAGGCTAACGACGGGGATGATCTCGGCACCCGTTCCGGTGACGAAACACTCATCGGCCACATACAGATCGTGAGCGGTCAGGAACGACATCTGCACCTGATAACCCATCTTCTCGGACAGCTCCATCACCACACTGCGGGTGATCCCTTCCAGGATCCCGACCACGGCGGTGGGGGTGAACAGGCTACCGTTCTTGACCAGGAAGATATTTTCCGAAGTGCACTCGGTAAGATAGCCGTGACGGTCGAGCATGACGGCCTCGGCGCAGCCGGCGTTGATCGCCTCGAGCTTGCCCAGGATGTTGTTGAGGTAGTTCAACGACTTGATGCGCGGCGACAAGGTGTCGGGCGAGTTCTTACGGGTCGAGGCGATCATCAGACGCAGCCCTTCCTCGTAGGTCTCGCGAGGGTACAGCTTGATCTCGTCGGTGATGATGATGACGGCGGCGCGGGGACACTTGCGCGGGTCCAGACCCAGGTCGCCTTTGCCGCGGGTGACCACCAGGCGGATGTACGCGTCGCGCAGATTGTTGATGCGCAGCGTTTCCAGCAGAGCATCGCTCAGCTCCTGGCGGGTCATAGGGATCTCGATCAGAATCGAGCGAGCCGACTGATACAGCCGCTCGAGATGCTCGTCGAGGCGGAACACGCGTCCCGCGTAAGCACGAATACCTTCGAAGATTCCGTCGCCGTAAAGCAAGCCGTGGTCGTAGACCGACACGCTGGCCGTCTCCTTGGGATAAAATTCTCCGTCAATATAAACTTGAAGACTCATAGTGGGGGTAAAACTCCTATGCCTCATCTTGCCCTGACGAGGCCTTGATAAACCTGGCGAGCCCTTCTAAGGGATACGAGCAATCTCCTTGATAAGCTCTTGAGACCACCTGGGAACGGCGTGGCGGTGGGGAAAGCAAGGAATCCGATCCGGTGAAGAGAAAGCGGCCCTCACATGTCTTATCACTCGCCCGAAGCGCTGATCGAAGCCTCTTTAGACGAAGGGATCGCCCTGCGCCAGACCATGCGCGACCACACCGCCACCATCTCGGCGGGCGGGCAGCTTTGGGTGGACACCTTGCGAGCGGGCGGCGTGATCTACCTGGCCGGCAACGGCGGTAGCGCCGCCGACGCCCAGCATCTGGCCGCCGAAATGATCGGACGTTTCGAGCGTCTCAACGGCTACCCCGCGATCGCCTTGACCGTCGACACCTCCTCGCTGACCGCACTGGGCAACGACTTCGGATTCGAGCGCATCTTCAGCCAACAGCTGCTGGCTCTGGGCCGACCGGGCGACCTGCTGGTCGGTATCACCACCTCGGGCAACTCTCCCAACATCCTGAAGGCCGCCGAAGCCGCCCGCACCATCGGTATGAAGGTGGTAGGAATGACGGGCGCCTCGGGAGGCGCCCTGGAAACGCTCAGCGATCTTTGCCTGAAAGTCCCTTCCTCACGCACCTGCCGCATCCAGGAGATCCACCTGACGGTGGGCCACATCTGGTGTGAAATGGTCGAAGCCGCTCTGCCGATGGCCGAGCGCTCGCGGCAGGAGACGCCGGCTTGAAAGTCGGCCTCTTCAGCAACGCCTATCACCCGCTGATCAGCGGGGTGGTCAACTCGATAGAGGGGATCCGGGAGGGGTTGCTCGAGGCCGGTCATCCGGTCTACCTGTTCGCGCCCAGGGTGCGCGGCTACCACGACGAGCAAAGCGACGTCTTCCGTTTTGCCTCGCTCGAGATGAGCAAGCGCGTCTCCTACCCGATCCCGATCCCGTATTCCGGCAAGCTGTTCAAGATGATCCGGCGACTCGAGCTCGACATCATCCACGCCCATCACCCTTTTCTCCTGGGAGAAGTGGCGGCCTCGTTCGCCCAGCAGAAACGTGTTCCGCTGGTCTACACTTTTCATACTCAGCTCGAGCAGTACAGTCACTACATCCCGCTCAACCAGCAGGTGGTCAGAGGAGTGGCTCGTTCTCGACTGACCCGCTACCTGAACAAGTGCGACCTGATCATCGCCCCGTCGGAAGGGATCCGCGGCCTGCTGGATTCTTACGGGGTCAAGGCGCGTGTGGTCACCCTGCCCAACGCCATCGACACCCATCGCTTCTCGAACCCCGACGGCGCCGTCGACTGGCGTCGGCGCTGGGGGCTGTCCCCCGAAGCAACGGTCAGCCTTTCGGTGGGTCGGCTGGGGCGGGAGAAGAACCTCGACTTTCTCCTGCGCGGCTTCGCCGCCATGCCGCCCGACCCGGACCACGTCCTGGTGGTCGTCGGCGACGGGACCGAGCGCGCTCGCCTGGCTCGTCTGGCCGACGAACTGGGACTGCAAGGAAGGGTCCACTTCGCCGGGGAGATCCCGTACGCCGAGATGCCGTCCGTCTACGCCGCCTGCGACCTGTTCGTCATCTGCAGCACCACCGAGGTCAAACCGCTGGTCGTCCTGGAGGCGCTGGCCAGCGGTCTACCGGTGCTGGCGGTCGCCGCCTGCGGCACGGCCGACACCCTGCACCATCGCCAGGACGGCTGGCTGACGCCCCCCCGGCTGGAAGCCTATGTGGAGGGGTGGAGGGAACTGCGCGGCGATCGGGAGTTCCGTCGACGGCTCAGCGTCGAGGCCCGTCAGACGGCCCAGGCTTACTCTTTCGACAGCTATCTCGAGCGACTGCTCGAACACTACAGCCAGGCCATCCGCGACTACCGAGGGAGCCTGATTCCGGTGGGAGCAGGCGCTGTCTGAACCGCCGTTCAAAGTCGAACTGCATCGCTCTTTCCGCACCATCGACGCCGCCCTCTGGGACAGCCTGGCCGGCCCGGTCAACCCCTTCGTCTCTCACGCCTTCCTGTCGGCCCTCGAAGACAGCGGCTGCGTAGGCAACGGAACCGCCTGGCTGCCCTTTCCCGCGCTGCTGAGCGACACCTCGGGACAGCCGATCGCCGCCGCCCCGGCCTATATCAAGCTCGACTCGAGCGGCGAGTACATCTTCGACTACGGATGGGCCGACGCTTACGAGCGGCTCTACGGTCCCAACACCTACTATCCCAAGCTGCAGGTCGCCGTCCCCTTCACCCCCGTGCCCGGACCACGCCTGCTGATGCATCCCGACCTGGACGAAACTGGGCGTCAACAAGCCCGGGACGGACTGCTGACCGCCTTCGTTCAATTGGCAGAGAGCCAGCAGTTTTCGTCGGTACACCTGACCTTCGGGCAAGAAGACGAGTTAGAGGCCGCCTGCCGCGAGCTTCCCTACCTGCATCGGCTGGGCGAGCAGTACCACTGGCACAACGAAGGCTACGGCAGCTTCGACGACTTCCTCGAGACGCTGGCCTCGCGCAAGCGCAAAGCGATCCGCAGGGAACGCCGCATCGCCGGGAGCCACCCCTTGAGCCTGCACGTCGTGCATGGCCACGAGGCGAGCGAAGAGCAGTGGGACGCTATGTTCGCGATGTACGTGCGAACCTCGCGGCAAAAATGGGGGCGCCCCTACTTGAACCGCGACTTCTTCCGCCTGCTGGCGGAACGGATGGGAGACAAGGTCGTGCTGGTGCTGGCCCGTCGCGAGCCCGAAGGGCGCTGGGTCGCCGGCGCCTGGAACCTGCGCGGTGAAGAAGCGCTGTTCGGGCGCAACTGGGGCTGCCTGGAGGACTTCGATATGCTGCACTTCGAGGTCTGCTACTACCAGGCGATCGATTACGCCATCGCCCACGGACTAAAAAGAGTCGAAGCGGGGGCCCAGGGGATGCATAAGATCCAGCGCGGCTATCGACCGGTGCCCGTCCATTCGGCCCATCACCTGCGCGACCCGCGCTTCGCCGCCATCATCGCCGACTATCTGCAGGCCGAGCGCGAAGAAGAGCTTGAGCGCCTGGCGGCGCTCGAGGAGATGACGCCTTTCAAGAAGGCGGCCGGCTGAACACCGGGGAACAGTAGGCCCGATGGCTCCTGACAACGCGGTCGAACGACGGTCGCCCCTTTCCATGCTGACTCAGCGACGCAGCTTGAACCGGCTGACCGAGAAGCTTCAGAGGGCCAGCGAGGAGATTCTGAAGTCTCACCAGGCGCTGGGCGCCACTTCGGCCCTGAGCGGCACCGCCCGACCGCCTTTCGTGCTCTCGTTCTGCCCCTCGGAGCTGGCCGACGCGCGGCGCGACTTCACCGAATTCATCCTGCAGGGCGAGCGCCGCATGCACGGCCTCTCGCACTTGCTGGCCAGCTCCCTGTTCGAAGGGCAGTTCGAGCTGACCAGCACCGTCATCGGCGAGGTTCCAGAAACCTCGGGCCGCTTCTCCATCAACGTTCCGGTCAGCGAAGAGCAGCTGCTGACCTCATCCGACCTCGAACTCGGAAAGCGCCAGCTGGCCCGCTTCGGCGTGCTGGCCCCCGACGGCGAGCGCTGGCTGCAGCCCCACCTGGTCGCCAATTTCGTCGAGTACGAGCCGGCGGCGTTCAACCGGTTCAAGGTGACTAAGCTGCTGTCTCGGATCAAAGCCGAACAAGAGCTTTGGAATAAGGTAACCGACGAAATTTTCGACCTGGACCGGCTCTTCGACCGGGACAAGCAGCTCAAGCAGCTGTCGCGCTACGTCAAAGACGTGTTCGGGCTCAAGATCCTGACCGAGGACGCTCAGGCAGCCCGGGATCTGCACAACTACCTGACCACCTGGCGCTGGAGCGACGACGATATCGATGCTCTGCAGCTAGAAGGGCTTCCCGAGGAGCGGCGCTCCCTTCGTTCGCTGGAGTATCTCGAGATCAAAGACTACCTCTCTCAGGGGCTGGGGAAAAACTCGGGCTGGACAGCCATCAAATCGGTGGTCCGCTGGTGGGACCAAACCTTCGAGCTGCAGATTCAGCCGCTGCCCAACTACTACCGGGAACAGGAGAAGTTTACCCGAGAAAGTCATCGTTCGTTCAAGCTCTCGCGCGAAAAGCTCCGCGAGGACGTGGCCGGTCAGCTTCCGCTCTACGGATTTATCCGCGACCTGCTGCGCTGGCTGTTCTCGCCCGACCGCCACCCTCAGCGCCCCAGCTTCCCCGGCGTGGTTCTGCTATTACAAGAAGAAGCGAGCAGCACCCCCGCCTGAGTTGAGCGGCGGCCATTGCCCCTTCGAGGGGGACAGAGAACAAGGGTGTGAAACAGTAGCGGGGTGAGCTCCCAACCCGCCACTCCCAAAGCCGATCCCGCGCTTCTTCTCAAAAAGAAGCTGCTGCTGGTCAGCAAGCAAAAAGCCCAGCTGGCGGAAAAGCAAGAGAAGACGCTCGAGGCGCTGCGCCTTAGTAAACAGGCGCTCAAAGTCGTCAAGCTCAAGCTGGTCAAGTACCAGAAAGCCTACCAGCAGCTCAAGAGCAAGACGCCTGCCCCCGTGGTCGTCGACACCGGTCGGATCAGCGCCCTCGAATCCGAGATCGCCCGCCTGGAAGGCGACCTTTCGCGCACCAGCGAGCGTATGGGCAAGACCCTCTCGCTGCTCAAGGATAGCAAGAGCGAGACCAAGGACGCCAAGGCCCGCCTGCGCGAAGTCGAAAAGGCGCTGCACGACGGAGCCACTCAGACCGCCGCTATCCGCCTGCGCGAAGCGCGGGTCGAAGAGCTGCAGGGCGAGGTAGCCAGGCTCGAGCAAGAGCTGGCCCAGAACACCACCGACCGCGAGGCGGTCGAGCGGCTGGAAGTCGAGCTGCAGGAGACCCGCGACGAGGTGATGTCGCTGCAGGAAGAGGCCATGGTCACGGCCGAGGAGATCGCCGAGCGGGACACCGAAATCGCCAACCTGCAGGCTCAGATCTCCGACCTGGGCGCTCGCCTGGCCGAAGCCTCCCTCCCCCCGCTGGCTGTAGCGCCGGCGGGTTCGGTCGAGGGCGACGTCGACACCCTGCGAGCCGACCTGGAAAACTCTCGCCGCTCGCTGGCCAAAGAGGTGGCCGCTTCCAAGGCCTTTATGGCCGAACTGGAAAGCGCCAACGCGGAAACCGGACGGCTGAGCAAAGAGCTCTCTCGCAGCAAAGAGAATCTCAACAAAGCCGAACAAGGGCGCCAGCAGCAGGCGGACAAGCTGACCCAGCTGGCCGAGGCGTTTGCTCAGCTGCAAGAAACCCACAACCGATCCCGCTTTACCGGCGGTGAAGAGCTCGACGACGCCCGCGGCCAGATCGCCGAACTGCAGACCGCCCTGCTGGAGGAGAGCGAACGTAACACCGAGCTCGAGCTATCCACCGAGCAGGCGGAAAAGCGCCTGGCCACCCGAGAAAAAGAGCACGAAGAAGCGCTGCTCAAGCTGTGGGATCTCGAAGAGCGGATCAAAAACCAGGGCGGCGACGTCGAAGGCGCCCTGGGCGCACGAGAGGCCGAAATCGCCGAGCTCAAAAAGCAGCGTGCGGGGCTCGAAGAGCAGCTGGCCCAGGCGCGCGGTGAGCATGAGAAGACCCTGGCCCGACTGACCCAGAGCCGGGACGAAGCGGCCCGCCTGGACACGGAGCACCGCGAGCGGGTGGAAGAGTTCGAGGAGAACCGCAGCCGGGTTACCGAGCTCGAGATGCGAGTGCTGACCCTGGGCCACAAAATCGAGGAAGAGAGCGCCCGCAACAGCGCCACCCTGGCTGCCAAAGAGAAGCTGGGCGAACAGCTCGAATCGCTGCAGGCCCGCTACAGCGAGCTGGAAGGTCGGGTCACCACCTCGGCGGCCGGGGACGATCCCGATCGAGAGCCCGCCGAAACCCGCGCCTCCCGCTCGGAAGCGCGCCTCAAAGATCTGGAACAGCAGCTGGTCGAGACCCGGGCTCGACTGCTGAGTTCGCACAATGAACTGGAAGAAGCCGAGCAGGCTCGTCTGTCGGCCGAGTCACGCCTGGCCACCGTCGAGAAAGACCTGGAGTTTCGCTCGTCACAGATCCAGCAGTTGGAAAACCTGGTGGCTCTGCTCGAACAGAAAGAAGACACCTTCAATCGCCAGCTGCAGGCGATGCGGCGCCAAATCGGGGACCTGTTCGAAGAGAACAGTAAGCTCAAAGAAGAGCTGACGAGCAAGACCAACCGCCTGCTCACCGTCGAGCGGTCGCACGAAGAGAACGACGAGAAGTTCAACAACCTCAAACGCCGCTACGAGATCACCACGGAAGCGTTCGATAAGGCCAAAGACGAGCTGACCGAGGCCCGCACCCGAGCCTTGCAGAGCATGGCGCGCACTGACGAGGCGGAGAAGAACTTCGCCAAAGCCGAACGCACGGTGCGCGCGGCGGCCGAGGAGATCAAGTCGCTCAAGCGCAAGGTCGACCGCCTGCAAGAGCGGGTCGCCGAGCTCGAAGCCTGAGCCTGCTGTAGCGCTGACCGACGGGGGAGCGCCACAGCGCGCTATGACTCGCCGCGCAGCAGATAGTAGAGAAAGCGGATGGCGTCCCCACCGACCAGGCGCTGCCACGGCTGATCTTCGACCGCCGTGCGAACCAGCCTGACGAACAAGTCGGGGGTGTGCAGCAGGGCGGCAAAAACGCGCTCTTTGAGCGCGGGTCTGGCCAGCAGCCAGAGCAGCAGATGGACCACCACTTGATGACGCTCCTTGATAGCGCGATGGGCGGCCGGGTAGTCCTCTAACCGGCCTTCCAGCAGCAGCCGGGATAGCGCCCGAGCCTGCAGCAGCCCCAGGCATAGCCCCTCCCCTGTCAGAGCGTCGAGGTAGCCCGCCGCATCCCCCACCAGGGCAATCTTCCCGCTGGCATGCAGCGGCGAAAGAACCCGTTGCTGCAGTGGACCGATAGCCCGGTCAGCTCCGAAGAACTCCTCCGGACTCGGCAGCACCTCTCGCACGGAGGGGGGAAAACGCGCCAGCAAGCGCTCCCACGTCGCGCCTTCCCCCGGCAGCGGCCGGCCCAGCTCATGGGGCGACCAGAGAAAGGCCAGCCCGCACAGCCCTTTTCCCAGCGGGGTCATATAGCTCTCCACGCCCTCTCCCAGAGTAACGGTCACCGCCCGACAGCCGGGGTTGGGAAAATAGACCCGTGTGCCCCAACGAGCGAAGCGTCGCGGCTCGGGCGCGACCAGACCGGCCTCCCGCCGCACCGGCGAGTGCAGCCCGTCCGCCCCCACCAGCGTCTGGCAGGCTATCCGCCGGCGCTCGCCCCCAGCCTCGACCTCGACCTGCAGCCCCTCTCCTTCCCAGGCCAGGGTACGAAAGCGCGCCGGCCGCAGTACGGGGACCGCCTCTTCCTTCAGGACCTGCTCGAAGGCGCGACAGAGCGTCTCTCGGCGCACCCCGAACGAAGGGCGGCTAACGGGGGCGCGAAGGGTACGGAGCCGACCTGTGCGGGGCTCGGGAACCGCGTAGACGACCTCTTCGATGGCCGCCTTGTCAACAACTTGCCCGGCCACGCCTAACTCTTCGAGGGCGGCCCAACCCGGCGGCAAGAGCCCCTCCCCACAGATCTTGCTCGACGAGGCGCCCGCATCTAGCAGCAGCACTCGACGCCCGGCCCGGTGCAATTGCAAGGCCACCGCGCTGCCGACCGGCCCGCCCCCCACGATCAGGATTTCAGGGCTCATCGCCCATCCAGCGCACCATCTCGTCGAAGGGGCGCCAGCCGCGCTGGTGAGACCGGCTGGGGCGCTGACGGGAAGGGTCGGGGTAGCCCACGGTGACCAGCCCTACCAGGCGCCATTCGGACGGCCAGTCCACTTCGAGCAAGGCCGGAGAGGCGACGTGAGGGCCCAGGTAGCCGCAGCCCAGCCCTTCCTCTTCGGCGGCCAGATAGAGCGCCATCAGAGCCTTCCCGGCATCGAGAATCTCATACGGAACCGGCCACTCTTCGGGCGAGGTGACCTTATCCGGCTCGGCGTAGCGCTCGCTATAGCTGCTCGAACAGACGCCCGCCAGGATATGTACGGGGGCGGCGGACAGCCAGGGCGGGAAACCGCGCTGCAGGTAGGCGTCTTCGCCCAGCGCTCGAGCGATTCGCTCACGGGTGGAGGGGTGCTCTACCACTCCGAACCGGAGCCCCTGTGCGTGTCCGGCCGAAGGACTCTTACGCGCGGCGTCCAGGACCCGAGACAACACCTCGCGGGGAACTTCGCGCGGCTGGTAGGCCCGACACATGCGCCTGGCCGCCAGCAGCCGATAGATGTCGCGGCTCATCGCGCGACGCGAGCGGGCGGCTCCCACATCTCGAGTTCGCCCCCCTGGAACAGACGGGCGGTCTCGGAGCGGCGCAGCTTTCCGCTCGAGGTGCTGGGCAAGGTTCCCGCCTTGACCAGCAGCAGGCGGGCCGGGAGCAGGCCGCTGGCCGCCCGAACGCTGCTTGTGATGAGATCTCGCAGCGCTTGCTCATCATCAGCGTAGCTTCCAGCCACCTCGCACGCCATCACCAGCGCGTCCCGCTCGTCGCCTTCGCGCGTGAAAGCGCAGCAGCGGCGTAGCGGTTCCAGCGCCTCGGCGGCCGCTTCCAGCAGGCTGGGATCGTGATTGCGCCCGTCGAGCAGCAGAATATCTCGGCGGCGCCCATACAGATGCAGCTCTCCCTCGTGCAAGAACCCCATGTCGCCCGTGCGCAGCCAGCCGTCCGAGCCGAGTTTGTCGCTCTCGGCACCCAGGTAGCCCTGGAATAGAGAGGGGCCTTTGACGTACACCTCGCCCAGACGGTCGGGACCCAGCGGGCCTTCTTCGCTGCGGATCTCGATCTCTACCCCGGGCAAGGGGCGACCGAGCGAGGGCGACTCGCGATCGCCATCGACCACCTGGCCCTGGGAAGCCAGCGTCTCGCCATCGTAGGACAGCGTGCGCAGCCCCTGTCCCAGCGGACTGAAGCTGACCGCCAGGGTCGCCTCGGCCAGCCCGTAGACCGGCGCGAAAGCTCGTTCATCAAAGCCCAGCGAGGCAAAACGCCGGGCGAAACGCTGCAGGGTAGCCGGTCGCACCGGCTCGGCGCCGACCATGGAGATGGCCCAGCAGGACAGATCCAGCCCCGCCACCTGATCGTCGGAGATCCGGTCGGCGCAGTAGGCCAGCGCGAAGTTGGGCGCCGACGACGTGGTGGCTCTTTCCCGCGAGATCGCCTCCAACCAGGTCACCGGTCGGGCAGCAAACACCTCGGGCCCCATCAACGTCAGGTCGCCCGGCGCCAGCAGCGGCATCAGGAAGCAGCCGATCAACCCCATGTCGTGGTAGAGCGGCAGCCAGGAGACGCAGCTGTGCTGGTCCGCCCCGCCGGGGAAACACGACAGGACCGCCCGGGAGTTGGCCAGCAGCGCCTCGGCGCTCAACAGGATCGGCTGAGGCTCCCGGGTGGTGCCGCTGGAAAACTGAACTAACGCCGCCTCGGTGGCTGCCGAGGCGAGCGCTGCGGTCGCCGGCAGCCGGTCGGTCTCCAGCGCCTCCCAGGACAGCACCGGAATCTCGAGCATCGGGGCAAACGCCTCGGTCATCGAAGCTTCTCCCAGCAGCAACCCCGCCTGGCTTCCCGCCAGCTTGGCCAGAGTCTCCATCAGGAACGCTTCCAGACTGCCCAGGCGGGTGGGAGTGGGAAGCACGGTCAGCGTAGCCCCGCGCAGCCAGACCGCCAGCGCCGCCCGGCACAGCTCCAGCGAGGTCGGCCCTAGCAGGGCCACCACGATGCCAGGACCGACGCCCAGTTCGGCCAGGCGGTTCGCCGTCGCCTGGGCCTGGCGCAGAAGCTCGTCATATGAACAGCCTTCCGAAGGCCCCTCGAATCCGTAGAAGCCCAGCCGTCGCGAGCAGCCGGACAGGCTCTGCAGCAGAGCCGTGGCAAGAACGGTTCTATCCATCCGACCCCTCCAAGCCCCTCTGCAAAAGGTCCAGCACGTCCCCCACGGTTTGTGGCGGGTCGGTCGGATTGTCGGGCAGCCGCACCTTGTAGTGGTTCTCCAGACTGACCGCCAGCGCCAGAAGTCCTACCGAATCGAGCTGCAGGTCCTCGGCCAGACGACTCCCTTCCGCGACCTCCGCGACCACCCCACAGGGACCTCGCAGCACCTTGAGAACCTGCTCGAAGAGCGCTTCGCGAGCCTCGTTCACAGCGGAGCTTCTTCGGCGGGCAAGCAGCCGTGGTCGCGCAGAGCTGCCTCTTCGAGCGGGATCCGGTAGAGTAGGAATGCGGTATGAAGCGCCCCCAGCACCAGCGCGGTTCTCCAGCAGCCGCCGATCAGCGGAACGCCGACGATCTCGAGCCAGACCCCCAGGTAGTTAGGGTGACGCAACAGGCGGAACGGGCCCTCGACTACCCGGGGCAGCCCGGGAAGAACGATGATGCGGGTCGTCCAGCGACGACCGAGGGTGCGGATGGTCCACCAGCGCAACCCTTGACCCAGCAGCAGTCCACTCCAACCCAGAGAGAACGCGGTGAGGCTCCAGCACGTAGGAAAGTACAGTCTCTCCAAGACCATGGCTGCGAACCAGGCGGCGTGCAGGCCGACCATCAGCGGGTAGTGAGAGCGTCCTACCTCCTGACCGCCCAGGCGTCGCAGATGCGCGGCGTTCGAGCGGGCAAAGAGCAGTTCGACGGCTCGTTGCAAGGCTAATAGCGCCAGAAGAAAGAGGAAAGCCGTATGGGCTAGAATGGTCACGATTGCCACCTCAGCAGTACGATCTCGGCGCAGAACGCCGGCCCCATCGCCATCAGTACGCCCCAATCGCCGGGCTGGGGTCGGCCCGATCGCAAGAGGTCATCGAGTAAACAGAGAACGGAAACCGAGGACAGGTTGCCCACCTCGGCCAGGGTCCGCCGCGAGGCTTCCAGCACCGGCCCCAAACCGAGCCCTTCCTCGAGCGCAGCGATCACCTTGGGGCCTCCAGGATGGGCCAGCCAGTGGGTGATGTCGGCGGGAGTCAGTCCGTGCTCGGCCAGGAAGTCTCGCAGCCCCTGGCAGACCGGGCCGGCGGCGTAAGCCGGGACGTCGTTGGCCAGCACTACCTGGAATCCCTGATCGTCGAACTCCCAACCCATGACATATTCGGAATCATCAAAAAAGGCCGAACGCGTCGCAATCACTCGACAGCCTCGCCCCTCTCGAACGGCCCTGGCCGCCTGAGCATGGCCGGTGCCCGCCATGGCGACCGCCCCGGCTCCGTCTCCGAACAGGCCGGTTGCGACCAGATTGGCCACCGAAACGTCGGCCGTGCGCAGGGTCAGCGAGCACAGTTCGACCGCCAGCAGCAGCCCGCTCGAAGCGCTGCCTCCCAGCAGATCGTGCAGACGCGCCAGTCCGGCAGCGCCGGCCAGGCAGCCCAGCCCAAAGAGCGGTACCCGCCGGGCGTGGCGAGGAAAAGGGAGCCGGTTCATCAGGCGCGCTTCCAGGGTAGGCACGGCCAGGCCGGTCACCGTGGTAGAAACGAGAAACTCCGTTTCTTCGAGCGGCAGTCCGCTCTCGGCTGCCACCCTGGGAGCGAGTTCCGTCAGCAGGTCCAGGGCGACTTCACGCCAGGCCAGGTTGCGGGCCCCGAAGTCCCGCACCTCGCGATAGCGCTCCTTGGGCAAGGCCAGGGAACGGCTCTGGACCTGAACGCTCTCGAAAAAAGCGCGCAGCCGGTCGGGATTGAATAAGGCGTCTCCCCACAGTTCGACCAGAGCATCAGCCAGGTCGGCCTGCGAGTAGTGATGCGGTGGAAGCTGTATACCGCTTCCCAGAATATAGGACAAGGGGGACCCCCGGAGGCGCCGTCAGGATTTGACGACGGCCACCTTTTCGATCATCGACGGCTTGACGGTCAGCGACTCGAGATAGTTCCCGCCGTCCGTCCACAGCCGGTACTGGTCCAGGCCCGAACCTTCGTCACCCACCGGTACGAAAGCGTCGACCACTTCCATCCCTTTGACCACTTTGCCAAAAGCGGTAAAGTTCATCGAGGGGTCGGCCAACTGGCTGTTGTCACGATAGTTGATGAAGACCTGGGTCGAGTTGCTGTCCAGGCCGGCCTTGGCAAAGGCCAGGGTGCCGCGCTCGAGCTTGAAGAAGCTGGGGTCATCTTTGAAGTTTTTCTTCTCCCACTCCTTGTGCGGAGCGCGCCAGTTGATGCCGAACTGGGCCACGAAAGGAGCCGGCGTTTTGACCACGCGGCTGACCGGAGTGTCGTCGTAGAAGCCGGCCGCGATCAGCTCTTTGAAGCGCTGCACGGCGTTGGGCGCCGCCTCGGGGTAAAGCTCGATCACGACCTCACCGCCGGAAGTCGTCATCTTGACGATCTCCTTACGGCTAATCACGGGGAAGGTGCCGGTTTTGCCGTCGAGCGGCGTCAGAGTGTTCTCCAACGGTTTGCCCGCCGGAACGGCGACTTTGGGCGTAGCGCTCGCCCCGGGCGTCGCCGTCGCGGCCGGAGTGCCGCTGGCCGAGGGCGTGGCGGAGCCCGGCGTTTCCGGAGCGGCAGGGGTCTCTTGAGCAACCTCGCGCACGGGAGGCGGGGTTGCGGCTGCGGGCGTCGAGGGGACGCGTTCCAGGCAGCCGCTCACCATCAGCGCCGCCAAACCCAGGGTGCACAACTTTTTCACTTCGATGACCTCCACGGAGAAATATTGGGGTCGTTGTTACACCAGACCGACCCAGTTCCTCCCGAAGGCTCGACTACAACTCGACGGGAGAGGGGGTGGCCTCGAGGAGCGCCGGGTCCAGAGGGGTAGCGCTCGAGGTGGCCGTCCCGCCAGGGGCGGAGGTGTCGGGCGGCGGCAGGGTGTCGGGGGGAGCCGTATTGGGCAGCGTGGTGGCGCCGCCTTCCGGCACACCCTGGGCGGGCGGCAGAGTGTCGGGGTTGCCGGTCCGAGGGTCGGCCTGGAAAACGGGACGAGTAGGACCCACGATCGGCAGCGCCGAGTTGGTCGAATTCAGCTTGCGAGGCACGAATTTCTGAATCCGGTTGTTGCCGGTGTCGGCCACATACAGAGTGCCGTCGCTGGCGATGGCCAACTGCTGCGGGTTGTTGAACATCCCGCCGGTCACCCCTTGACCGCCCCAGGCGTACATGAACTCGCCTTGAGGGGTAAACTTTTGCAGTCGATTGTTCCCCGAATCGACCACCACCAGGTTG
Organism: Vulcanimicrobiota bacterium; assembly: GCA_023447635.1. Classification (GTDB taxonomy): domain Bacteria; phylum Vulcanimicrobiota; class Xenobia; order Xenobiales; family JADMJV01; genus JAEXNA01. The sequence continues at coordinate 41,767 of JAEXNA010000134.1, read as the reverse complement.
CCGTCGCTGTCGAACGCCAGCGCCTTGGGGCCGTCGAACTGCCCGTCGGCCTTGCCGCGCGAACCGAAGGCGCTCAGAAAACGACCGTCGTTAGAGTAGCGGACGATCCGGTTGTGACCGGTGTCGGCCACATAGACGGTATCGGTGGCGTCGATAGCGACCCCCCACGGGGTGTCCAGCAGACCCTGAGCGTTAACGTTGTCAGGAGCTTCGGGGTAGACCTGAAGAACATTGAGCTGACGCCCGATCTTCTGGATGCGGTGGTTCTGGCTATCGGCGACGTAAAGGTTGTTGTTCGAATCGAAGGCCAGCCCAGCGGGGTGGGAAAACTCACCCGGCTCCCCGCCTCGGGCTCCGAAGGCGCCCTGCCACTCTCCGGCGGCAGAGAACCACTGGATACGATGGTTCCCGGTGTCGGCGACCCACAGGTTTCCGCCGGTGTCGGCGGCCAGGCGCAGCGGCTCGTCGAACTGGCTGTTCTTGGACCCGGGAGAACCCCACTCGGCCAGCACCTTACCGCTGACGTCGAGCTGCTGGATGCGCGAGATGGCGGTCTCCAGCACGAAGATCTGGCCGTTGGGCGAAACGGCTACGCCCACGGGATGGCTGAAGTCGCCAGTCTTGTTGGTGGGCTGCCCGCTCCCGAATGAAGTCGAAAAGGTCGGCGGCCCGTCTTGCTGGCCAAACATGATGGCGGCGACCACCAGGATGATAGCCACCAGCGAGATGGCCACGATCCAGATCACCATCTTCTGATTGCCTTCAGCAGCCACGGCGGCACCTCATCATTTATCGAAATCCGGGAGCCGGTTCTCGCGCTCCATCCGCTCGTAGCGGCAGCGCTCGGCTTCGACGATGGCGTCGAGCTGAGCGACCGTCGATTCGAGATCGTCGTTGACCACCAAATACTGATAGTGGTGCATAGTCTTGAGCTCGCTCTTGGCCGTCAGCAGACGAAGGTTGATCTCGTTATCCGACTCGGTGCCTCGCCCCTGAAGTCGGTCGGCCAGGGTCTCCAGACAGGGTGGAGCGATAAAGATGCTTACGGCGTCGGGGCGACTCTCGATCACCTGCACACCGCCCTGGACGTCGATATCGAGCACCACGTTGGTCCCGGCCGCCAAGTGCTCTTCGACGGGGGCGAGCGGCGTGCCGTAGAAGCGGTCGAACACTTTGTTCCATTCGAGAAAGCGGTCTTGCTCGACCCAGTCCGAGAACACTTTGCCCTCGAGAAAGTAGTAGTGAACGCCGTCTTCCTCGCCGGGCCGAGGCGGACGAGTGGTGGCAGAAACGGAAAAGACGCAGTCTTTTCGACGTTCGAGCAGAAGCCCCAGGAGGGTTCCCTTGCCTACACCAGAGGGTCCAGAGACCACTAACAACAGTCCGCGCACGGCTGCCGCGTTCACCCCGACCGGGGCAAGATCCTCTCCTTCGAGCGTCGCGAGGACTAAGCGCGACGGGGGGCAAACCTCCCGGCCATGAGTCTCGACAGCCTCAACGCCCACGCCTTGCTGCTGGAACTGGCCCCCCTGCTGGTGGACAGCCGGGTGCAAAAGTTCTCCCAGATCTCCGAGCAAGATTTCCTGCTTCACCTGCGCTCGCCGGGACGCACGGACAAGCTGCTGATCTCGCTGCACCCCGAGCGCAGCCGCCTTCATCTGCTGCCCGACGCCCACCCACCGGCCATCGTCCCCTCGGCCTTTCTGATGCTATGCCGCAAACATTTCGGCGGCTGCCGCCTGCTGAGGGTGGAGCAGAAGGGGTTGGAGCGGGCGATCGAATTCCATTTCTCCTCGGAGTACCGCCTGGTCTTCGACTGGTCCGGCCGCCCCAGCCAGCTTCTGCTACTGGCCCCCGAGACCGCTCTGGTAGCCGGTGCCTTCCCCAACCGCGGCCGTTTCCCGACCCGCCAGCCGTATCCCGAACCGGAACCATCCGAGCTGCCCTGGGTCACCGAACTCACGGGAGAGCAGGCGCTGGAACGCTTCGAGCAAGCCCAGCGCAACGGACTAACAGAAAGCGAGGCGCTGGGTGCCATCGTGCGGGGGCTTCCCCCGCTGTGGAGCAAGCGACTGCGAGCCCAGAGCGGGGCAAGTTTCGCCCCGCTCTGGGACGCCATCATGGCGCCCTTGCGAGACGACGACAGGAGCGCGCTTCACCCGGGCCTGGCCTCGGATGGAGAGCTGACCTACCTGGAAGGGGCGCCTCGCCCCTACCCTTCACTGAGCCTGGCGGCCTCGGCTCGCTGGGCCGAGAGCACCCGCGCCCCCGGCGTGCCCGACCACCGCGACGAGCTGCTGCGCACCCTGCGCAAAGGGCGCGACAAGTCCCTGCGCAAGATGGAGAAGCGCGAGAAGGACAAGAAGGGAGCCGAATCGGCCCCCCGCGACCAGCTGTACGGCGACCTGCTACTGGCCTACGCCTCCAGCATCGGCGGCCGCGCCCCCGAATTCCGCACTCAAGACTGGGAAGGCCGTCCGCTGACCATCCCGCTCGAGCCGTCCATGACCGCGACCGAGAACGCCGAGCGGTACTACCTTCGAGCGAAAAAGAAGAAGCGAGCGCTGGCCGTCTTAGACGAACAGATCGGCCTGGCGGCCGAGGAGATCGCCTTCTGGGATGAGCTGCTCTACGCGGCCGAGAGCGCCGAGAATCGAACCGACCTTGAAGAGGTGCGCAAAGCGATCCCGGGCTCTCGCCAGGGCAAAAAGCGACGCGCCCCCGAGGTGCCGTCGTCGGGCCCTCGCCGCTTCGAGCACGACGGCTTCCAGCTTCTGGTAGGGCGAAACCCGGCCCAGAACGAGAAGCTCAGCCTGCGCGACGCGGCCCGTGACGACCAGTGGTTCCACGTCCGCCTGGGGGCAGGCAGCCACGTGCTGCTGCGCACCGGCGGTCGCGAGGTCCGGGAGGCGACTCAACTGGCTGCGGCGTGGCTTGCCGCCGTCTACTCGAAGAGCAGTGCCGAAAGCCGCTGCGCGGTCATCACCACACCGGTTCGCTTTCTCAAGAAACCTAAAGGCGGTCCGCTGGGTAAAGTCACCTACCGCTCTGAACGCGAGATCGTGGTGGATCCGACCTCGGCCCCGCCGGAGGGTCTTCGTCGTCTGGACAAGAAGGAGATTGCCCCATGAGATTTCTGTTCGTCTGCCTGCTCTTTGGCCTGCTCAGCCTGTCCGGCTGTAACGGCGGAGGTAGCGCTACCTCCACGCCCAGCCCGAAGTCCGGCAAAGGGCAGGCCTCGCCCGGCTTTAACCTGACCGCCGTCGACGGCAGTCCGGTCAGCCTGAAGCCGAAAGAGAACCCCAACGGCGATATCACCCTGGTCGTGTTCTGGTCCAAGACCTGGGACAGTAACGTCAAGGTGCTGCTGGGCCGCCTGGCCGAACTGCACGAGCGCTATTCGCCCCGCGGGCTGCGTATCATCGCCGTGTCCTATCAGGAAGAGCCGGCCGACCTGCGCGCCTTCCTGGCTATCAACAAAACCCCGTACGCCGTCGCCGTAGGGGTCGATTCGGCCTACGACAAGTTCAGCCTGAAAAGTATCCCGACTGCGGTCTTAGTCGACAAAGAGGGACAGATCGTGGAACGATGGGAAGGGCACTACTCGACCGAAGAGATGTCCACCGCGATTTCCCAATATTTGCCCGGCCGAGGCGGGAACTCCGCCAGGTAGCCCTGGTTGCCAGTACTGACCGAGCTTTCCCCGGTCGTCCCCAGAGACCATTTCCGAGATGACCCATGAGCCAGCATAGTCAGGAGCAGTTCGAACAGTCGCTACAGAGCGCCGTCAAGGCGTCTTTGCAGTCCACCCGTGCCGGAGAGGCGCTACGAGGGCGATTGCTCGAGGCGCTGAAGGCCGGCGCTGAACTGCCGCCCAGCGGTCTAGCCGAAGACGAGTTAGCCCGCTTCGAATCGGCCACGGCGCGGGCCGTCGCTCACAGCCAGGATGCGGCTCCGGATAGCGCCCTGGTGGCTCGGGTCGAAGGCGCGGTGGGCCGGGAGGCGGGGCGCGATCTGCGCAGCGAACGCTCGCTTCATCTGGGCGACGAAGACTGCTCGAAAGGCCGTTACCTGCAGGGCTTGAGAGACTCCGTGCGCGACTGCCAGCAGGCGATCGTCGCGCCGCCCGAATGTCGGCGGCGGGTCGAGGAAGCGGTTAAGGAGGCAGCGCGCGGCGCTTCGCCGGCGACGGCGGCTCCCTCCCGATCGAAGGTGGTCTCCCTCCCCTCCTCCTCCCGCTGGAAACGCGCCGCTGTTGCCGCTGCGTCGCTTGCCGCGACGGTCGCGCTGGTCTTCGGCACCTTCCTTGGCGGGGCCGAAAAGGCGCTCGCGGAATCGGTTCGCAAAGATCATAAACGCTGCTGCAGCACGCTCAAAAAAGAAGGCGCCAAGCACTGCGCCCCTTACAACAGTTCCAGCTTTGGTCCCCTGCCTAGCACTCGAATTGCCGAGGGGTGGAACCTGGTAGCCTCGCAGATGTGCCACGCGCCGGGCGGCGGTCCGATGGTCCACAACGTCTACCTCAAAGACGGTAAGACCATCTCGGTCCATTTTCTTCCTAGCGCCAGCGTGGCCGACGCTGCCTCGGTCGAAGCTCCGGCCCGGGAACTTGCCGGCGATCAGTTCCCCGTGCTGGCCTGGGAAAAGGACGGCTGGACGATCACCGCTTGCTCGGCCGATCTCGACGCCAAAGAGTTGGCCTCCGCCGTCGGCTGCCGCAAACGCAAGGCCTAACGGAAGACCCGATAAGCCGCTATCTGGCCGGGGACGAGGCGCTGGCGTTGGCCCGCAGGATCGCCATGGGCAGCTCTTCGATGCTCTCCAGAATATGGTCGGGCGTGATATCGCCGCTCAGCGTCCCGTTGCCGTAAGAGGCGTAGAACGTCACCGCTCCGCAGTCGCGCCCCATCTGGATCCCCACTTCGGAATCTTCGACATGGAACAACCGGCCGTGGCCGGGGAACTTGGCCAGCAACTCTTGCATATATCGCGGATCCGGCTTGCCAAAAGCGCTGTCGTCCGGCGTCTGCATCTCTTCGATGAAATCCCATAGACCGATCGCCTGTAGGGCGGCGGTCTGCGTCTGGCGGTCGCCCGAGGTGCAGGAGGCGATCCGAAAACCCGACTCGCGCAACCCTTCGAGAACCCGGTCCGAGCCGGGATAGGCTCTGGCCAGGGTGGGAAGATTCTCGATGTAGAACGGGCGCACGTGCTGGTCGAACACCTCGCCGACCGCCTCCTGAGGGCAGCCCAGACGACGGAGCATCTCCAGCGCGGGCAGGCCAACCAGTGAGAGGATCGCCTCGCGGTCTGACCCCACCACGCCGACCTGCTCGAGACCGAAGCGAAACGCCTGGACGTTGGCTTCGGCGGAATCGATCAGAACCCCATCGAGGTCAAAGACGACTAACGGTCTGGAATCGCTCATCGAACCGTCCTACTTCCCGTCGCCCTGCAGAATATCGCCCACGGCTCGGACCCCATCGGGCACCAGGAAGACCGCGCTGTGCGAGTCGCGCAGGCCTCCCATCTCGGTCGCCAGGGGCCGGAAGTCGGGGCCGAGGAAGAGCAAGAAGCCTTTGACCACGGAGTAGAAAGCGTCGACCTTCTGGTGTCCGATGGCCAGGACCTGGCCCTTCTGGCCGGTCTTGAAGCGCGACCAGGTGTCCAGCGAGGTCAGGTTTTCCTTGTTGCCCGTGGCGGCGGCCAGCAGATTGCGCAGGAGGCGCTGAGTTTTGCCGCCAGAGACGTAGAACCAGTCGTCGCGAAGGGCGTACGACAACAGCCCATCCTGTCGGCCGGTGACGTCGACTCCGTAAACTTGCTGGGTGGTCGGCGCTTCGCCGAGCTGGCCGGCCAGCGCTTCCAGCAGCACGGAACGAGTCTGCTCGTTACCGACCTTGAAGGCTACCGTGAAGGGGAGTCGAGGCGGCTTCGCGGGGGCCTTATCGACCTCGATGACCTCTTCCTCGACCGTCGTCTCTTCGGTATCGACCGGCGCAGCTTCGGTGGCCGACTCTTCTATGGGCGTCTCGCTCGAGGTGACGACTTCTTCGACGACCACCGTCGCCTCGGCATCACCGTCGACCTCTTCCTCGACCGTGACCGTGGTCTCGGTCGTCTCTTCGGCGCCGTCGGTCGACACCGTATCGACCTGGACCGTCACCTCCTGCTCTTCGGAAAGGGGACCGCCCGTCTCTTCGACGTCATCGGGGATGTCGGAAGGGAAGTTGGTCATCGCCTCGGCGAACTCTTCGAAAGCGTTGACGAAGATGTCCAGACGCTCGAAACTCAGCACCACCCAGCCGTCGACCAGGCGGTCGAACCCGGCTTCGGCGTCCAGACCCAGGAAGCCGGCCCACACGTCTTCGACCAGCCCCATCGACTCCCGCGCCTCGGCGGAAAGGGCGACCGTGGCGTTAAGCAGCGCCTTACAGCGCTGATAGTCGAAAGCGAAGGCGTTGCTGACGTCCCAGGGGATGTTCGAGGCGACCAGCTCGGATTCGGTCCGAGCCTTGCCGCTCTCGTTGAACAGCTTCGCCAGTTCGCTGCCCTGGGGCGGTCGCATCGCCGTGAACGCTTCCATCCGCATCTCATAACGCTTGGTCGGAGTCAGGGCATAGCCCATCGGGCCGATGATCTTGAGCAGGCGCTTCTCTTCGGCGGTTTCCGCCAGGCCGGCCGTCTCGAGCAGATGCGGCAGGTCCACGAACAGGGTGAACGGGGCGTTCATGTTGATATTGCGAGCCACCGTCTGGTAGCCGGGGTTCTTGGCCAGGGTGGGCGCCTCGCCGTTGAGCGATTTCAGAAACGGTCCAAGATTGGCCTTATTGTCGGAAACGACAAGCCAGGGGCCGCGCAGGGTGGCGATCAGCGGCGGCTGATCGTCGCTGACCCAGAATCCGTCCTTCGACTCTCCGATCAGCTTCCCGGCGATCTGTTTGGCCAGTTCGACATCGGCGACTTTGGCGCCGAGCACGAAGTTCACCGGCTTGCGCGGTTTACTGGCGGTCGCGTTCTCTTCGCCGCCGTCCTGGGTAAAGATCGGAGCCGGACCCAGTTCGCCCAGACGACTGGGAGCGCCGAACTTGACCACCAGGCGGAACCCCTTCCCGCCTTCCGTCCGCTGATAGTCGTAGCTGACCCCCTCGGGCATGTAGGGCTCGTAGTAGCGGTACTCGTCGATGAACTTGCGGTAGTCTTCGGGATAGGCGTCGTTCTCGGTCTTGTAAGATTCCAGGTCGCTGGCCAGGCCGCGCATATCGACCACCAGCGATTCGCGCTCGCCCCTGAGTTCATCGTCTTTGAAAAACTCGAACAGGGAGGAACCGCCGCCCGGATTGGACAGAATCGAGGCCACCACCGTGCCGTCGAAGGCCTGACCCAGACCGTCGACCATGTCGAAGCCGAAGTAGGTCGCGGCGCCTTCGCTGATCACTCGGAACAGCGGCTGCTCCTTCATCACCTCGGGGCTCAGCGCGTGCTCGCTCTTGACCGGCAGAAGACGCAACGCGATGTCGCTTTTCAGAGGCGCCTGGGGAGCGGCCGGCTGAGCGACAGCAGGCAAGGCGAACAAGGCCCAGCCGCACACCACCACCGAACTGCGGCGCGCCCAGACGCGCCATCCTTTGCTCCAACCCATAATCGCTGTTCCCCTTTTGAAGAAATTTCTCGCGGGGTTTTTCCTCTTGATGCTCTGATCCCTCTCTGCCAAACCGTTTGCCACAGCGCGGAACAGAGCGGGAAAAGGAGCAATGGGATCCGGTCCGGAAACCGTTAGGATGACCTGCCCCAAGTGCAAGTATGAGAATCTCCACGGCGCCAATTTTTGCGAAAAGTGCGGCCTGGACTTGAAGGCTGCGGCCCGCGCTGCTGCCAACCCGATCCCGACGCCGGTCCCGCCTTACGGTCACGGCTCGTACGGTGGGGCCCCCTCCTACGGCGGCGGCTACGGCGGCGGCCCGACCCCGCCTTCCTCGGGCTACGGTGGCGGCTACAGTCCGCCTCCCCGTCCGACCGCCGCTCCCCGCCCCATGCCGGCCGGAAGAAATACGCCTCCCACAGCCCACCCTGGGCCTCCCCCCGTGGCGCCCTCTTCCCCTCCCCCTGCTCCCCAGCCGATGGCCCAGCCGCCTGCCCCCCAGCGCCCAGCGCCTCCTCGGCCGGCCCCTTCCCAACCGGCTCCTCCTGCCACCCCGGAACCGCCCCGACGCCGCGAGCCGCTGCCGTTTGGGCGCCTGGTGATGAGCAACGGACAAGAGTTCCCCCTGCGCTACGACGACAACCTGGTAGGGCGAGCCTCGCCCAGCGAAGGGATCAACCCCGTGGTCGATCTCTCGGCGGCCGATACCTCGGGCTCGGTCTCGCGACGCCACGCCCGGATCGGTAAAGACGACAGCTCGGTCTACGTCGAAGACCTGGGCAGCTCGAACGGCTCCCGCCACAACGGCCAGCCGCTGCGTGCCGGCATGCAGGCCCCTCTCAACGACGGCGACGAGCTGGTCTTCGGCTCGCTGCAGTTCCGCTATCAAAAGATCTAAGAAAGCGAGGGCCCTCGATGGACCCCTTCCGTACCCCGTACGACCCTAAACCGCTGCGCGACTGGGCGCAGGGAGAGACCGTCACCACCATCCCGGCCCTCTTCGCCGCCACTCTAGAAAAGGCGGGCAACGAGCCGTTCCTGGGCGCCAAACGCAACGGCGTCTACGTCTACGACAGCTACAACAAAGTGGCCGGCCAGGTGCTGGAGTTGGCTTCGGCGCTGCTCGAGCGGGGCATGCAGGCTGCCGATCGCGTAGCCCTGATTTCGAACAACCGACCCGAATGGGTGGTCAGCGACCTGGCCATCATGTCGGTGGGCGCGATCAACGTTCCGCTCTACGCCACCGTGTCGGACGAAACGTTCGTCTATATCCTCAACGACTGTCGGGCCCGCCTGCTGGTGCTAGAGACCGCGGACCACTGGGCTATGTTCTCGCGCTGCCGCGCCCAACTGCCGCACCTTGAAGGTGTGGTCGCGCTTTGCCCCTTCGACAAAGGCGAAGCCGGCGATACCCCGGCCTGGAGTTGGAGCGAGTTCAGCGCCCTGGGTCAAACCTCGGCTCAGGCCAACGCGGCCACCATCGAAGCGCGCTCGAAGGCGCTGAAAACCACCGACGTCTGCTCGCTGGTCTACACTTCGGGAACGACGGGCGAGCCTAAAGGCGCCATGCTGATGCACGGCAACTTTGTCTCTAACGCCCGCGCCGTCGCGCCCCAGGTCCGAGTAGAGAAGGGCGACATCGAACTTTCTTTCTTGCCGCTCTCCCACGTCTTCGAGCGCACCCTGTATTACGTGGTTCTGTCGCTGGGCGCCACGGTGGCCTACGCTCAGAGTATGGAGACGGTTCGCGACGATATCCTCGAGGTCAAGCCGCAACTGGTGGCCAGTGTACCCCGCCTGTACGAGAAGATCATGGGCGCCGTGGTGCACAAGGCCAACAACGCTCCCAACCTTCGCCGCACTCGCAAACACCTGTTCCAGTGGGCGCTGGAAACCGGCAAACGTCACGCGGCGGCGCGCTGGGAAGGTCGCGTTCCCACCGCTCTGGATCTCGAGTACAAACTGGCTCAAAAGCTGGTGCTGGGGAAGATTCACGCCGCCACCGGCGGTCGGATCAAGGTGTTTGCCTCGGGCGGCGCGCCGCTGCGAGCCGACGTGTGCGAATTTTTCCTCTCGGCCGGCTTCACCCTGATCGAGGGGTACGGCTTGACCGAAACGAGCCCGGTCATCACCATCAATCCGCCCCAGCGCCCCAAAGTCGGGACGGTCGGCACGACCATCGAGCACGTCGAGGTCAAAATCGGCCCCGACGGAGAGATCTTGTCGCGGGGGCCTCATATCATGCTGGGCTATTTCAACAAGCCGGAGGCGACCGAAGAGGCGATCAACCCCGCCGGCTGGTTCCATACCGGCGACATCGGGACCGTCGACCGGGAAGGCTACCTGAAGATCACCGATCGAAAGAAAGAGCTTTTGGTGCTTTCGAACGGCAAAAACGTGGCCCCCACCCCGATCGAACAAGCCATCAAAGAGTCGCCCTACATCGAGCAGGCCGTGGTGATCGGCGACAACCGCAACTTTGTCTCTGCCCTGGTGGTGCCGTCGTACGAGGGGATCAAAAATTGGTGCGCCGAGAACGGGGTGTCCAGCGACCCCGCCGCCATGGCCGAGGACCCCAAGGTGCTTCAACTGCTAACCGACGAAACGAGCAAGGCCTGCCAGCGCTTCTCCCACTTCGAGCAGGTGAAAAAGATCGCCGTGCTGCCCCGGGAACTGGGCGCGGCCACCGGGGAACTGACGCCGACACTCAAGGTCAAGAGGCGAGCCGTGGACGCTAACTTCAAAGAGGCGATCGACGGGATCTACGGCTAAGTCCGACCCAACCCCAAAACATGACCGAAGCTAAGAAAGGCTCCAGCGACGATCGCTGGAGCCTTTTTTTCGAGGAGAACCGCGCTATTTCGCGGACAGGAAGTGCTGATGCAGCGCCTGCACGGCGGTTGGAACAGCAGGTTCTTCGACCAGCAGCGAGATGGTGATGTTCGAGTCCGAAGAGTGCAAAATCGTCACGTCGGCTTTATGCAAAGCCGTCATGATCTGAGCCATGACGCCGGGCGTACCGCGCATGCCGGCTCCGACCAGGGTGATCTTGGCGCAGCTTTCGGTGACCTCGAAGGGGATGCCCAGCGACTTCAGCACCGGTTCGCCCTTACGACGGAACATCTCACCAGCCAGGATGACTACCAGACGACTGGGCGAGATCGTGATCAGGTCGAGATTGACCCCTTCGTGAGCCAGACGCTGCAAGAGGTCGGCCTGCGCCCCTCGCTCGCCCGCCTCCATGACCACGCGGACCATCCCGAACATGTGGGCGATACCCGTGATCACCCCTTCCCGCTCGTAAGCCTGACGGGGTACGGCGCGCGCCATGAAGGTGCCGGGACGGTCGTTCATGGTGTTCTTGACCCAGACCGGCACACCGTGCTCATCGGCCATCTCGACGGCCCGAGGATGCACCACTTTGGCGCCTTCGCTGGCCAACTCGCCGATCTCTTCGAAGTTGATCTGCTGCAGGATCTCGGCCTCGGAATAGACCCGAGGGTCGGCCGTCATCACTCCGTCAACGTCGGTATAGATCTCGACAAAGTGAGCCCGCAGAGCCGCTCCCAGCGCCACCGCCGAGGTGTCGCTACCGCCCCGCCCCAGCGTCGTCACGTCGCCCAGAGAGTCGACTCCCTGAAAACCCGTCACCACGGGCACGCCGCCCGAAGCGACGAAGCCCATCAGGCGCTGCGTGTCGATCTCTAGAATCCTGGCGTTACCCGGCTGGTCGGTGGTCTTGACCCCGGCCTGCCGCCCGTCGAAAGCGCGACTGGCCAGCCCGTTGCTGCGAAGCACGTGAGCCAGCAGCACCGACGAGATCGTCTCTCCACAGGCCATCAGCTGATCCAATTCGCCGGGGTGGCTGTGCTGGGAATACTCTTTGACCAAACTGAGCAAGGTGTCGGTAGCGTAGGGAGCACCGGCGCGCCCCATCGCGGAGACGACCACCACGGGGCTGTCGCCCCGGCGGATGGTCTCTTTGACCTTGAGCAAAATCTGCTCGCGCGATTCGGGACTGGCGACGGAGGTTCCGCCAAACTTCATGACGACGATTCGCATGACGCTGTCCTTCTAGGCCCCGACGGTGGCTTCGGAAGCGATCAGCGCTTCGGCGATCTGCACCGCGTTGGTAGCGGCGCCCTTGCGCAGGTTGTCTGCCACCACGAACATGTGCCAGCCCTTGCTGTTGTCGGGGTCGCGACGCACCCGGCCGACCTGCACGCCGTCCTTGTCCTCGGCGGACTTCGGGGTCGGGTACGGCAGGTCGCCATCGAACACGGTCACGCCGTCCTGCTCGGACAACAGCTTCAGCACCTGGTCGCGCGACAGCTCTTCGCCGATCTCGAAGTACAGCGACTCGGCGTGGGCATAGCGGGTGGGCACGCGTACGCAGGTCGCGCTAACCTTCAGGTCGGGAAGCTCCATGATCTTTTTGGTCTCGTCGATCATCTTACGCTCTTCCCCGGTGAAGCCGTCGGACTCGAAGCCGCCGATGTGGGGGAACAGGTTGTTGGCGATAGGGTGAGGGTAGACGCTGGGGCTGCCCTCTTCGGCGCCGTTGACGAAAGCCGTCATCTGGCGGTCCAGCTCTTCGATAGCTGGCTTGCCGGTTCCCGAGACGGACTGATAGGTCGAAACAATCACCCGCTCCAGCCCGTGGGCCTTGAACGGCTGTAGCACGACGACCATCTGGATGGTGCTACAGTTAGGGTTGGCCACCAGGCTGGGGCGGCTTTTCAGGACGTGAGCGTTCACTTCGGGCACCACCAGCGGAACCGTTTCGTCCATGCGGAAGAACGACGAGTTGTCTATCACGACGGCGCCCTGCTCGCGAGCCTTGGCGGCGTACTCTTGCGAAGCGATCTCGCCGCCGGCAAACAGAGCGAAGTCGATGCCGGTAAAGTCGAAACCGGCAACGTCTTCAACGGTGATGGTGCGGTCCCGCCAGCTCAGCTGACTGCCCGCCGAGCGGGACGTCGCGGCGGCGCGCAAGACCGCCACGGGGACGTTGCGTTGGTCCAGCACCTGAAGCATCTTTTCGCCCACGGCGCCCGTGGCTCCAATTACGGCAAAATTCTTTCCACTCATCGCTTACTCCAAAATGTTTTCTAGACCAACCGTATAGCCGGTCATCTGTCGCACCTTACGGGCAGCCAGCAGCACGCCGGGCATATAGCTTTCGCGAGCCCAGGCGTCGTGCCGAATCGTCAAAGTTTCCCCCGGGGCGGCCAGAATCACTTCCTGATGCGCCTGCAACCCTGGCAGTCGCACCGAGTGGATGCGCACGCCGCCCATCGACCCGCCGCGCACCCCCTTCACACTCTCTTCCGAGTCGATCGGGGCACGGAACCCGTCAGGTCGCGCCTTTCGCATGACCTCGGCCGTTTTGCGGGCCGTGCCTGACGGGGCATCGAGCTTCTTCTCGTGATGCATCTCGATGATTTCCGCCCAGCGGAAGTAGTGGGCCGCCTCGCGGGCAAACTTCATCATGAGCACCGCGCCCAGCGCGAAGTTGTTGGCGAACAGGACTCCGTTCTTGGTAGCGGCAGCGCTGATCTCTTGCTCGTCGGATGCGGGAATCGCCGTAGCGCCAACCACACACGACACGTTGTTACGCAAGGCGATCATCACGTGCTCCTTGACCACGGGTCCCAGAGAAAAATCGATCAGAACGCCCCCGGCGGCCTTAGGGATAGCGACTTCAGGGTCGTCCTCGAGGATGACACCGCAAGGCTCTCCACCTACCAGAGTTCCTACATCCTGCCCTATCTCACGGGCTTTCCCCAGGGCGGCTACCAGCGTCAGGTCCATCTGCTGCAGCACAGCCTGGACGGTCTCGCGGCCCATTCGGCCGTTGGCGCCCGCAATCACGACGGGGATATCGGAATCTTCGCTCACGAGTTCACCTCCTGCAAAAGTCCTTCGGCCTTCAGGTCCTCGGGGCGGACCGGGCGCGGCGTCACGCCACGCACGGTGTCCACCGGCCCGAGCACAGAAAGCGAGAAGTTGGCCGGGTTCAAGAACTCGGCAGCCAGCTCTCTGATGTCGTCGTGAGTCGTGCGCTCGATAGCCGCGATGACTTCTTCGACTTCGATCATACGCCCGTGCACCAGATGGGAACGAGCCATCCTTAGCATACGCGACGAGGTACTCTCGAGCCCAAGGGCCAGGTTCCCTTTCAGCAGCTCTTTCGAGCGGGCCAACTCCTCTTCGGACAAGCCGTTGCTGATGGCGTCTTTCAAGATGACGTCGGCCGCATCGAGCAACTCTTCGAGCGAGCCCGCCGAGGTCCCGGCGTAGATCCCGAAGGCCCCGCTGTCGAGGTAGGAATGTAGGAAAGTGCCTACCGAGTAGGCCAGGCCGCGGGCTTCGCGGATCTCCTGGAACAGGCGCGAGGACATCGAGCCGCCCAACACCGCGTCGAGCACCAGGAAGGAATAGCGGCGAGGGTCCACCGCCGACAAGCCCGGCCCGCCATAGCAGAGATACGTCTGCTCGCAGTCTTTCTGGAAGACCAGGTCCTGCTTGACGTGCACCGGCTGTCCTTGATCGCCGCGAAAACTCCCGCGCGGGTAGTCGCGCAGCGACTCTTTGACCATAGCCACGAAGTCGTCGTGGTCGACGCGACCGGCCGCAGCGACCATCAGGTTGGCCGCGCCGTAACGCTCGCCCAGATAAGAAGACAGCCGCTCGGCGGTCATCCCCTCGATGACTTCTTTGTAACCGATGACCGGGCGCCCCAGAGGGTGGGTGCCCCAGATCGAGCGCTGAAAACGATGCAGCGACTGATCGTCGGGAGAGTCTTCGAACATCTTGATCTCTTCGATGATCACGCCCTTCTCGCGCTCGACCTCGGCCGGGTCGAGCAGAGAGTTTTGCAGCATGTCGAACAAGATGTCGGCCGCCCGGTTGACGTGCTGGTCCAGCACCCGGGCATAGAAGCAGGTGGTCTCCTTATCGGTGAAGGCGTTCAGCTGACCACCGATCGAGTCCATCTCTTTGGCGATCTCGTAAGCCGTACGGCTCTTGGTGCCCTTGAACAGCAGGTGCTCGAGAAAATGAGCCAGCCCCGCGTCGTCCTCGCTCTCGAAGCGAGAGCCCGTAGAAACCCAGGCTCCCAGGGTACAGGACCGAAATTCCGGAATCGACTCGGTGACGATCCGGGTACCGCTTTCTAACACGGTCTCTTTGATCATAGAAACTCCCTTGAACTCCGAGAGGTTAGAGCGCCTGTAGGCTGTCCCAACCGTCCCGGCCGCCGTCGCTTCCCTCCCAGCGTGAGCGACGGCCGAAGGGGAGCGGTTCTGCGCTCTTTTCAGGCATCCCTTTTCCCACCGCAAGGCCTGCCTAGTAACGACAACCTTCGCCCCCCCAAGGCGGCTGCTACTTCCGCCCTCTGAGCAGGTCGGTAGCCAGCTTCCGGGCTGTCTTGGGCGAAGCGTCGCCGCTGAGCATACGGGCGATCTCTCCCACCCGTTCGTCCTTGCGCACCGACTTCACGCTGACCGTGGTGGTGGCCTCATCGCTCTGCTTTTCGACCACGTAGTGGCCCTGTCCGGCCGCCGCGACCACCGGCAGATGGGTCACACACAGCACCTGCACGCGCCGAGCCAGCGCTGCCAGCCGTTCCGCCACCGCTTCGGCGGTGCGACCGCCCAGGCCAACGTCGATCTCGTCGAAGATCAAGGTCGGCTGGCGCTGATGACGGGAGAGAATACTGACCAGGGCCAGCATGACGCGGGAAAGTTCGCCGCCCGAAGCCGTTTCGGCCAGCGGCGACGGCGCCCGACCGGGGTTGGGGGAAAACAGGAACTGGGCCGTCTCCAGACCGCTCGGGCCAGGCTGCTCGAGCACCACGAACTCGACCTCGAAGGCCACCGACGGCATGGCCAACTGGGCCAACTCTTCGATCACGAACGAGCGCAGTTCGGAAGCCGCCCGCCGTCGTCGCTCGCCCAGAACCGCCGCCGAAGCTTCCAGGCGACGCTGAACTTCAGCTAGTCGCTGCCCCAGAGTCTCGAGATGCCGGTCGGCGTGCTCGAGTCGGTCCAGCGAAGCCAGAGCGGTCTCTCGGTGGGCCACCACGTCCTCGAGGCTGGGCCCGTACTTGCGCTGCAAAACCTTGAGAGCCTCCGACCGCTGCTGCAGCCGGTCCAGCGCCGACGGGTCGTGCTCGACCGTCTCGGCGTAAGAAGTCAACTCGCGGGCCACTTCGGCCACGTCGATCTCGGCGCTTCGCAGCCGCTCGAGCGGGTCGCCCAGGGTGGCATCAAAACGCGGCAGGGCCGACAGCGAATCCAGAGCCAGGGCCAGCGCCTCCAAAGCGCCGCCCTCGCCCCGCAGCGCCGCTACCGCGCCGTGGGCGCCCCGAGCCAGGTCGTCGCTGGCGGCCAGCCGACGGATCTCCGCCTCCAACGTCTCCCCCTCCCCTACCTGAGGGGCGACCTTGGAGATCTCTTCCACCTCGAGCTTGAGCCACTCGATCTCGCGCAGACGATGACGCTCGGCCGCGCGAATCTCTTCCATCTCGACCAGCAGGGCCCCGCGCTCGGCGTAGAGCTGACCATAACGAGTCAGCTCTTCCTGCTGGGCCGCGCCAGCCAGGCGATCGAGCATCGGGAGGTGGGTCGAAGGGCGAGTCAGCCCATAGCTCTGATGCTGCCCGTGCAGGTCGACCAGCAGGCGAGAGAGCTCTTTGAGCTGCGAAGCCGAAACCAGCGAGCCGTTGAGGCGCGAGGTCGTCCTCCCCCCGGCCCGGCGCTCTCGCATGATCAGCAGTTCCTCTTCGTCGACTGGCAGCGCCTGGCTCTCTAGAAAGTCGCGCACGGCGGGCGTCGGCAAAAAACGCCCCGCCACTCGACAGTCCTGCCCTTCGGCCGCGCCTCGCCCTCCCGTGCCCAGCAGAAACGATAGGGAGTCTAAAACGATCGACTTCCCCGCCCCGGTCTCGCCGGTCAGCACGGTCAATCCGGACTCGAACTCCAGCACCAGATGGTCGACCAGAGCGAACCCGCTCACCTCAAGTTCTAATAGCATGATGTCTCGCTCAACCCCGAAGTCGGAAGATAGTCGTGGCCGTTCTCACCAGCGCCGAAGGCTACCTTCCGGGCGGCCTACCCCTTACGCCCGAACTTGGCTCGCAAGCGACCCCATACCCCGGTTTTCACTGGAAGTCGCTCTTCGATAGGTGCGACTTCGGTTACGTTCGGGTCGAGCTGCCACTCCATCTCCCACACCGTCAGGGCCCCCTTCTGGTTCAGGATCGCCAGGTAGCGGCCGTTGCCGGAGAACATCAGCTGAAGCACCGCTTCCCCGACCGGCCGCTCCATGACGCAGAGCGTCGACTCGACCAGCCAGAGCTGCAAAATATCGTTCTCGTCCACCGTCGCCAGCACCGCCCCGTCATCGCTGCAGGCCATCGCCGTGATCGGCGCCCCCTCGCGGGGGAAATCCGTGACCCTTTTGCGGGCCTGCAGATCGTAGAGCTCTAGCCGCCCGTCGTCGGTCGAACCGATGAGATGGCGCCCACCGGCCGGTAGCAGGGTGTGCCGGTAGGGCAGCTCGATCTCGAGAGCCGGCACCGAGTTCGGCTCGGCCAGCCGGAACACTTTGCTGCTTCGGTCCTCGGCGACGATCATCCAGCAGCCGTCGCGGCCGACCGTGACAGCGTCGGGAAGCTCGATGCTCTTGTAGATGGCCAGCGACTCCAGGGTAAAAGGGCGACGCTCGGAGTAACGTCCGGTGCACAGTCGCCCCCCTCGGTCGACAAAGGCGAAGAAGCGGCTGGGCTTATTGACCCCCACGGTGACGATGGCGGGCCCCGAGCCGGCCAGCAGCGTCTGCAGACACTCTCCCGTATCGGTGTCCCACAGCCGCACGCTGCGGTCGGCCGAAAAAGAGAAAAGCAGCGGGGCCGCCCCGGTGGTGTCCTCGGACTCCCAGAAGACCAGGCGGACGACCTCATCGCGATGTCCCGTCATACCGCGCACGCAGATACCGCTACGCAGATCCCAAAGGCGGATCAGGCTGCCCGACGAGGTGGCCGCCCAGCGCCCCTGCTCATCGACGATCAGGCGACGAGGTCGGTCCTGGCCGGGAGGGCTAAGCTCGCGCACCCGCCACATCTCACGCAGCTCACGTCGATGGAGCTTTTGGGCCAAACGGGAAAGGAAGTCCAGCGTCTCCGGCTCGCGAGCGTAGCCTTCCACCAAACGGGCTCGGGATAGCTCCCAGTAGGCAGCGCTCCAGTCCTCGTTACGGAAGGAGGCCCACGCTTTCTCCATCAGCGAGGCGAACTGCAAGCGCGCCTGCTGCACCTCGGAAAGCGTATTGGCGCGCACCAGGGGCAGGGCGGGCGCCTCGGGGACGGCGGCGGGTAGACGCCAACGCACCAGCTCTTGCGCCTCGGTCCAGAACAGCAGCTCCTCTCCCAGAGGCGACGTCATGCAGTGATCGATGGGGCTACTGGCCACCGACAGGCGCCGCCATTCGACGCAGTCGGGTAGACTGTGAGCCGAGAACCCCTTGCGGTCCCACAGGGCAAAGCCAGGTGTCCAGCCCACCAGGCGCCCTGGCTCGTCGAAGATCACCTGCATCCGGTCGAGCAGCACGACGGCGGTGCGGTAGCCGCCAGCCTCTTCCCTGTAAGCGACCAGCAGCACCTCTTGCTGGCCCGATCCGGAAACCTCCAGCGCCGTGATGGCGCCGGCAAACTGCAGCTTCTGCAGACGTTCGAGCTTCGGCATAAGCCAGAAGTAGACCGCACCCGAAGCGTCGCCGGTCATCAAAAGCTGCTCCTGGCGGGCCAGCCCGATTTGGCAGATGAAATCGCTGTGACCTCGACCTTCGAGAAGGCACTGGGCATCGGCCAGGTTCCAGATACGCAGAACCCGGTCGGCCCCGCCGGTGACCAGATGGTTCTTCGAGCGCAGGTGCAGATAGCACATCACCTGCTTCTCGTGACCGACCATCAAGGCGCCGAGTTCGGCCTGGTCGGCGCGCGCGCGGACCTGCAGGGTGGTGGCTCCGGTTAACACCCGGTCGGCATCCAGGAACCCCAGGACGTCGCGTCCCCAGCGCTCGGAACTTTGCAATTGAAGCTTGCCGTCGAGGACGGCGAAGGTCAACAGTTGGGCCTCATGCGCCCCTACCACCAGCAGGTGATGACCGCGCGATTCGACCTTGGTCACCATATTCATGGCGGGCAGCGGCGCGCGGGCCAGTTCCACCCCCTTCATGTCAGCGATGACCACCTTATCGACATAGACCAGCGCCAGACCCCTGCCCGACTCGAGCGAAGTCCAGGTCAGCAAGGTCCCTTGCTCGCGCAAGAACGCTTTGGCCAGGAGCCCCTCTCGCTGCTCGGGACTTTGCCCTTGAAGTCCGTCTAAAGCTTTGCGAGTGTCGCTGTCCGTCGGGATCAGTTCCAGCGCCCGGCCGTACGCTTCTTCTGCCAGGGCTCGATTGCCGCTGGCCTCGGCGGCTTCGCCCAGGGCGCGCCAGAGCGTTCCGTCGTCGCGCAGAGCCGGGCTTTGCAGACTATCCGACAGCAGCTCGCTGGCCCGCACGAACTCGCCCCGAGAGAGCAGGTACAGACCCAACGCCGACCCCCCGCGGTTCGAGGAGGCGGCCAGTTCGCGGATGGCCGACTCGACCTCGGCGGGCTTGCGACGCCCGGTCAGCCAGGACGTGACCATCCTGTTGTAGGTTACCTCGAGGTGGTTTCGCTCTAACCGGTCCGCTTCGGCCCAGGCGTGGCTGGCCTCCTTGCGCAGCCCGATGCTCCAGAGCGAGACCGCCTTGTTGTTCAAAGCATCCGCTCTTTGCGAGAGCGGCTGCGGCATGCCGAAGGGGTAGTCTTTGCCCGTGCGGTCGCGATAGGCGCCGACCAGCACCTGGCGCAGGTCCAACAGCGACTCGGGCCGCTCGATCGGCTTCTTGGCAAGGCATGAAGCGATCGACTCGGACAGGCGCTCGGGCACGCTGTCGTTGAACTCGTGAGGAGGCACGATATCGCCCATCAGATGAGCCGTCACCAGGCGACCCAGGTCCCAACGCTCGCCCGGCGGCTCAAAAGGGTGGCGGCCGGTCAAAGCCTGGTAGGCGACCACGCCCAGAGCGTACACGTCGGCCTGAGGCCCGACCGGCTTCTGCATCCACTGCTCGGGAGGGGCGTAGTGGGGCGTTCCGGTCATGACGCCGGTGCGGGTCAGCGAATGGTCATCGACCCCGACGAAACGCTCTCGGAGCTGCTCGGGGGTCGGGTCGGTCCCCGACTCTTCCTCGTCGCTTTTGTTGAACGCCTTGCCTAGACCAAAGTCGGTCACGGCCAGGCCGCCTTCGGCATCGAACATCAGGTTGGCGGGCTTGATATCGCGATGGATCAGCCCCATCTGATGCGCGTGGTGTAGCCCTTCGCAGGCATGGATCATCCAGACCAGCGCCTCGCCCCACTCTTCGTTCGAGCGAGGGGGGTGGCTTCGACCCTCCAGCTTCTCTTTCAAGCTGCCGCCGCTGTAGAGATCCAGGAACAGCGCCGGGACGTCCCGCCACTGACGCACGAACCAGCAAGAGACGACGCGCGGGTGAAGCCCCAGGTCGATCCAGGTGTGGGCCTCGCGGATCCAGCGGCGCATATCGAAATTCCCGCCCCCCAGGTGAAGCGGGATCTTCATGGCCAGCTTACGGTTCCATTCGCGATGGAACACCTCGTAAACCACGCCCATCCCGCCCTTGCCCAGGATCGGCCCGACCTCGAGCAGTCCGTCGATCAGCTCTCCGGTCAGTTCGGTGATCGCGGCCGCCTGGGCGCCGCCACCAAGAGTGTTGTCGCCCATATAGGTGCGTGAGTTCATCACCACCCCAACCCCCCCGGATACTCTCGATACCAGCCGCGATTTCGGTGAACTTTGCGGCCGAGACGTCTCATCGTCTAGGCCGTGATCTCGAGATACATCTCGGCCATTTCACTGGGCGGGCTAAGGTTCAGCTCGTCTTTGAAGACCTGCGAACAGGCCTGGTACTGGCGAATAGCCTGGGCCGGCTTGCCCTGTTCGATGTAAGAAGTCATCAGCGTGATGTGCGCTTCCTGGTGGCAGTTGTCGATCTGCAGCAGACGGTTGGCGTAATCACAGGCGACCTCATAGCGCTCTTTGCCGAAGAAGTGCTCCATCATGGTCTCGAGGATCTCGGTGAACTTGATTTCGAGATTCTCTTTGAGATAGACCGCCCAGTCGGCGTAGTAGCCCTCCATAAAGGGGCCCTGGTAGAGCGCTTCGGCTTTCTGGAAGGCCGAGATCGCCTCGTCCTCCCTACCCTCGCGCATGCGGGCCTGGCCCTGGTCGTAAAGCTTTTCGAACTCGATCACGTCGAAGAACCAGGGGCGGTCTTCGTTGAACTTATAAAACCCCTTGCGGGCCAGCACCACGCGTTCGTTCTCGCCCGCCTCGCCACCCGACTCCATGGCTTTTCGCATATGCGAAAGCGCCGCGTAAAGGCTTTGACGAGCCTTTTCTGGAGGGTTGTCCGGCCAGAAGGTATCCATGATCTTTTCGTCGCTGACGTCCTTGCCCGACTGGGTGGCCAGGTAGGCGAAGATGTACTTCGATTTGCGGGTCTTCCAGAGCTTGTCGTGCACTTCGTTGCCGCCCGAGAAGACGCGGAACTTACCGAAGGCGTGCAGCGAGAGCGGGGGCGCCTGCTCGACCGCCTCGCGGGTCGAGAACAGTTCGCGCGCGTGCTGACGAGCGGCCTCGCTCACTTCGGCCTGGAAACCGGACACGATATCCCAACCGAAATTCAGCAGCAGTCGGTCGATTACGGTCGTCTCGCCGCCGCTGGCCGAGGCCTCGAGCAGCAGCGGGATGGCCAGGTGACGTTCGCCTTTCAGGATCGAGCCTAACTCCAGGCTATCGATCAGCTGGGCCGACTCTGCCACGGCCGCTACCGACTCGTCGGACTTGTCGTTGGCGCGCAGCAGGCGAGCCCGATAGAGCAGGTTGATGGCACGGTCGCCATGCGCTTCCCACTTGCGGAACTGCTCGTCGGCGACGTCCAGCGAGGACAGGCCGTCAGCGAACTCGCCCTGCAGGCCACGAACCAGGCCGCGGGCTCGAGCCACCCGGCCACGCAGCAAGCCGCTTTCCCCGGGGTAGTCGTTCCAGGCGCGCTCGACGGCGGCTCCGGCTTCCTCCAGGCGACGTCGGTGCAGCAGCGAAAGCGCCAGACCGACCAGCGCTTCCGACATGATGCGAGCTTTTCCGCCCTCCGGGAAGAGCGCGAGGATCTCCTCGAAACCCTTTCCGGCCGTTTCCAGGTCGCCCGCCCCCAGGTAGGTGCCGGCCAGCCCCAGCATCAGCTCGGCCTGACGTTCGCGGCTGAACACTTCGGCTTCGTTGACTTCTTCTTCGTCCTCGTCGCCTTCGCTCTGGACCTCTTCGAACAGGGTCACGATCTTGGGGTCGAAGTGCGAGCCCGACTCTTTGCCCATCACCTGGCGAGCCTCGTTATGGCTCATCGGGGGGCGGTGCGGGCGGGGCGAGGTCATGGCGTCGAACGCCTCGATCACGCAGAGAATGCGCGACTCTAAGGGGATCGCCTCGCCGGCCAGGCCGTCGGGCAGACCCGAGCCGTCGAACCACTCGTGATGGTGCAGGATCACACGGAAAACTTCTTTGAGGGACGAGGAAGAAGAGAACAGACTTTGCGAGGCTTCGTTACGGCGCTCTGCCAACTCTTGCTTTTCTACCTCGACAAGCTCTGAGGCTTTATCCAGGAACGACTGTTTGCGGCCGATCGTGCCGATGTCGTGCATAAAGGCCGCCAGCTCCAGGATCTCGAGCTGCTCGCGCGACAAGCCGGCCCGCTTTCCGACCTTGACCGAAAGCTCCGCCACGCGCCGAGAATGGCCCGAGAAGTGGGGGTCTTTCTCTTCCACGCCTTCAGCCAAAAGCTTGATGATGGAAGAGAAGTCTTTCCACTGGTTGCCCAGGCCGGTCGCGTACGCTTTCTGTAAGCGAAAACTCTCCAGACACCGCTTGACGCTGGCCACGAACTGGCGGTCGTCGAACGGCTTCATGATGTAGTCATCCACACCGAGCTTGATCGCCTGCACCGGAATGTCCGGGGAAGCGTAGCCCGTGATCACGATGGACCGCGCGTCAGGCTGCTGCTGCTTGACGTTGGTCAGTGTCTCGATGCCGTCCATTTCGGCCATTCGGACGTCAGAAACCACGAGGTCGAAGTTCGCCCCCTTGGCTTTTTCGATGGCCTCCA
Source organism: Vulcanimicrobiota bacterium (assembly GCA_023447635.1). Classification (GTDB taxonomy): domain Bacteria; phylum Vulcanimicrobiota; class Xenobia; order Xenobiales; family JADMJV01; genus JAEXNA01. Next base: position 18,849 of record JAEXNA010000134.1, on the reverse strand, counting down.
TCCCCGAAGAAGCCGTGGTCACGTCGTACCCCTCGTCCTCGAGCAAGATCTCGAGAGCCGACAACATCAGCGGGTCGTCTTCGACGACCAAAATTCGTTCTGCCACTTTGCACCTTCTAGAAAGCCGGCCCAAAAGTCACCGGACACCGGCTCTCAACCCAAAAGCCAGACTTCTGTCGAGGAGAAGCCACTCCTTCCTACGCGGACCCGCCTTGAGAAGGCTTTGCCCAGTCATCCAAGCCGAGGCCGCGGGAGAAGGAACCCCTCCCCTGCCCGGCCAAAGGCCCGGGGTGGATCAGAGCGGGTTGGTTTATCTTTTTTGGGCTTGCTCGTCGGGTGTGATTCTGGCCGCCGCCGCCGTTTCGGCGAACGCGCTCAAAAGCCGGGACCGCTACGTCGGCGAAGTGCTTGCGCTCCTGGACACCGCCAAGGACGGCGAATCGCCGATCGAAACCAGGGCCGAAGCGCTCTGCCAGGAGTGTCGTGACAAAAGCGGCGCCGGCGGGGTCTCGCTTTACAGCAACTCCGAAAGCAGCCTCAAGAAGCTGCTGCAGTCGGGGGAAAGCGCGGAAGTCACTGGACCCGGAGTGGTGCGGGACCTGCTGATGCAGGCGATCAACTCCGGGACGCCGGCCGAAGCCGTTCAGGGCGGCCGCTTCCTGCTCTCCCTGCCCGTCTCCAGCCCCTCGGGGGCCGCCCTTCTGCTGTTCTGGGAGGACGAGCAGCGTCCCGACGAGACCCAGCGCAGCCTGCTCGACATCACGGCTCGCCTGCTCTCCCTGGCGCTACCCGGTTTGGAAAGCCACGGGCAGATCGGAAAACTTCAGGATCAAGTGCGCGACCTGAAGGCCAACGCCCAAACCGAGATGCGCGATCTGGCGGCCGAACTGGGCGAAGAACATCATCTAGCCTCGGTCGGTCGATTGGCGGCGGGGGTCGCCCATGAATTGAACACGCCGCTCGGCGCCGTCCTTACCATGGTCGGCTCCTTACTTCGCAAAGAGGAAGATCCCAACAAATCCAAGCGGTTGACCATCGTTCGGGACGCAGTAGAAAAGTGCAAGGACATCATCACCAAACTGATGGTTTACTCACGCTCGCCCGTGCAGACCGAGACCGGCCTGACCTTCTCTCGCTTTGTCCGGGCCGACACCGACCTGAACGCCGTCATCTCCGGGATCGGAGAGATGATGAGCGAAGAGTTGCGCAACGAAGGGATAGAGTTGGTCATGAACCTCGACGAACTGCCCCCCTTCCGCGCCAACGGCAGCCAGTGGTCCCACGTCTTCACCAACCTGATCGCCAACGCCCGCGACGTTCTCAAGGAAAGCAAGCCGGACCGGCCTCGCATCACGGTGACCTCGACCATGCATAACGGCAAAGTCCTGGCTACCGTTTCCGACAACGGCCCCGGCGTCCCCGAAGCGCATCGCGGCAAGATCTTCGAACCGTTCTTCACCACCAAAGAGGTGGGACGAGGAACCGGTCTGGGCCTGGCCATCTGTCGTGAAATCATCCGCAAACATAAGGGCGACATCGTGATCAAAGAGGCGCCCGGCGGCGGAGCGCTGTTCGAGATCGTGATCGACCCGAAGGCCGAACCGGATCCCGTAGCCCCCTCCATCCCAAAAGAGCAGTACCCCTAAGGCCAAACTGTTCAAGATTTTGTAACGCCTTCCGCACTATCCGTATCCTATACTTCTGAGCATGAACGCGGTTGGGTCATCCCCCGAACTCCCTTATTGGAGATTCCCCCGGTCTCTCGACGAACTGAGCCAGGTCGCCGAGCAGGCTCTCGAGCCGCGCGAGCGCTACGAGGAAGCCTCGCTGGACGGCGGACGCGCCTCCTGGATCAAAGACGCCATTGCGGTGACTCAGTTCGCCGGCAGCGGAATCCTGTATCAGAACGCGGGCAAAAAAGCCGCCGCCAACAACGAGGTCACTCCTCCCCTGGCCGGCGCCCCTCTGGTCAAGCTGCACGATCCCTTGATCATCGTGCCGGGCTGGGGCACTTTCCCCTCCAAGTTCGACCATCTCAAGGACCAACTGTTGGCCGGCGGCCAGAACGGCGAGCGAGCCGTCTACCTTAAGGATGGGCAGGCGTTCGCCGACAAAGCGTGCTCTCGAGCCACCGAGGTTGCCCCTTCGGACCGCGTCTTTATCGCCGTCTTCGACAGCCCGCTTGACGCCCCCGACAGCAGCGCTCCTCAACTCAAAGAAGCTCTCGCTCTGGTCAAGAAAGGGGTCTCCGAAAAAGTCGACCTGCTGGGCTACTCGATGGGCGGCCTGGCTACGCGCAAGATGCTCGACGACGGTACCACCCGGGTCGACCAGGTCGCCCTGCTCGGTACCGCCAACAAGGGAACCCGCTTCGCGACGCTGGCGGAGTACATCATTCACCGGGACATCAACTGGGCCATGTCGCTGGGCGGCATCAACGCCGCGCATCTGCCCGCCATGGGATGGTTGAAGAGCTGGGACCCCGAGCGACCCGAGAGCAACCCGAACCTGGACGCCCTGAACAAGACCCTGGATCGCCAGCTGGCCGGCGCCTCGGAGTTTCTCTCGGTCGCCGCGACCGGCTACTCGACCTTGACCAGGACCTGGGGTGGAGGTAGCGGAGGAGACGGCCTGGTGCCGGCCTCCAGCACCTCCCTCGAAGGGATCCCGTCGGCCCTTCTGCCGGGTCGAGGCAACAAGCACCACGGGAATCTGCCGCACGACAAGGACGTGTTCAGCAGGCTGGCCGACTACTTCGGCTGGAGTCAGGTGGGCGAAGCCTCCCCTCCCCCCTCGGCCGACCTACAAGCCGCTGGCACGGCGCGCTAGCTTCTCCGGGTTTCTTGCTTGAGCATCGCCACCGCCTGCTCTAGCGAGCCGGCGCTCTGAACGCGTCCATCGTTGACGAAGAAGATCCCGTCGGCCTTCTCGATGGTGTTCAGGCGGTGCGCGATGACCACCGTGCTGGTGCTCGGGGGCAGGAGCTCCAGCAGCTCGGCCAGAGCCGCCTCGGTCACGGTGTCGATGTTGGCGGTGGCTTCGTCGAGGATCAGAAGCTGCGGCTGGCGTCCGATGGCGCGAAGAAACGCCACCACCTGCCGCTGTCCGAGGCTCAGCCCGTCGACCGGAGTCTCCAACCCCTGAGGGAAGAGACGGTCCAGCCCGTGCAGCGAGCTGACGTTGTCGCCCACCGTCCCGGCGAAAAGAAAAGGCTCTTGCAGGATGAATCCGATCTTCTGGCTTCGCTCGTCCGGGGGATAAGTTCGCAGATCGCGACCATCCAGCAGCACCCGCCCGTCGATGGGGTCGTAGAGACGCGACATCAGCGAAGCCGTCGTGCTCTTCCCTCCACCCGTGGGACCGACGAAAGCGTAGGTTCGTCCCGCCTCGAGCCGAAAGCTCACCCCTTCGAGCACCCGCTGGTCGGCCTGGTAACCGAAGCTGACCTCTCGAAACTCCAGCCGAGCCGCGCCCTGCTCGGCGGACTCCCCGGGCAGAACGGGCAGCTCGCGAGGCTCGTCGAGCACCTCCGAGATGCGGGCGTAGGCCGCGTTGGCGCCCTGAAAGGAAGCCCACAGGGCCGCCAGCTGGCGCATCGGATCGTAGAAGCGGTTGACGTAGACAAAGTAGCCTATCAGCAGACCGACGGTGAACTCGTCGTCGGCGATCAAGGCCAGACCGTAAGCCAGGACGACCAGCTGGGCGACCTGGGCGCAGAGCGCGTAGATCGGGGTCAGCAAGCCGTTCGCCAGCCCCGCACCGACGGCCTGACGATAGTTGCGCGCGTTGACCCTTTCGAACTGGGCTCGGAAAGCGTCGCGCCGGTCGAAGGCGACGACCACGTGAAAATTGGCCAGACTTTCCGAGACCTCGGCGCTGACCTCTCCCGTGCTCTCCAGGCTCGAGGCGTTGCGACGCCTCACCTCAGGACCGACCATCCGAGTCAGGGCGAACATCACCGCGGCCGGAGCCAGCGCCGCCGCTCCCAGGCGCGGCTGCAGACCCAGCAAGAAGCAGCCCGCTCCCAGCATGGTCGCGAAGCTGCCCACGAACTGCATCAGCGACTGGGAGAAGAACTGGTACATCTTGTCGGTGTCGTTGTTGACGCGAGAGATCAGGTCGCCGCTTCGACGCTCGGCGAAGAACTCGACCGGCAGCCGCTGCAGCTTGTCGAAGAGCTCTGCCCTGAGACGATGCAGGACCCGCTGTCCCACCGTGCCCATCCCTACCGTCTGATAGTACTGAGTGAAGAGAGACACCAGATACATCAACAGCAGCAGGCCGACGTGGGTGAGCACCCCGCGGTAGTCGCCCCGGGCCAGCGGTCCGTCGATGGCGTGGGCCATCACCGCGGGCGCCCCGAGGTTGAGAGCCGAGGTGGTCAGGATGGCTCCAGAGGCCACGAGCAGAGTTCGTCTTTCCGGGCGAAACAGCCTATTCATAGTGCTGGGTACTCCTCTGCGAGTCGAAGATCTGTCGGTACTCGGGAGAGCTGGCCAGCAGCTGCTGATGGGTTCCCCAGGCCAGCAGCTCACCTTCCATCATCAGGAAGATGCGATCGTAGTCCTTGATGGTGGCGATCCGCTGGGTCACCGACAGCACGGTGGTCCTGGCGTAGAGAGTCCGCAGATTCTCCTGAACCCGAGCCTCGGTGGCCGCGTCCAGCCGGGCCGTCACGTCGTCGAGCAGCAGAACGTCAGGCTCGAGCGCGAGAGCCCGGGCCAGCATGACGCGCTGCTTCTGCCCGCCGGATAAGGTCGTTCCTCGCTCGGAGACCGGGGTCTCGAGGCCCAGCGGCAGAGCCGCGACGAAGTCGGAGAGCTCGGCGGCAGCGAGGGCCTTTCGCAGCTGTTCGGGGTCGAGATCGGGATGCATCGCCAGATTCTCACCCAGGGTTCCCTGGAACAGCGCCGACTCCTGAAAAACCACGCCGACCTGACGCTTGAGCCGGTCAGGGGTCACCTCGTCGTCGTAGAGGATGGTTCCCGCGTCCGGCTGCAGCAGGCCTCGAAGCAGCAGCAGCAGCTGGCTCTTTCCCGCCGCGGTCGGTCCGACGATGGCGTTCCGCGAGCCGGCGGCCAGCTCGAAGCTGATCCCTTTGAGGACCTTCTTCTCGCCACGAGTCAGCTGCAGCTCCTGGACCCGCACCCGCCCCTCGAGTCGTCCTTCGAAAGGCGGCGGAGGGGGCGTCTCGGCGGCGTTCAGGACGTCTTGAAGCCGGCCGAAGGCGACCTGGGCCTGGGAGATCAGGTTCGACATGAAGCCGATCACGAAGATTGGGAAGATCAGAAGAGCCAGATAGCTGTTGAAAGCGGCCACGTCTCCCAGCTTCATCTTCTCCTCCAGCACCAGCCAACCACCCAGCGCCAGGATCATCATCGTGCCGGAGTTGGCGAAGAAGGTGACCGCGGGGATCATCAGGGCGAAGTTTCTCAAGATGGTCAAGCCGAGCGTCATGGCTCTGTCGTTGACCTCGCCAAACTTCTCTCTTTCTTGATCTTGCGAATTCAGCACCCGGATCAGGGCGGCTCCGCCGATGGTCTGCTGAATCACCTTATTGACGCGATCGACGACCGCCCGGCTCTGGGTGAAGAGCGGCTTGACCTTCCTCAGCACCGAGAAGAAGGTCAGGGCGATGGCCGGCAGGATGGTCAGGACGGCCAAACCGAGCCGCCAGTTCAGCCCCAGCAGCATACAGCTCGCACCCAGCAGGACCACCATGGAAGAGAGCAAGCTGGGGATCACCTGAGCCACGAACAGCTTGACCGCGTCCACGTCGGAGGTCAGATGGGTTAGCAGCCTGGCCGGGTCGCGGGCCATCACGAAAGAGTAGCTCTGGCGCGAGATCTTCTCGCTGAGAGCAGATCTGAGATCTCGAGCGACCTGCTCGGAGACCCGCACCTGGACCAGATTCTGCCACAGCCCCAGAGCGGCTACCAACACCACCACCGCGGCGAACTCCCGCCAGAGCGCCTCTGCCACCGCCTGCCCGGAGGAGAAAGCGTTGATCCCCTGACCGATCAGGGCGGGCAGGATCAGCCCTGCTCCGTTGCCCAGCAGCGCCAGGACGACCAGAAGCAGGATCGTACGTCTATAGGGGCGGAGCAGACCTAGCATCGTGCACGGAGAATATACCAGCACGCCGGAGCTGACCAGAGGTTAAGGAGCGGGCCCTCGCGGCCGAATGGGGTAAACATGGTTTATGCGTACCAGAAGAAGAGGCGAACCCTCATGGGACGCGAACAGCCGCCACCCGGTCAACTCGCCGCGAGGTGCTGGACTGGAAATAAAGATTGGAGAATCCTAGATCTTATGGCTAAAGACAGCTCGAAAGCCCCCAAGAAAGACGCCGAAGCCGCTGCTCCCGCTCCCGCCCCTCAGGCCGCGGAGATTCAGCACGCCCAGGCTCTGCAGGCCGCTCACCAGCAAGCCCCTGTCTACCAGGGGCGCAGCGAGTGGATGGAGCTCAGCGCCAAATTCGAGCGCTGGGGTCGCGCCGGTATCGCCGCCGCCATCGGACTTTCCGCCGCCGGCTTGTTCTGCCGCCTGGCCGACCAGGGCAAGGTCAACGTCCCTATTCTGACCGGGCTGGTTCTCAACCGCCCTGGCGTGACGCCTCAGCAGCAAGCGCCCGCCCAGGACGCCTCCGCTCCCGCCGAAGCCTAAGGAGAAGCCGTGATGAGCGCTGAAGCCCCGCAGGAGCTGCCCCTGGTCGACGTCACTTCGGAGAGCCCTTCTCCTGGTCACGTTCGCCTGCTGATCACGGTCCCGGCCTCGGAGGTGGACAAAGCCTATGACGAGGTCCTGGACAAGAACCTGAGCAAGGTCAAGCTCAAAGGCTTCCGCAAGGGGCACGTGCCCGGCGCGGTGGCTCGCGCGCAGGTGCCCGACAAAGCGCTCACCGGGCTGGTCTCCAACCATCTGATCCCTCCGGCCTACAAGGCGGCGCTGGCTCGTCTGAACCTGCGTCCGCTGGGCCGGGGAGACTCGAAAGTCGTGGAGTGCGAACGCGGCAAGGATCTGGTGTTCGAGGCGACACTTCAGGTCATGCCGATCCAGCCGGTTCACGACTACAAGGCGGTCTCGTTCGTGGAGCTTGGATTAGATAAGACCAACCCCAAGGACCGAGAGACGATCGCCAACACCATCATCGCCAGAGTGGTCGAGCAGATCGACTTCAACGTTCTGCCTCCGCAGCTGCGCGAGGGCCACGCCAAGCTGGCGCTCAAGAAGCGGGAGCAGGCTCTCAAAGAGTTTGGAATCAGCCTGGAGAAACACCTCAGGCAGAAAGGGCTGTCGCCTCAGCAGTTCGCCGAGGAAGTGTCTCTCTCGGGGCTTATCGAGGCGCGTCTGGAGGTTCTGTACCGCAGCATCGCCAGCGCCGAGGGGATCACCGTGGGCAAGTCCGAGCTGGAGAACGCCATCCTGCTGGAGTCGTCGAAGACGGGAGAGAAGGTGGAAAGCTTCCGCAAGAAGCTCGAGGACGACCAGACCAACCGCCTGTTTATCTACCGGATCCTCATCGGCAAGGTGCGCCAGCTGCTGGTGGAGAGCGCCCTGACCGAAGCTTCTCCTGTTCCGGAGCCCGCCGTCGAGCCGGTCTCGAAGAAGAAGCGCGGAACCGCCAAAGCCAAACCTAAGGCGAAGTCGAAGCCGAAGGCCAAAGCCGCGGCGAAGAGCGAAGCCTCGGATCAGGCGCGAGCCGAGGGGCCCGTCGAGAGCGCGGGGACCGAACCGGTCGAAGCGAAGAAGGCCGCCGCCAAGAAGCCGGCGTCGAAGAAGCCGGCCGGCAAAAGCAAGAAGAGCGCGGGCAAGAAGTAGCGCTAGACGTCCTGCGAGCCGTAACCCAACCGGTCCGCGATCTTATCTGCCCTCGGATCCCCACTCTATCCTACAAGGATGGAGTTTTTTTTTATTTTTCTCTGAAAGCAATCTCCGCAAATCCACCTTGACTCAGAGACGGTTTGACTACCTTCGTAGTACGGTAAACAAAGCTCGCATTCCTTACTTGTGAAGGAACGGTCTTGATAGAAGAAAGACGCACCCACTACGATTCAACCTCTCTGCTCGACCACATGGAGAGGCCGTATAGGAGCGAAATCTACCACTTACCTACAGAAGGGGATTGACCGACCCAACGGAACAGGTGCTCCGCCATGTGGAACTTATGTGCATTTTCTGTTTCACATTGAAGTTTTGGGAAGAGGTTCGAGATGAAGAAGACGTTTTTGCGAGGCCTGGCCGCCAGTGTGCTGATGTTCTCGGCGATGTGGCCTGCAGCCGCCCAGCCGGTCACGCCGGCCGCCGCCACGGTCGAGGTCAATCAGTTCGTGGTAGAGGGGATGAAGACGCTCAATCCCTCTGAAGCCGAGGCGGTCCTGGCCCCGTATCGCGGGCGTCCGCTGACCTTCGCCGAACTCGAGGCCGCCGCTCAGGCCGTGGCCGAGCTGTACCGCGCCCGCGACTACTTCACGGTCTCGGCCTACCTTCCCAAGCAGGAGCTCGGCGACGGCACCGTCACCATCAAGGTGGTCGAGTCCAATCTCGACGACATCGCCATCGAGGGCAACAAGCGGTACTCGGACGACTACATCAAGTGGATGCTCGAACCGGTCGCCGAAGACGCCAAGGGTGGCCTGCCCCGTCGCAGCGTCCTGCAGCGCCAATTGCTGCTGCTCAACGACAATATGGACCTGGACGCCAAGTCGATCGTGCGCGCCGGCGAGAACCAGGAATCGGTGGATCTGCTGGTCCAGGTGGAAGACGACCTGCCGACCCACTTCACCATCGATTACAACAATCTGGGTGCCCGCTTCACCGGCCGCAACCGTCTGGGCGGAACTTTCGAATGGGGCAACCTGACCAACCGCGCCGATGTTCTGACGCTGCGCTACGTCGACTCGGACCTGCTCAACGCCGACGTCCAGGGTGTCGACCTGTTCAACCTCAACTACAGCACTCCGCTGAACAACAAGGGCACCCAACTGAACTTCGGCTACGCCAACTCGGCCTTCCAGGTCGGACGCGAGCTGCAGATTCTCGACATCCGCGGCGATGCCGACGTGCTGAGCCTGCTGGTCGAGCATCCGCTGATCCGCGACACCGACAAGAACCTCTACCTCAGCGGCGGCTTCGTCTACCAGGACATCAACAACACCATCCTGGGCACCCAGTTATCCGAGGACCGTCTGCGCGAGGTCGTGCTGGGCGTTCGCGGCGACTGGAACTCCGGCAACGGTCGCAACTTCGGCGGCGCCCGCATCACCCAGGATCTGGGCAACGTGCTGGGCGGCCTGTCGCCTAACGACCCGCTGACCTCGCGCCAGGCCGGCGGCGGATTCACCAAGCTGAACTTCGACCTGGCCCGCGTGCAGCGCTTCAGCGACCAGTTCTACGGCATTCTGCGCGGTTCGCATCAGGCCGCCTTCGCGCCGCTGCCCTACGCAGAGCAGTACGGATTGGGCGGTATCAGCACGGTGCGCGGCTACGTGCAGTCGGCCTACCTGGCCGACGCCGGCTACAACGTCAACGCCGAGCTGCGCTGGGCCCCCATCGAGAGCGACCGCGAGCTGTTCCAGTTCGGTGTCTTCCTCGACCACGGCGCGGGCTACCTCAAGCGCCCCTTCCCCGGTGAGATCAACAACACGTCGCTCACCGGCGCCGGCTTCGGCCTGCACTTCCGTCTCCCGGAGGAGACCTATATCCGCGCCGAGGTCGGCTTCCCGCTCGGCAACAACGAAGTGACCGACCCCGACGACAACGACCCCGTCCCCTACCTGATTTTCAGCAAGCGCTTCTAATCAGACCATCACCCTTCTAGAGAAAAAGACGAAACCTAGGACCTAAGGATACCAAGAACCATGAGAAACCTGCTGCGTAAGAACTCGTTGAGGAAGAACCCCTTCGCCCGTTCAAAGAAGACTCTGACCGCCATGATTATGGCCGCCCTCACCACGGCGGCCCTGGCCAACCCCAGCGGACCGCAGGTCAAAGCCGGGCAGGTCAACATCGGCCAGGTCGGCGGCAGCATGACCGTCGAGCAGCTGACCCAGCAGGCGATCGTCAACTGGGACTCGTTCTCGATCGGCGCCAAGGAAGCGGTGCAGTTCCTGCAGCCCAACCAGATGGCGGTCATCCTGAACCGGGTGACCGGCCAGGACCCTTCGCAGATCCTCGGTTCGCTCAAAGCCAACGGTAACGTCTGGCTGATCAACCCCAACGGCGTGCTCTTTGGTCCGGGCTCGCAGGTCAACGTGGGCGGCCTGGTCGTTTCGACCCTGGGGATCTCCGATCAGGACTTCCTCAAGGGGAACTACAAGTTCGAGCAGGACAAGCACAAAGAGCTTGCCTCCATCGTCAACCAGGGCACCATCACCATCTCCGAGGGCGGCTACGCCGTGCTCACCGCTCCGCTGGTGTCCAACGAAGGGCTGATCGTCGCCAACCTCGGTAAGGTGCTGCTGGCCGGTGGCGAGAAGACCACCCTGAGCTTCGACGGTCGCAACCTGATCAACTACCAGATCGACGCCATCAAGGGTGAAGCCGGCACCGTCGTGCTGCCCCGCGGCACCGTTTCGGCCGTGCTCTCCGACATGCTCGGCGTGGAAGACCGGGCGACCGGTCTGATCACCCGTCCCGACGGAACCGTCGCCCTCGAGGGGGGCAGCGGCAGCGTCTACCAGGGCGGCACCATTCGTGCTGACGGGCGGAACGGCAAGGATGCTGGGACGGTTACGCTCGATTCCGCTCGCCTGACCGTGCTCGGCGAGCACTCGGTCACCGCGGCTGACGGCAGGGGCGTCAACTCCGACGGCGGAGACGTGTTCGCCCTGTCCAATCTGGGTCGCGTCGAAGGCGAAGTCGGCGGTAAGATCGTCGGCCTCAAAGGCTCGGAGCTGTCCGCTCAAGGCGGCCTGAAGGGCGACGGCGGCTTTATCGAGTTCTCGGGCAAATATTTCAATCTCGCCTCAGACATTGAACTGGGTGCGGCCAATGGTGTAGCCGGTGCGTTTCTCCTTGACCCTTATGACATCATCATCGTTGACGGTAATGTGAACACGAACATCGTTGGCGCCGGCGGCGTCGCTGACACCGACCAGCGTATCGGAGTTGACTTCCTGGAGGGTCTCACGGCCAGCGTCATCACACTCCAGGCCAACCGTCACATAAGATTCGAAGTCAATGGCGCACGCGAGATCGTGATGCAGAACAGCGTGAATCACCTTGTGCTCGACGCTGGTGTCACGCAGGCTGACGGAAGCGTCTACCTGGGCAATGATACCGTGAACGTTCGAAGCATCGACATCCTGACCGGCGCTACGGGCGGCGTCTACTCGCGCGACCTGACCAGCGCCCCAGGAACGAACCTGGGAGGCGCGCTGAAAGCCGATGATATCGATATCGGTGTGAACGCCCGTGGAGGTGCCGCTCTCGGAACAGCGGCGACGGCAGGGGGTGTTGCCGCCGCTGGCAACAATGGTGCGTTCGCAGCCGCAACAGGTTCCACTTATTCGGACAACATCAACGCCACTGGTCGAGACATCGCGACCCGCGTCCAGGACCGAGTCGGCTCCGTCGATGCCAACTTCGCGCGTAGAGCCACTGTCACTGAATTTCTTGCCTCGAATTTGGGCGATCTCGTCGCCTCTGGCACTGTTTATGAACAGGATTTGACGGCGATTGCATCGGGCAACGTCGTGCTTAGAGACACGACGCCCGCTGCTACACTCAATGGCGGTGCGTTCAACATACGCGACCAGGTCAGGGTCGAAAGATTCGACAATGAGCAGAACAACGCGGGCGGCTCCGGACAGCGAGATCCGGGGCTCTTCTCCTCCGCAGGCAACATCACCTTAGTCACCGACCGTCTGCTTGGTGTAGGTAAAGGGGCGGCTTCAGCGCCCGCGAGCGGAGACGGTGGCTTCAATTCAGTTCAAGCCGATAGCCTGGGAGCGGTGGTAAGTCTCACCGCAGGAAGTCTGCAGGACCGCTCCGGCGAGCGTGAGGATGTGACGGCGAGAAACGGCTTGATTTCGCTCACGGCCACTCGCGGCGACATCGGCGGCTTTGAGAGCATCAGTGCGGCGGGAGAGATTACCTTCGGCACCCCCCTCCCGTTCGACATCATCGCTCGAGCCCTTGTCGCTGAGACGACCCAAGTAGGTGCTAGAATCGGACTCGATCTGCAAGGAGGAAGCGGTACCCTCGAGCTTCTCGACGTCACCACGAATGATGGCGCCGTCGGTCTTCGCGATGTTACCAACGGCGCGACTCTGACGTTCAATCCTGTTAGCACTGAAGTGCGGACGCGAAATGCTGCTGGTAATGCTGGCGGCCTGACGGTCATCAACGCCGGACTTGCCAATCGTGGACAGATCGGCGTGGGCGACATCACCGTCGCAGACGGGACGACTCTGATCCTTAAGGCGCTCAACGATACGACCACGCCCGCTGGGCCCGGGACGCCAGGTAGAATCGTGGACTTGGACGGCGCGGGTAACGACATCACCCTGCAAGGAACAGGCCAGATCGGGTTGGTCGCTGATGTTGGAGTCGGCTCTGCCGCGGATCCTATCGAAATCACGTCCTCTCCCGCTGGTCGGCTCGCTTTCGAGGCCGGATCGGCCGGAGTATATCTCGCCGCGACCGGCTCTTTGACCCTTGACCAAGCTGTGCTCGCCTTCCAAGCCGCGCCCGGTTCGCCGACTGCGGTCGTCCGCGACATCGTCACGGGTGGTACAAGTGTGGGCGATGTCCGCATCAGCGCGACGAACAACATCATCTTGAATCAAGACCTCGTGTCCAACGGCTTCGTCGATCTGCTCGCTACGAGCGGCAACATTGCGATGGCTTCGGGCACAAATCTCAATGGCACGCCGTTCGCTCCTGGCGACGATACCACGAACTTCGCGGACATCACGTCCGGCGGAAACGTGGTGCTACGCGCTGGCCAGAACATCACACAGGTGCAGGGCGGTGTCGTCACCACTACCGGTGGCGGACGAGTCGGTCTACAAACGACCGCCGGTAACATCGGTTCGCTGGATGCCACGCAAGGCGGCGCTTTTGACATCAGCACCAACGCTCTGACCGTCAACGCCGGAGGCGAGGCAGGTTCCGAGACGCAAGGCAACGCCTACATCAACGCCGTAGCGAACCCAGCTACCCCTGCTGTACCGCGTGACCTGACCCTGGTTGGGAACGTCAACGGAATCGGTTCTAGCGTCAACAACGTCGCCGCGGTCAACGACCTGGCCATCAACGTGGCCAATGGAGGGCTCAGCATTGACCCCGGTACCCCTGTGACCGCCGGAGAGTCGATCGACCTTGTCTCGACGGGCAGCTTCGTGACTCGCAGCAACATCACCGCGGGTGACAACCTCGTTATCAAGACCACCGGCGCGGGAACCACAATCACAACCGTTTCAAACCGTCCCACGAGCGAAGTCGTGCTGACAGCCGATGCTATCGGTCTTCAGACGGGCGGCGCCCCGATCCAGGGCGGTGGAACGACTGTTGGAAGCAACATCGGCGAACAGGGTGGCAATCTGCAGATCCGCGCCGACCAGCTCTCCTACAATGCGGGAAGCCAGGTTCGGGTCCAGGATCAGACTGGTGACCTTGCGATCGTGAGCTCCGTGACCGGAGTCCAGCAAACAGTGAGTGGCGCGGCATCCGGCGCAGGCGCCAAGGTGATCGCCTCCGGCGGAAGCCTGGCAGTCAATACCGCCGTGACCAACGGTGCAGCGACCCCCAACACCGGCGGGGTGGACCTTGTCGCGGCGAATAACGTGGCGCTCAACGCCAGCGTGACTACAACAAACACCAGCGGTCCGGCAAATCGGACCAACGTCGTCATCATTGCCGACTCGGACAATGACGGCACGGGCGGTATCAGACAGACCGCTGGCGTGGTCTCCGCCAGCGGGGTAGGCCTTTCCGCAGGCAACGATGGCATTGGAGTTGCAGGCTCGACTGCTGGCGCCATCGCCATCAACGCTGACAATCTCGCTCTAGAAACGACGGGTTCTGCCAACGTTCGAGACACCGCTGGCGGTGTCACCGTAGTTGGCAACGTCAGCACCAACAATCAGGCTCCCTTCGACTTCGAGAGCGTCAGCACTCCGACGGCTGGCCCTGTAGCAGGCGGTTCTCTGCAGATTCGCGCCGAGGGTGGCGACACCGCCAATCTGACCGTCTCGACCGGACTGACCGCCGGAACGGGTGTCGATCTGATCGCTGACAACAATGTTGCGCTCAACGCCAGCGTCACGGCGAACACGAACAACGTCGTCATCCGTGCCGATCAAGACGGCAACAATACGGGCGGCATCACTCAAGCTGCTGGCGCGACGGTGAATGGAACTGGGGTAGGTCTTTCGGCCGGTAACGGCGGAATCAGAGGCACCTCCGCGACGGATGCCCTCGACATCAACGCGACCAACTTGACTGTGGAGACCTCCGGAACAGGTGCTGCTAGAGTCAGCGACACCGGCGGCGTCAACATCGTCGGCAGCGTGGCCGCCGTGAACAATCCGGCTGACAACGTCACCGGCAACACTACGGGAGGTGACTATCGAGTCACCTCGTCCGGCCCCGTCAACGTCAACGGAGCAGTGACCAGCGGCGGGGTCGCGGTCATCGAATCCACTGCCGGTGCGCTCGACGTCAACTCTGCGGTCACCGCGGCCGAAGATATCGACCTGGCTGCTACCACAGACATCTCGCTCGACGCCAGCGTGGTCTCGACTGCGGCCAATGGTTCTGTTGCGATTGTTGCTGATTCCGACAACAACGGTTCCGGCAATATCAGGCAGACGCAGGGTGCCGTGGTCAGCGCTACCAACGTTGGCCTGTCGGCCGGCAACGGCGGGATCGGCGTCGCCGGTGGCGGCACCGACGACAACGCTGTCGATATCGATGCCACCAATCTGGCCTTCGAGACGACTGGCTCTGCCAACATTCTCGATACCAACGCCACCAATGCTGGCGCAGGCCTGACCGTCATCAATTCTGTAACCGGAGTTGACCGAACCGTCTCCAACAACACTGGCGCGACCGTCAACGGAAACCTGGAGCTTGAAGTTGCCAATGGCGGCTCTCTGACCATCGCGTCGGGTACAACTCTCAACGGCATCACGAATGCCGACCTCGTCGCTGACGACGACGTCATCATCAACGGTTCGATCACCGCGAGCGGAAACGTGGTCGTTCGTGCCGACGATGACAACTCCGGCGCCACGGGCGGTGGCATCAGCGGCGTTGGCAACATCAACGCCCAGAACCTCGGCCTGGTGGCCAGCGAAGACATCGGCACTCCTAGCGGCGCGCCTCTGGACATCAACGTCACCAATCTGGCCGTGCGCACCACGAATGGAGGCAGCGTCAACATTCGTGACAACAGCGGCGACCTGACCATCGTCTCGAGCATCACCGGCGTCGACGAGACCGTGGCGGGGGCTGACTCGTCGGGAACTCTCCAGCTCGAGGCGGCGGCCGGCACCCTGAACGTCAACGGCCTCGTCACGGCTGCTGGCGACATCGACCTGGTCGCCCAGGACAACGTCAACTTCAACATCAACGGTAACGTCGTGGCGCGCGACACGGCTAACGGAAGCGTCGCCGTCATCGCTGGCGACGGTGCGGGAGCCGGAAGCATCACCCAGGCGCAAGGAGCCAGAGTCCAGGCCGTCAATGTCGGCCTCTGGGCGGACGGCGGTAGCGTTCAGGGGGCTAGCGCCACCGACGCCTTCGACACCAACGCCAGCAATCTGGCTGTGAGAGCCACCGGCAACGCGAGAGTGCGCGACGCCAACGACGGACTGACTATCGTCTCTCAGGTCACCGGTGTCGTCGAACAGGTCGTCATGCCGCAGACCGGTACTCAGGCGGTGGGCGGGCAGTTGCAGGTCATCGCCGCTGACGACAACGGAGCCACCGGTGTTGCCAATGCGGACCTCATCGTCCAAGGAGCGGTGCGCGCAGATGGTCAGATCGATCTCCAGGCTCAAAGAAATGTCGCGCTCAACAATAACGTCCTGAGCTCTGGCGACACCGTGGTGATTCGCGCGGACAACAGCGCTGTCGACGGCGACGCTACCGGAGGAATCCGCCAGGCCGCGGGCACGACGATCACGGCAACGCAGGTCGGTCTATCCGCTGGCACCAACGGCATTGGAGAGTTCGTCCCTGCTGCGGGAGTGAACCCGGAGATCAACAACGCAATCAGCGTCACCACCGCGGATCTCGCGCTGGAGACCACCGGCCTGGCCAATGTTCGCGACGAGAGCGGTGGTCTTCGCCTCGTCAACCAGGTCACCGCCGTTGGCGATGTGGTCACCGGAACGGAGATCGGCGGTTCGCTGCAGCTGCGTGCTGCGGGTGGCGGCTCATTGACCATAGCGGACGAGATCCGAGCTGGCGGCAACATCGACCTTGTCGCGGACAACAATGTGACCCTCGAGCAGGCTGTACGAAGCGTCGATCTGGCCACGGATGTAGCGACTGGCAACGTTGTCGTCCGGGCGGACGCTGATAACAACTTGACCGGCAACATCACCGGTGTCGGAAATATCACGGCGGTCGAACTAGGTTTGTCGGCAGCTGGAAATATCGGCACCGCCGCCGCTCCGGGCAATCCCGGCGCCATCGGCGTCAACGTGGAAAGACTTTCCGTCAACAGCACTCGCGGCTCCGTGAACGTGGTCGACCTGTCGGGCGACCTGGTCATCGCCTCGTCCGTGCAGGGCGTTCGCGAGATCGTCAGCGGAGCTGACGCTTTCACGACCTTGCAGATTGCTGCTGATGGTGGTGACTTGACCGTCGAGGGAGCTGTCTCGGCGCGCGGAGACATCGACCTCACGGCCCGAGACGACATCAATCTCGCGAACAACGTCGAGAACTATACCATTGTCAACGGTGTCAGAACCGCTACCGGCAACGTCGTGCTTCGGGCGGACTCGAACAACGACAACGTGGGTGGAATTGCTAAGACGGTCGGATCTACTTCGGTCGTATCGGCAGCCAACGTCGGCTTGTCTGCCGGCGCTCAAGGCATCGGAGCCGGTATCACGGACGCCGACTCTATCGTCATCCGTGCTACAAATCTTGCTTTCAATAGCGGCGGCAGAGTCAACGTCCGCGATGAGGCCGGCGGAGTCACTGTGACCAACACTCCCATCATCGGGGTGTTCGAAACCGTCGAAGGCAACAGCGTAGACGGAACCCTACAGCTTAGAGCCGCTGGTGGCGGTTCTCTAACCTTGTCCAGCGAGATTAACGAGAATCGTCCCGATCGCGACATCAGCGATGCTGACCTCGTGGCGGACGACGATGTTATCTTGAATCGCAGCATAGCAGTTGACGGCGACCTCGTTATTCGGGCCGACAAGGACGACAATAACGACGGCGGCATCAGGTTCAACAACGGCTCCACCGTGACCGCGACCGGACTGGGCCTGGCAGCCAGTGAGACGATCGGAACTGCCACCAACCCTCTCTCTGTCAACGTGGCGACCCTCGCGGTCGACACTGACCCCAACGGCGACGGCATCGGTGGAGATGCCTATATCCGGGACACGGTCGGCGACCTGACGATCGCTGCTGTTACTGGAGTGATCGAAACGGTGGGGGTCGCTCGCGCGGCTAACGACCTTCGCATCGAGGCGGCCGGCGGCACTTTGAATCTGAACACCGATGCCATCGCGGGCAGAGATGTGTCACTCATCGCGCTCAACAGCGTAGTTATGGACGGTTCTGTAGACGCTGGCCGAAATGCAGTCGTAAAGGCTGGCACTGGAGCCATCACCCAGACCCAGGGCGAGACGATCGCGGCGGACGGCGCAGTCGGTCTGCAGGCTGGAACGAGCATCGGTTCGACCACTAACAGCATCGATACCGTCACCGCCGGTATCGCCATCAACGCTGGTACGAGTGCCTACGTTCAGAACACCGGTGACGTGGCCATCATCGACACGGTCACCGCAACCACGGTGACGCCCGGGACGGGCGGAGCAGCGGTAGGCGACCGTGTCACCGGCAACACTGCGGGTGGCGACTACCGCCTGGCCAACAGTGGCGACATCAACGTCAACGACGCCATCAGCGCCAACGACGTCGCTCTCATCGCTACCGGCACCGGCTCTGACATCGCCGTCAACGAGAATATCACCGCCGCTGATGACGCTGTCCTCATCGCTGGCGGCAACATCATCACCAACGGTGACGGTAACGGTACCGCCACGGTCAACGCTGTCGACCTCGGCCTCAGCGCCGGGGGCAGTATCGGAACGACCAATCAAAGTTTGCTCACCAACACCGACAATATCGCCATCACCGCTGGCGCGAACGCCTACGTGAGCAACACTGGCGATGTCAACGTGGTCGACTCCGTCATCGCAACCTCGGTCGTGAACGGAGCCGATGTAGGTGACGAAGTAGAGGGCAACACCGCGGGCGGCGACTACCGCCTGGCCAACAGTGGCGACATCAACGTCAACGACGCTATCAGCGCCAACGACGTCGCTCTCATCGCTGCCGGCGCCGGCTCTGACATCGCCGTCAACGAGAATATCACCGCTGCTGATGACGCTGTCCTCACCGCTGGTGGCAACATCATCACCAACGGTGACGGTAACGGCACCGCCACGGTCAACGCCGTCGACCTCGGTCTCAGCGCCGGCGGCAGCATCGGAACGACCACCCAGAGCCTGCTCACCAACACCGACAACGTCGCCATCAACGCTGGCACGAACGCCTACGTGAGCAACACCGGCGACGTCAACGTGGTCGACTCCGTCACCGCAACCTCGGTAGTCAACGGAGCCGTCGTCGGCGACACCGTCACCGGCA
>JAEXNA010000105.1 GCA_023447635.1 Vulcanimicrobiota bacterium | reverse complement strand
GGCGCGCCCCGCCAGAGAGCAACCCTCCCGCCAGCGAGCGCCCGGGCTGCGCAAAAGAAAAACGCCCCCCCGCGAAGGGAGGGCGTTTTTGCTAAAGCGGGAGCGAGGAGGGCGAGAGCCCTTATCGGCTCTGGTAGGGGTCGAAGTCCGAAGGGCGGTTGTCCCAGGTGGCGGACACGACTTCGCGCTCGGGTACGGGCTGCAGCAGCAGCGCGCCCGTGATCGAGGTGCCCAGCTGGTAGGCGGGATCGGGCGAGGTCTGGACGCCTTCGGGGAAGATGTACTGGGTTTTCCCGTCGACCACGAAGTCGCCGCCGGAGCCGGGCTTATCCCAGGTGGGCTTCTCGTAAGGAGGCTGAGGGATCCCCTTGGCCTTCTTGGCGCCCCAGAGACGACGGGAGTAATCCTGCAGGGTGCCCACAGCGGGACCCAGCGAATCGCCGAAGTCGCTGTCCGCGCGGCCGCGGCGCGGGTAGTACTGCTCGGCCGAAACCAGGTCGACGTCCACGTTCGGACCCTTATTCATGGTGGCGACCCACTGCTCGGGGTCCATCGGCTCGCGGGAGAAGCCCGGGTCGATGATCTTGGCCACCGGTTGGCCGTCGCCGCCGTCCACGAACACCAGCGGCGCCACGTGATACCACCAGCGAGCCGACATCACGTCGTTCTTCGCTTCCAGGTCGCCCATAGCGAACATTTTGGCGTTGTTGATCCCGTGCTGGCGCAGGCTCTCGTCCATCATGTGAGCGCGCGCGTAGCAGCCGTCGGTGATGTAGCCGTAAGGGATGTTGGACTCGTCGTAAAGAGCGGCCATCATCTCTTTGAGTTCGCCCATGGTAGCCAGGCGGCCGTTGAGCTTGGAGAAGTCGTCGATGTGGTTGAACTTCACGCCCACGCCGGGCAGACCGGCGGTGATCTGGTCCTGCACGGTCTTGATATCGACCGAAGGTTCAGGGGCGGCGATCAGAGCCTGGGCGGCGCTGACAGCTTGTTGAGGAGAAGCCAGAGCCGGAGCGGCAGCGGCCGAGGAGGCGACGAAGCCGTCGACCGGGCCCGTTTCCGTAGCGGCGTCGGATGACGCCACGGCGGCTCTAGGGAAGGAGAGTGCGGTCATACGCAGCGGCGCGACCGAGCTGGAAATATTCATATATGGTAACCTCGTTCGCCGGGCAAAAAGGCCAGAAGCGGCCGTGGCCCGGAGGCAGTTTGTCTTCTTATCCCGCCCACTCTACCTTGTGGGGACGAAATCGGGGTTACCTTAAAGTTACCGCTCGGACAGAAGCCGCTTGATCAGCGTCGTCCGGTAAGCGTTGCACTCCGGCCGCTCCAGCAGACGCTGGGCTAACAGACGCGCCTCGTCGACCTTGCCCTCGCGCAGATGCCACATCATCTTCATCAGCTTCAGACGGAAGCGCAGATGCGCGAACGATCTCAAACGGCGTTCGGAATACTCCCAGTCGTCTTCGGCCATGCTCTCGACGCCCAGCCCCTTGAGCCGGCTCTCGATCAGCAGAACGCGCATAGAGGCGCGGTAGTAGCGCGGCTCGTCCATGTCGGCGCACAGGTTGATCCCCTCCAACGCGAGCTGCTCGGCCCGCTCGAACCCTCCAGGGCGCCCCTCCCAGATCTCCCTCTCGACCTGAACCTGCAGCCATGTCGTGCGCAAATACGGAAAAATCTGGAAATCGCGCTCGCTCAGCGAGTCGTAGAGCGGTCTTAACTCGTCCCACTGGCCCAGATAGATCATCGCTCGGATCAGCTGCACCGTGCTCAGCACCAGGTCGCGGTGGCTCTCCGTGGCCTGGGCCAGGTGGTAGCCCTTCCAGGCCAGCGTCGCCCCGGTTTCGAACTCGGCCGCTGAGATGGCCGAGGCGGCGGCGATCCCGTAGATCGAAGGTAGACCGGCCATATGGCCCATCCGCTCGCCTTCGTCCGCAGCCTCTTCGGCCAGCTTCAGGCTGCGCTCGGGAAGGCCCGCTAACTGGTACAGGTAAGCGCAGTCGCGCTTGACGTCGATGCGATGGAAAGAGATCGGCGCGGCTTTCAGCTTCTCGACGGCGGCGTCGAGAAAGCGCACGGTCTGCGTCTGCCAGCCTTTGGGGAGGCGCAGACAGAGGTAGGCCCCGTTGAAGTCGGACTGGGCGCCCGCCAGGTTGTCTTCGGCTCCACCTTTACGGACCTTGCGCTGAACCAGCGCCACCTCGACCGCCTGACCCATCCAGCCCGCCGGACGCAAGAAGTAGAGCAGGCGCTGCAGGTCAAAAGAGAGCGAGACCACCTCTTCGGCCTCGGCCGGAGTCAGACGGGAAAGCCGCGAACGCGAGCTTAGCGAGAGTCGACTCGTGGTCAGCGCCTTGAGCAGGTTGATCAGGTTGGCCGTGCCGGCCGCCTCTTCCAGCGAAGCCAGCCCCAGCTCTTCCCAGGCCTGCTTCATCAGCGAGAAGCAGGCGCTCGATTCGCCCAGACCGTCCTGCACCAGCGCCATTTTGTGCAGCAGACGGACGCGGGCGGCTCCACCCGGACCGGGTAAGGCGGCCAGCAGGTCGCGATAGACCGTGGCGGCTTGCTCTAGCTCGCCCTTATAGCGCAGGGCATCGGCGCTCTTTTCCTCGACCTCGGCCCGGCTGATGCCCAGTTCGGCAAGTTCGGTGCCTGAAGACAGAATCTCCCGGTACAGAGCCGCCGCCTGAGCAAAAGAGAACGAGCCCAGAGCCCGGTCCGCGCTGGTCTGCAGGTAGCGGATCGCCTCGCCCTCTTCACCGGCCTCGCGGTAGTGCCAGGCCAGCCAGAACGGGTCGCAGTCGTCCGGGTTCAAGACCAGCGCCTGGCGGCAGATCTCGAGATGGGTGTGACGTTTCTCGGTGGGAGAGGCGGAGTCGAGCAGCACCGCCGGGATGATGCTGTTGCTGAAGTCAAAGGTGTCGTTCCCTTTGCCCTCTTTGATCAGCCCCTTACCCGCCAGGTGCAGCAGGCGCTCGAAAACGTCGCGTTCCGGCCGTCCAGCCAGCGCTGCCAGCAGGGTAAAGGAGAAGCGTAAGCCCAGGAAGGCCGCCTTCTTTAACAGTTCCCGGTCGTCCGGCTCCAGGGGACGCAGTCGGCGACTGACCACACTTTTCAAGGTGTCCGGGATCTTGGCCGACGAGGTCGAGGCGCTGGACATCGTCGGCAGGCGCAGCTTCCAGACGTCCGAGTCGCCCTTGCGATAGCGCTGCAGGCGTCCTTCTTCTAAGAACGCCCTGGTCATCTCGATCAAGAACAGCGGGTTCCCCTCGGACTGGCCCACGAAAGCGCGCAGGCTGACCTCTTCCAGCGAACCGCCTCCCACCATCGAAAGGATCAGGCGGCGGGCCGCCTCGGCCTCCAGCGGTCCCAGTTCCAGGGAGAGGATTCCGGGCGAGCTCAGGGTCTGCTCCAGACGGCCTCCCATCCCCTCCGGCTTGTCGGGTTGAGGACTCAGCGTGGCGGCGACCCGCAGTCCGGCCCGCCCGTCGCCCTCCTGGCGCTGCTTCAGGAAGTGCAGGAACTCCAGCGTTTCGTCGCCCGCGTGCTGCAGATCCTCGACCGTCATCAGGGTAATCGGCTCATCGGTGCGGCGGCGGTCGTACATCAGCACGCGGCGCATGCCTTCGAACAGGCGGTAGCGGCGCAAAGGGTTCAGCTCGGTGTCGCCTTCGCCGTCGGCCGAAAGCTCCGGCAGAATCAGCGAAAGCTCGGGGCGGAACGACTCGAGAGCGGGCGGGATGCCGTAGCGCAGGCTGGCCCTGAGCGGGTCGAGCAGGGGCTGGAACGGCAGGGTGTCCAGGGGCGAGGCGGCCGTCTGCAGCACCTTCCAGCGGTGGCGCTTGGCCCAGTCGCGAAGCTCGCTCAGGGCGCGCGATTTCCCCATCCCGGCGGCTCCGCTGTAGATCACCGAGATCCCCTGGGCGGAGCCTTCCATCAGTCGGCATTGGGCCTGCTCTAGCTCGTTCTCGCGTCCTACAAAACGGGGAGGCAGGGGGAGAGCCTTGAGCGAGGGCGCCACCATCTCGCGTTCGGCCGAGTCCGAGATCGAACCAAAAGAGCGGTTCCAGATCGCTCGCACCTGCGCGGCCGAGGCGGGACGGTCTTCGGGCTTTTTCGACAGCAGCGCGGCCACCATGTCCAGCGCCCCGCGCGGGACCTGAAGCACCGGCTCCAGGGGCGGCGCTTTCTCGTGCAGGATCTGACCCAGCACCGCGATCGGGTCCGGACCGGTGAAAGGCAGTTTGTTGGAGAACCACTCGTAGAGCATAACGCCCAGCGCGTACAGGTCGACTCGGGGGTCGACCTCGGCGCCGATCACCTGCTCGGGCGCCATGTAGTGGATGGTGCCCAGCACCGCGCCGGGAACGGTCAGCCGCGAGACCGAGCGCTGATCGGTGAAGTGCGAGGCTAGCCCCAGGTCCAAAAGCTTGGGTTGACCGGTGTTGTCGACGAGAATATTCTCGGGCTTCAGGTCGCGGTGCACGATGCCCGCTTCGTGCAGGGTCTGTAGACCGGACAGGACGCCGTCGATCCAGCGCACGGCCGCCGCCGGAACCTCTCCACCGCCCAGAGTCTGGCGCTCTTTGTCGAACGCCTTGTCGATGTTGACGCCTTTGACCCACTCCATAGTGTAGTAGGTGGTGCCCTGGTAGGAGCCAAATTCGAAAACTTCGACTAGGTTGGGGTGGTGGAACTTCGAAGTCAGCTGGAACTCGCGCTCGAAGCGCAGGCGATCGACCCGCGACAAGTTGGGCGAGTCGACCACTTTCAGGGCGATCGGGTCCGGCTTGTCTTCGGTGTTGACCTTGAAGATCTGCCCCATGCCGCCCCGGCCCAGCAGTTCCAGAACCTGGTAACGACCGAAGGTCTCCCCTGGTTTGGGGAGAGTGTGCGAGGTTATGGTTGGTTGCTCGGTCGACATCGTTGGATCATGGCCAACGGACAAGGCGTCGATGACTCCTTGTCCGGGCGGCGATTATGACATAAGGCCAATGACGGCTCTAGTGTCCTTTCGATGAAATTTTCCCCGCATTCTCCTTAGCGTGCGCTTCCGCCATGTCTTGCCGGACCTGGGCGATGGTGTTGGGGTACTCCGCCTTGTTGTTGAGCACTTCGGTGATAGTTTTGCTGGCAGCTCCGATGGCGGCTCCAATGGTGCCGACGCCCGCCGCGCCCGCCAGGGCGCCGGCCACTCCACCTGCGGCTCCGGCCATGGCTCCCACCGCCAGGCCGCCGTAGAAGCCGCCCACTCCACCCGCTACCGCACCGGCGGCTCCGGCCAGAATTCCGCCCAACAGGGCCAGTCCGCCCTGGCGGTTGTGAGTCGCGAGTTTCCAGCCGCCGTAAGCCAGGGCCGCCGCGCCGACGACCGCGCCGGCGCCGGCCAGGCTCATTCCGGCGACCGCGCCCAGGACGCCGCCAGCCAGACCGGCAGCGGCTCCGGCCAGGGTACCGACGATGCCGCCGGCCAGAGCGCCCTGCTTGGCGTGTTTGACCAGTTTGCCGTGCTCGATCTTGAGCGCGTCCTTATCGATCTCGAACGAGTCGAATTTGACGCCGTCGATCGGCACCGCCGTCTCTCCGGCGGTCGGCGCGGGGGCTGCCGCAGCTTTCGTAGCGGCGGGGCGAGCGGTCAGAGGGGTGGGGCTGGTCAAAATCTGCATGGAGAACCCTTTTCTTGAATCGTGATGAATCGAGTTTGTCAGAGCGCTCTTAAAGAGACGTGAAAAAGGGCGATGTTCAACTACGAGGCGCGCCGGGAAAGTTGGAAAGGGCGCCTTGAAAGAGTTCCCACCGGGGCGGAGAAGAGCGGCGCGGCTGGCCTCCCACACGCTGTGGAGCCAGGGGATCGGGGCCTCAACCTTGTTAGAGAAAGAAAGGGAGTCGATATGTTAGCTGGACTGCGAGATCTGACTCAGAGCGAACTAGAAGCGTTCGCGCGCGAAACTCAAACCTTCAAGGAAGGTGCCGACCACCAGGCCCTGTTCAATGGACTGGTCGGCTGGATGGCCTCTCGCGTGGATACCGGCAAAGGCGCCTCGCCGGCCGAAGTCGAGAGGGCGGTCCTGATCTGGCTGGCCCAGAAACTCGAGTTGCCGCACCCCGACAACGCCACCACCGACGACATCGAGGCCTCGGTTCGTCGCAAGATCGCCGAGGAGTCGTACGAGTTCCTGTTCCCCTTCCTGGCCGTCGGATCGGCCGTAGCCTACCTGGGGCCCAGTCAGGTCATCGGGCCGAAGCTCGAACTGCTCGAAGCCTCCTCGGCCGCCCTGATCCCCAGTCATTCCGCCCGCGAGCGGATGCGGCTGTACTGGAAAGAGCGCAGCGCTGCCCTGCAGGGCGATAACCGGCAGATCACCCCGGACGAACTGATCGAGTATTTCCGAGAAACCCTGACCTACCTGGCCGAGACCGGCCTTCCCACCCGACTTTCCATCCTGATCCTCAACCACGTCGTGGCGCTGTCGGACGGTCGTTACGAGCAGCCAGAAGAGATTTTCATGCAGGCGTTGGCCGACATTTTGAAGGTGGACAAGGCCGAAGCCGAGCGGGTTCGCCGCGAAGTCAGCGAGAGCTTCTGGAAGCAGTTGACCTCGTTAGGTGGAGGCACCTACCAGTCGGGCGGGCGACAGACCGAAGAAGAGCTTTCGTTGAACATGCGGGCCGCTCAGGGCACGCTGGAGGAGACCGGCGGTCTGGCCTCGTTCAACCAGGAGGTCGAGCAGGGGTTCGTCGCTTCGCTGCACCGTTCGCTGCAGAAGGATTCCGCCTTCCGGCGCGGCCTACGCGGGGGAGGGGCTTTAGGCTTTGCCACCGGGATGCTGTGCTACATCAAAGAGCGTTGGCGGGTGGGGGACCACGAGATCCTCATGCGCCTGAGCCTGGCTGCCATTTTCCGCCAGCATCTGGAGGCGACCGGCGACAACGCTCGCATCACCACCGAGCGGATCGAGGGCTACCTGCCGCAGAGCAAGGTCGAGAACGTGGCTGACACGCTGGCCGAGACGGCGGTAGGGAAACCCGTGCCGCAAGGCGGAGAGGTCAAGCGGATCTCTCTGGATCCCAAGTTCTATTAGCCTTTTCCTGTATAGTTCAGGAAACGGGAACTTTCACAAAGGGGGGCGGTTTTGATATACTGCGTACAGCCCCCCGCGGGCAACAGATAAAGGAGGTGACCTCAGTTGGTCACGATCACAGATTCAGCAAAAAAAGAAGTTATCCGGATGTTCCAGGAAAACAACGACCTCAACGACTCCGTCCTGCGTATGGGCGTCCGAGGCGGGGGCTGTTCTGGACTCTCTTATACCCTGGGCTTCGACAAGGACGTGTCCGAGTATGACAACGTGTTCGAAGTGGAAAACGGTGTCAAAGTGGTAGTGGATATGAAGAGCTACCTCTACCTTCGGGGGACCGAACTCGACTACACCACCGACCTGATCGGTGGCGGTTTCAAATTCAATAACCCCAACGCTCGCAAAAGCTGCGGCTGCGGGAGCTCGTTCCAGGTCTAGACAGCGACCTTCCGTGGTGAAGAAAGGTCCGGTCGCCGTCACGGTGGCCGGACTTTTTTGCTTCTGGACGGAAGCGGACGGGGTGGGAGAAGGATAGGATGGACAAAGTCGAGTCGGAGCCGCTGAGCTTTTTCGAGGAGTTCCAGGAACTCGCGGAGCGTCACCGGTTTGCCGTCGAGGGCCTGGAGCCGGCCGGAATCGAGCTGAGCAACCCGGTCTGTGGCGATTGGGTCCGGGTAGCGCTGCAGGTCGAAGAGGACAGGGTGATCGCTTACGCCTACCAGGCGCGAGGCTGCTGGCCGGTTCAGGCTTGCCTGGAGTTGATGGGAGATCTCCTGAGGGATGTCCGGATAGAGTGCCTTGTGGGCTATCGACTGGAGCAGTTTCTGGGCAGAGTGAGGGGAGTTCCGGCAAGCAAGCGGCACGCTTTCAGTCTGGTCCACCGGGCCACGCTGCAAGCTCTGGCGCTGGCTTTGAGTCAGGGGGAGGAGGCGCCGGCGCGCAGGAATTCCCCGAGCGGTGCGCCACTAGAAGAGAAGAGCCCCGCTGCGGTCGAGGCTCGATCGGAAAAAACGGTCAGTTCCGCTGCCACGGCACGCGAGAAAGGTTATACTAGGTAAAGATGAGAGAAGTCCACGTCCTTCGCAAGGCTAAACAGGCCGAGGCTCAGCAGCTGAAACAGAAGGCTCTCGAGCCCCAGCAGCGCCAGTGCTTCATCCAGAAGAAGAAGGTGAATATTCTCGTCGAGTACCCGGACTATAAGGGGCCTCACTACAAAGGCCCCGAGGGCGCCATCTATTGCGAGAACATCCTGGAGTGTTTTCAGAAGGACGTTCGCTGTCGCTACAGCGGCATCTCGCCTCTTTTTCCGGACCCTTTCTTACCGCGTGACGAGGACGACCTGCAGGCCGAAGAAGAAGGCGAGAACTCCGAAGAGCAGCGTGCACGGGAAGAGTTCGAGCATGAACTCGAGGACGACCTCGAGGCTGACGAGCCTTACGACGACGAGCCCTGAGCCCAGCAATATCAACGTTTTTTCGTTCAACGGCCCCGGCAACGGGGCCGTTGCTCATTTCCGAGGGGCTTTCGCTCCGACGAGGACTCTCAAAACGAAAGTAGGTTCGAGAGGGTGTTCGATTTTGTCGCGCTGCTACCCACGATGCACGCCGTAATAACGAACTTTCCCTTCGCCTATAGGAAATGCCTCGGGGGGCCGACGTACATGACAAACCATGTCATGGTGCGGTTTCGCTCATGAGGTCATGCCCGTCAGAGGTCCCCGAAGGGAGCGCTGGAGTTTCCTATGAGAAAAAAAACGATTTGCTCTCATGTTCGGATTGTTGAAAAATTTTCTCTGTGCTATAATCGCTCCATTCCACGCTCATGGCGAGAAAGCCGAGCGTTGAAGCGATGAGACGGTTTGGGTCTGAGGGAGGTGAGGAGATGAGCTACGTGCTCTTTCGCTTGCACTTTTCCCATAAAGTAGAAGACCGGGAGCTGCAGACGGACCACCTTCTGGGTCAGCTGCGCGATGAGCTGCCCGACCTCGACGGCGACCTTCATCAGGCCTCGGACTACATGCCCGACCTGAAGAACGGCGTGCTGCTCAGGGTGCCACCGAGCCACAGGTTCAGCGCGGCCCGCCGGGTGCGGACCGTGTTAAAAGGAAAAGGCCTAGCCTTTGATGAGGGAGTTGTCGAACCGGGCATGACCAGCGGAGGACTACAGCGCAGTCGGGAAAAGGCGTCTCGCAATTTCGAGGCGGGCAAGGCGTTCTCGCATCTCGGTATGCTCGATGAAGCCTCCAGCGAACTGCGCGAGGCCATCGAGACCGATTCGACCTTCACCGAAGCCTACCACTATCTGGTCGCTATTCTGCGCCAGCAAGGTCGCAACGAAGAGGCGCTTCGCCTGCTGCAAGATTCCGCTCGTTTCCAGGAAGAGGACGCTTCCTTCCAGTTCCTGTTTGGCCGCCTGCTCAACGAGATGGGCCGCAAAGAGCAGGCCGTCGAGAAGCTGAAGGCTTCCATCCGGTTGAACCCCAAGTCGGCCGAACCCTACGTGCAGTTGGGCAAGATTTTCCAGGAGCAGGGCGACTTCGAAGCTTCCGAGCTGTCGTTCTTGCAGGCGCTGCACCACGGCCCGCGCAGCCCCGAGGCTTCGCTTGGACTGGGTTCCATTGCACTCTCCCGGGGCGACTTCGATAGCGCCGAAGATCATCTGCTGGACGCCCTGGACCTGGACGACAGCATGCACGAAGCTCGACTTCTGCTGGGCTGGACCTACTTCAAGGACTGCCGCTACGAGCAGGCAGAAGTCGAATTTTTGCAGGTCGCCTACGGCAGCCAGAGCCAGTTCCACCTGTCGGCACTGTTCTCGCTGGCCCAGCTTTATCTGGAGCGCGGTAATCCGAGCATGGTGCTCGAGGTCATGGAGCGGGCCGACGACAAGCTGCTCGATGTGCCCGAAGCCTGCCGGGTGCTGGGCGACGCTTACTACCTGACCGGTCGCAACGAAGAGGCGCTGGAGGCCTGGGACCGCGGTTTCGACCTCGGTTTGACGGAAAGCTCCGAACTTTCGCTGCGGCGCGCGGTCGCGCTGTCTCGCGTTGGCGAGATCGAGCGGGCCGAGACCGTCCTGGCCAACCTCGAAGTGCGCGACGGGGCGACGACGGCGGTGCTGGAGCTGCGCGCTTCTCTGCGTATGGCCAACGAAGAGTGGGCTGACGCCTACGAGATTTTGAAGCAGGCTCGCAACTGCGACCCGGAATCGGCGATGATCGCCTTCCAGATGGGTTGGGTGGCCGAGAATCTCGCGCTGGTCGAAGATTCCGAGCGCGAGTACAACCGCGCTTTGCGTCTGGACCCCAGCTTGCACGAGGCGTATTCGGGTCTGGGCTGGCTGTATTACCAGCGTGAGCGTTACCGCGAGGCGCTGGTGCTGTTCGAAGAGGCGCTGGCGCTGCAGCCGAACAACCCGGAGATGTTAGAGCAGGTGGGCTGGGTTCAGCTGCTGCTCAAGGACGATCTGGCCGCTCTCGAGACGCTGGACCTGGCGGTTCGTCTCGAGCCCGACGCGCCGCTGCTGCGCGCCTACCGCGCTTGCGCTTTGCTGCGCCTGGGCGAGCATGCCGAGGCTCGGATGGAAGTTCAGGCGGCTCTGGCCGACCCCGACGACGAGATGGTCGAGGCGCTGGGCCACTACTTGAACGCTCTGCTGTTCCTGGAAGAGGGCGACGACTACCAGGCCAGCGTCGAACTCGAGCGCTCGCTCGAGTCTCAGGAGCTGCCGCCCGAGGTGGTGCAGCTGACCTTGCAGGGGCCGCTCAAAGAGAAGGGCAGCAAGGCCTGGTCCGAGGCGCGACGTCGTCGCGCTGGCGACATCGAAGAGCGAGAGCGCGGGCTGGGAGGATAGCGGGCCGAGCGGTTAGCGCCCTCGCGCTTCCTGCGCAGGATCGAAAAAAGCACCCCGGAGGCGTGGCCTCGGGGTGCTTTTTCTATGACGTGGCTTAGCGAACGGGGATGGCCAGACGGTTGATGTCGGGCACTTCGATGCCCAGGGCGTCAGCCAGCTCTTTCTGATGGTCCTGCTCTTCGACCAGGATCTTGCGTAGCTGTTCGGCGATGGCGTATTCCCCCAGCTGCTCGGCCTGACGGACGCGAATGCGGTAGTGATAGATGGTCTCGTTCTCGTTATCCAGGTCGAACTGAAGCATCTCTTCGGCCTTCTCCGAGATCTTGACCGGCTTGGCCTGTACGGTGGGCATGCCGCCCAGGTAGTCGATCTGGTCGGCGATGATCAGGGCGTGGGAAAGCTCTTCGGCGGCGTGTTTTTCCAGCTCTTTGGCGATGTGCATGTACTGCGCGCCTTTGATAACCTGCGAGTAGTTGACGTAGGCGATGATGGCCTGGTACTCACGGGCCAGGTCCTCATTGAGCAGCTTGATCAGCTCTTCGCGAGTGATCGCCTTTTCTTGAACGCCGGGGTTGGCGGTATCGGTTGCGGGCATGGGGTATCTCCTTGTGGTCGTGTTTCCAAAATCAGGGGCGGGGCTCTCTTCGGGGCTGCCCATGCTTAAGCGGCATGGGCGACCTTCCCGGTGGGGCACCGCTCCCTTCCAGTAGACCTCTTTGGGGCGAACGCCTCACCCTTCGGTTGGAGGGGGCAGGGGCATCCTCAGGTTGAGGCCCGCTCGCTACAGTTTGGCCAGTCGCTCGCCGTCGAGCACGACCAGGTGACCATCCGCACGATCGACCAGCCCGTCCTTGCTCCAGCGCAGCGTGAGGCGAGAGACGGTTTCCCGCGCGACGCCCAGGTAGGAGGCCAGATCGGCCAGGGTCCAGCGCCGCTCCCGGTGTTCGAGCAGCGTCCGGGCGAGGCGCTGCTCGACGGTCTGCAGCGTCTGCGCCTGCAGGCGCTCTTCCAGGTGGTGGATCCGCTGGCTGAACTCGGTGAGCAGGATCTGGGCCAGAGTAGGATGTTCGCCCACCAGGCGACGGAGGAGCGGGGTAGGCAAGAGGATCACCGTGGTTCCGATCTGGCTGACCGCGTGGTTGGCATGGCGGGGCGAGAAGAGCGCGGCTTCGGCCACGGTCTGGAACGGTTCGGCGATCGACAGCGTCTGCTCGCGCCCTTCCAGCGAGACGCGATAGACGCGCAGGCGCCCCTTGGCCACGATGTAGAGCCCCTGGCAGGGGTCGCCGGGGTGGTAGAGCCACTCGCCGCGCAGCAGGCCCTGGAAGCGCGCCGCGCCCGCCAGGGCGCGCTGCGCTTCCAGAGGCAGGCCGCGCAGCATGGGCACGCGGGCGAAGTAGTCGACCATACGCTGCTCGCGCTCGCTGAGCACGACTTTGGGGACGGGGCCGTCGGCGTAGACCTTCAGAGCTTTCAGGTCGTCGTCGGCAAAGACCCGCCAGCCGTTGCGATCGCGCGGCCCGTCGGGCACCTTCCCCTCGCGAATCCAGCGCAGCAGCGTGTTCCGCGATACGCCCAACTGCCGAGCCGCCTGCGAGGTCGAATAGGTCATCTCGAGCGAGTATATCCAACTGTATCCATCGCGTTCAAGACGGGCCGGTGGAAGGAGCCGCCTTGGGCAAGGTCTAAACCCTTTCACAACTGGAGAGCTGGCCGAGTGGTTGAAGGCGGTAGTCTTGAAAACTATTGTGGGTGTGAGCTCACCGGGGGTTCGAATCCCTCGCTCTCCGCCAAAAAAGGCCCCGATATGATGTCGGGGCCTTTGTCGTTGGTGTTCGCTCACCGGGGGTGACCTCGGCTGCGCTACGGCAGGACCTGCATGGTGTAGCAAGAAGCGCGGGGCGATGTCCGGTCGTCGTTACGCAGCCATGGTAGGCTCGGTCCTGCTGCTTCTGTCTGCAGGGTTGCTGGCGACAGATCAGATCCTGCTGTGTGTCGATCAGTTGGCTCGGCACTACCCCTATCGGGCTCATCCGGCTATGGCCAGCATGGGTCTGTTCTTGGATAGCTGGGGCTTGATCGACGCCATCATCTATTTCTTCCCGGCCGGCGCTTACATTCATCAGGCGCTGCAAGCCGGGCAGATGCCCTGGTGGAATCCGCTGGAAGGGGTAGGGCAGCCGTCCATCGCCAGCATGGGGTTGGGCTACAGCTTCCCCGTGCACTGGCTGACCTATGGGCTTCTCCATCCGCTGCTGGCCTGGCACCTTGAACTGGCGCTGATCTTCCTCCTGTGTTCGCTCTCTAGCTTTGCCCTATTCCGCCGCCTGACGGGTTCCGGAGAAGCCGCAGCGATTGCGGCGACCGCCTGGACCTTCGGGGGCTGGACGACCGCGTATCTGCAGCTGACCTCGGTGTCCTGGCCGCTGGCGCTGTTCCCGTTGGCTCTGCTGGCTGTGGAGCGAGGCAGAGAGCGCTTCGCGACGGTTCAGCTCGGGGTAACGGTGATGTTGATCATCACCTCGGGCCACATCCAGTTCGTGGCGCCGTGTCTGGGGTTGATAGCGCTCTGGATCGTCTGGCGAGGGCAAGCAAAGTTAGCCTCTGGCCTGGCGCTGTTGGGGGGAGTGGTGATGGCCGGTTTCCATCTGCTCCCTATGGTCGAATTACTACGACTAGCTGAACGACCCGCCATGAGAATGGAGTTCCTGCGGGAGTTTATGCTGCAGCCCAGAGAGTATCTCGGCATGGTGTTTCCGACCCTGATGGGCCAGCCCTCGGACAATTTTTACTTCGGGTCGATCATCGCCAACACTCTGATCAACGGTCGTGAGCACTGCGTCTTTATCGGGGTTTTCCCGCTGCTTCTGGCTGTCCTGGCCTCGCTACGCAAAGCAACCCCCTCGTCCCGACCGGTCGCCGGGTTGGTAACGCTGGGGCTGTTGCTGGCCGGAGTGCCAATCGTCTTCGAGACTCTGTGCAAGATACTCCCGCCCATCCAGTTCCTGCCGCCGGCCCGTATCTTGCCGTTCGTCCTCTTTGGCGTCTGTCTGCTGGCGGCCCAGGGCTGGGCCGACCTTTCGGCAAGACCTCTCCAGCGCAGGGAGACGCTGATACTCCTGGGTGTCCTCGCGGCTTTCGTGGTGGGAGCGCTGTCCTTCATCGTTCCAGCCAGCAACTTTAGCCTGGGCTTCCAAGAGTGGCTGTTCAAAATGCTCAGCAAAGAGTCCCTGATCACCCCTCCGTACTTCGAGGGCGATTTCACGGGTCTTTTTATCTCTCGAGTGTTGGACCACTTCAGCCTGCGCTCGCCGGCTATAGCGGCCTCTTTCCTGGTCGTGCTGGGGTGCGCCGTCCTGCTCTACCGATATATCGGCAAGCGCCCTCCCTTCAGCGCCGTGATGGCGGTCCTGGCTCTTGACCTGGCTATGTTTATGGCCGTTATGAACGTGCCTCAGCCCCGCGCGGCCTATTTCCCCTGGAGCGCAGATATGGAGTATCTGTCTCGTCGCACAACGATGGCGACCGCTCCTGCGGCTCCGCTGCGCACGATGGGGCTAAGGGGCGGCCCCGCCCCCAGTTTACTCCTGGTGGATGGAGTGGCCAATTTCGAAGGCTATCAAAGCACCCATCCTGGCGACTATCGCTTTTTGATGGTGGCCCTCAACCAGGGCGAAGACGTCGGCTACATCGGCTCTGACTACCTCAACGAGAGCCTTCCCAGCGAAGGCGCGATGGACTTGCTTGGACTGGGAACAATCTACGACTCGCCCCAGCACTGGAAAGCTGAGTACGGCGCTCCCGACTACCGAGGCGGTATCCTGGGTCGAGAACGACCCCGCCCGCTGCGGGCGTTTCTTCTGAATCGGTTTCACCTGGCGGACAGAGCGCAGGCGTTTCAGGCGATTCTGGAGCCGAGTTTCGACCCTCGGGCTCAGGTGCTCGTCGATGTGGCTCCCAGCTATCCCAATCCCGAGAAGGCCCTTCTTCAGGACCTCCAGCCGACAGAGTACAGCGCCTGCCGAGTCGCCTTCCGGGTAAAGAGCGACCAACCCACGCTGCTCGTCCTCAACGATTTGCATTATCCGGGATGGCACGCCACCGTCAACGGTAAGGACCAGCCGATTCTGAAGGCCTACGGCTTCGCCCGGGCGGTCGAAATTGGGAAGGGAGAGTCGGAAGTCGTTTTCGAGTTCATCCCGACGGGCTTCCCCTATACTCCCTGGTTGGGAGTGCTGGTCCTGGCGCTGCTGATCGGCTTCGACCTCAGGTCGGGTCGTCGCCCGTCGTCAATCCCAGGCTGAAGCGCTGTTTTAGCTTTGCTCGTTGTGAGAGGGAGCAGCGCTATGGGGCACCAGCAGGACCGGGACCGTGGATTTTTGCAGCACGGCCTGGCTGATGCTGCCCAGCAGCACGCGGTGCATCAGTCCGTGCCCGTGAGAGCCCAGAACGATCAGGTCGACCTCTAGCTTTTCCGCCTCGGCCAGCAGCGCCTTGACGGTCGAGCCGCGCACCAGCAGGGCGGTCGCCTCGACCCCCTGCTCGCGCACGGCTTCGGCCATCGTCTGGATCTCGCGATGGCGCTCTCGAATATGCTTGGCCACATTGTCGCGCACGCTCTGCGGGCCGGCATCGTAGCCGATGAAGCCCGCCTCCGGCGCCGCCACGTGGACCAGCCACAGGTGCGCGCCAAAGGCGCGCGCCTGGTTGCTGGCCAGCCGCAGCACGGCCTCGGTTCGCTCCGAGAAATCGATGGCGGCGACAATATTGCGCATAGCCTAGTTGGCGAGCGCCGCGCAGGCTGCGCCCAGCAGATTCACGTCGTCGCGCTGCTTGACGATCTCGAAGTGACGCTCGGGATCGAGCTCCTTGAGCGTCGCCCGCACCGTCTCGACAAAACGCGGATCGCCCCAGAACAGGCTACCTTCGCCCAGCACGGCGGTGTCGCCCGCCGGGTAGAGTGCGGCCAATCCCGCCAGTCCAGCAGCGGCCAGCCTGGCCGACCGTTCCAGGAGCTGTCCGGCCGTGCGAGCATGCTCGCCCTGACCCTGATCGCGCAGTTCCACCAGCTTCTGGGTGCCCGCCTCGGGATTGATCACCCCGGGGTGGATAGCGTTGAACACGTAGGGAAGATAGTGGCCCGAGACCGCCTTTTCGAAGCGCTGGAAGCCGGGGTTGTTCGAAGCCGCGTCGACCGCATCGTCGTACGCGGTCAGATGCGGCGGACTGAAATTGCCCGACTCGAGGTTCACCACCATCGACTTGGACGGGTAGGCCCCGGAATCGACCTTCTCGAGCTGCTTGACCGGGAAGACTCCAGCCATATTCGTGCCGGTGCCCAGGATCAGGCCGATGTAGTTCTGCCCGTAGCGCGGCTCGGCGTAAAGATGTACCCCGCCCAGGAGCGAAGCCACCGTATCGTTGAGCACGCGCAGCCCGGAAATCGCGTGGCCTCGCTTCTCGAGCTGCTCCTGCAGCGGTTTGCCCACCTTTTCGTTGAGCGCCCCGTCGACTCGCAGCCCTTTGGTCCAGCGCAGCAGGATGGCGTCGCCGTCGGCCGTGGCCTGAGCCGGATAGCTGAAGCAGTAGCCCAACGGCAGCGGCCGATCGCGGGGGAACGGGTCGGCTTGCTCGGCCTGGGTGCCGAAGAAGAAGTCCGCGCTCAGCGGCGCCCCTTCGCGGCCGTCAGGAACCTTGCGGGCGTTGGGGCCCGCTTCCAGCTTGCCGTCGTGCGACCACAAGTTGACCAGCGCTGCGCGAGTGTTGGTGCCGCCGGTGTCGACCACCAACGCCTTACCGCTCTGCTTACCGCTGGGCAAGGCCAGGTAGGTCGGCAAACAGCCGATCTCCTGACCGTCGCGAGCCAACCCCTGGGAGATGCGCTGGGAGAGCAGGTCGGCGATCTCGCGCAGCTGCTCCAGGCTTAGCTCGAGGCCGTTCACGGGGCCGATACCGCGGGTACGTCTTCCAGCGAAGGCGCGTTCTCGTTTTCGGCCCACCACTTCTTACCGCTTTCCGGCAAGGTGTAGAGCGGGTCGTAGTAGGCGTATTTGGTGTTCAGAGCGCTGGGGTCCTGAAGCTCGATCGAGGTGCGGTAGTTTTTGGTCCAGTACGAGATGCCTTTCTCGTGGTCATACTCCGACACCTGATGGACCCAGCGTTTGCCGACGAACGGAACGTCGCAGAGCAGGCGAGGGGTGGCGTAACCGGGCATATAGCCCATGATGTCGTGCTGCAGCTTCTGCGCTTCGTGCACCGACAGGCGCCAGTGCTCGGAGTTGGGGATCATATCGCACATATAGAAGTAGTACGGCATGATGTGGGCCTTATCGAGCAGCGTGAAGCACAGGTCCAGCAGGTCGCGCGAGGTCGAGTTCACGCCGCGTAGCAGCACGCCCTGATTACGCACATCACGGAAGCCCATGTGCAGCAGCAGTTCGGCGGCTTCGGCCACCAGCGGGGTCAACTGATTGGCGTGGTTGACGTGGGTGTGCAGCGCCAGGTCGACGTCGTGCTTACGAGCCAGTTTGGCCAGGCGCTCCATGCTGCGCAGAACCTTGCCTTGCAAGAAGTGCTGCGGCACGGCCATCAGCCCCTTGGAAGCGAGCCGGATGTCGCGAATGTGAGGGATCTCGATCAGCTTGGTGACGAAGTATTCCAGCGATTCGGGCGGCAGGTTGGCCACGTCGCCGCCCGACACTACCACGTCGCGCACGCTGGTGTTGGCTGCCAGGTACTCGAGGATCAGTTCGTGCCGGTCGGTCTGCTTGATCTCGAAGCGCATCTTTTTGACCTGCTGGGTGTCTTTGCCCACCAGGTCCATACGGGTGCAGTGGCCGCAGTACTGAGGACAGGTCGTCAGCAGTTCAGCCAGCACTTTGGTGGGATAGCGATGGGTCAGCCCTTCGACCACCCACATATCGGCTTCGTGCAGCGAATCGCGCGAGGCCTTCGGGTGGTTGGGGTAGTCCGTGCGGCGGTCGTCGAAGGCCGGCAGCATATAGTGGCGTACCGGGTCGTTCCAGAGATCCTCGACCTTCATGGTGTTGATCATCTGGGGAGGGATGAGCATCGACATGGTGGCGCGCTCTTCCAGATCCTTCTGGATCGAGGCGGCCAGGGTGTCGGGCAGCAGGGGCCCGAGCGTGTCTTTTAGCTCACGAAGGTTTTTGACCGTGTTCTTCCGCTGCCAGGTGGCGTCTTCCCACTCGTCCGAGGTGACATTCTTGTAGCCCGGGATACGCGTCCAGTCCGGTTCCAGGAAAACGCGTTTGAGAGGGTAGTTATACGGCTGCTCATACTGAGAGGCGCCGGTCGCGGGGGTGTGGTCGGTAGAGAACTCTTTTGCCATTGTCCCCATTTATCCGCGTCTCCTCGCGCCTCCTCTTCCCAGGCCCAGCCATGGCCGGGATAGCTCGGGAAACGATAGGCCAAAGAGAGCCTCCGGCGGCCGCTCCCGCCCTTCAGGCGGCCATCTCAGATGGGTCCGATTCCTCGCTCCTGGGCTGCTCCAACCATTCGGCAAGCCAGGCGCCACAGTCGCCGGCCCCTAACGAAATGACGATGTCGCCAGGACGAGCGATCTGTTCTAGCGCGCGAAAGACGCCTTCTCGGTCCGGAGTCCAATGTACGGTTTCCGCCGGCGAACGCTCGAGGAGCTGATGATAGAACGGGCGGATATCGAAGCCGTTGGGCTCCTCCCCGCTGCTGTAGACGTCGGTCAGGAGCACCTGGTCGGCCCCGTCGAGAGCGGGTAGAAAATCCTGTCCTAACAGTTTCATACGAGTGTAGCGATGAGGTTGGAACAAGGCGATCACACGACCTCGGCTGGCCTGCAGAGCGGCCTGTAGGGCCGCCGTGACCTTCTGCGGGTTGTGGGCGTAGTCGTCGATACAGACCGCACCTTGTTTACGACCCAGGACTTGAAAACGTCGCTCGACCCCGGCGAACATAGCGATGGCATGAGCGATATCGGGAAAGCGAAGCCCCAGATCCAGGGCCAGCCCGGTCGCCGCCAGGCTGTTCATAACGTTATGATGGCCGGGTAGGGGGACTCGCATCACTCCCAGCGGGCGACCCTTGAAGACGACCTTGACCACGGTGTGCAGGGGGCCGCGTTCGATGGTTTCGGCCCGCAGGGTGCAGCAGCCGTCGACTCCGTAGCTCTTGATACCGGGCCAATGGCCGAACAGCGCCGCCGCTCGAGCGTGCTCATGGCAGACCCATAGGCTCTTCTGGCAGCCCCGTGCGAAGCGCTGAAAGACCGAGTCGACGGTCTCTTGCACCAGCCTCCGCTGATAGCCGCAGTCGGCATAAGCTCGCGCGGTGACATTAACGTCGTCGTCCACGCTGGTGATCACGGCGTGCTGAGGGCGGTACGCCAGCAGACTACCATCCGACTCGTCCGCCTCGGTCACGAACGGGCCGCAGCCCAGGAACGCCTGCTCGTAGCCGACCAGTTTCCCGCCGATCATGGCGCTCGGGCTTTCGCCGCAGGCCGCCAGCACATGAGTGAGCATCGACGACACCGTGGTTTTCCCGTGGCTTCCCGCCACGGCCACGCCCCGCGATGCGTTGAAGAGGCGGCTTAACTCTTGCGAGCGGTGCACCACTTCTAGTCCTAGCCGATGCCCCTCCATGAGGAGCGGGTGGTCGGCGCCGATGGCCGAGGAGACAACCAGACGCTCCAGACCCGGCGGTAGTCGACTCTCGCTAAGGTCGACCGGGATTCCCGCCTGCTCCAGCCGCGCCGTGACAGCCGTGGCCGCCCTATCGCTGCCGCTGACCTGGTGCCCCTCGTTCTGGAGGTGCAAGGCCAGGCTGCTCATTCCGGTGCCGCCGATCCCCAGAAGGTGGATACGACGGCGCTCGCTGCCCAGGGTCTGACCCACCGGGCTACGCGCTCCGGAAGGCCGAGACCAGCATGCCGATGATGGCCAGCGCCACAAAAGCGATCAGTAGCAGCTGTCCGATGCCGCCGGCCATACTGGCGATCTGGCCGGAGCCGAAGAGCATCGCGACCAGCGCGATAAGAAGAAAGATCATGGCCCATCTCAACATAACGGGTACCTCCAAAGTGGGATTGTCTGGCCTCAGCCAAAGTGGGATTGTCTGGCCTCAGCGTAGGCTAGCTGCCCGCCCTTCCCCAGAACCGAAAAGCTCCGTCGGACCTATCCGCCTCGCCCTATCCGGCCGGGCTACCGAAGGTCGCCCCGAGTCGTCCTAAAGCAAAAAAGACCCCGCCATCAGGCGGGGTCTTTTTCTCCGGAAGCGAGGGAAGACTTAGTCTTCTTTCTTCTTCTTCTCTTTGCTCTCTTTGGCAGCTTCTTCGGAAGCTTCCGCAGCGGGCTCGTCCGAGGGGGCTTCTTCCTTCACCTCGGGCTCCGGCTTTTTCTCCGGAGGGGTGATCTTGAAGGTCAGCTCCTTCTTCGGCTCCTCGCCCTCTTTGAGCGTCTCGCCTTCCTTGAGCTCGACTTCTTTCACGCCGACCTCGATGGTAGAGCCTTCGACCGGGGTGTTGCGAATGAACTCCTCGGCCAGGGGGTCTTCCATCAGACGCTGGATGGCACGACGCAGCGGGCGAGCGCCGTACTGCGGGTCGAAGCCTTCCTTGGCCAGCACTTCCTTGGCCTCGTCGTTGGCCTGCAGGATGTAACCGGCGGTTTCCACCTCGCGAGCCACGCGCTTGACCATCAGGCCGACGATCTGCTTCATCTCTTCCATCTCCAGGGTCTGGAATACGATGATCTCGTCGAGGCGGTTGATGAATTCGGGCTTGAAGACCTTCTTGACGTCTTCCAAGACCTTCTTCTTCATCCGGTCGTACTTCTGCTCTTTGCTGACCGTGTCCGTCTTGCTCTCCTGGCGGAAACCGATGTTTCCGCCCTCGGACAGCTGGGACAGACCGATGTTCGAGGTCATGATCAGCACGGTGTTCTTGAAGTCCACCCGGCGACCCTGAGAGTCGGTCAGGCGGCCGTCTTCGAGCACCTGCAGCAGCATGTTGAAGACGTCGGGGTGGGCCTTTTCGACTTCGTCGAGCAACACCACGGAGTAGGGCTTGCGGCGCACCTGTTCGGTGAGCTGGCCGCCCTCTTCGAAGCCGACGTAACCAGGAGGCGCACCGACCAGTCGCGAGACGGCGAACTTCTCCATGTACTCGGACATGTCGATGCGGATGATCGACTCTTCCTCGTCGAACAGGAACTCGGCCAGGGCTCTGGCCAGCTCCGTCTTACCCACGCCGGTGGGTCCGAGGAACAGGAAGGAGCCGATGGGACGGTTGGGATCCTTGAGTCCGGCGCGAGCGCGACGAATGGCGCGGGTCAGAACCTTGATGGGCTCGGACTGGCCGATCACGCGCTCGGTCATGGTGCCTTCCATGCCCAGCAGCTTGGAAGTTTCGCCCTCGGTCAGCTTCTTGACCGGGATCTTGGTCATGATCGAGATGATGTGGGCGATGTCTTCTTCGGTGACCTTGCTGCCGCTGTTACGCTGGGACGACTTCTTTTCCGTCCACTCGCGCTCGAGGTCTTCCTTTTGCTTGCGGATGTCCTCTTCTTTTTCGCGCAGCTTGGCAGCCTTTTCGTACTCCTGCGCCTTGATCACGGCTTCTTTTTCGCCGCGAATCGAGCGCAGCTGCTTCTCGACCTCCTGAAGTTCGGGAGGCGGGAGCGTGGCCTGCAGGCGCACGCGGGAAGCGGCTTCGTCCATCACGTCGATGGCTTTGTCCGGCAAGAAGCGGTCCGAGATGTAGCGGTCGGCCAGGCGCACCGAAGCGATCAGGGCGTCGTCGGTGATCTGAACCTTGTGATGGGCTTCGTAGCGGTCGCGCAGCCCCTTGAGGATCTGGATCGCTTCGTCGATACTGGGCTCTCCCACCTGGACGGACTGGAAGCGTCGCTCGAGAGCGGCGTCTTTTTCGATGTACTTGCGGTACTCGTCCAAGGTCGTGGCGCCGATGCACTGCAGTTCGCCACGGGCCAGAGCCGGTTTCAGGATGTTCGAAGCGTCGATGGCGCCTTCGGCAGCACCGGCGCCCACGATGGTGTGAAGCTCGTCGACGAACAGGACGATCTCGCCAGCGGCGGCGCGGATCTCTTCCATCACGCGTTTGAGACGCTCTTCAAATTCACCGCGGTACTTGGTACCGGCCACCAGGCCGGCCAGGTCCAGAGCGATCACGCGCTTGTCGCGCAGCAGGTCAGGAACCTCGCCCTTGAGGATCTTCTGAGCCAGCCCTTCCACGATGGCGGTCTTACCGACACCGGGTTCGCCGATCAGAGCGGGGTTGTTCTTGGTGCGCCGCGAGAGAATCTGGATCACGCGCTCGATCTCGTTAGAGCGTCCGATCACGGGGTCCAGCTTGTTCTGGTGGGCAAGTTCGGTCAGGTCGCGGCCGTAAGAGTCCAGCGTAGGAGTCTTGGTACGTTCTTTCTGCGGAATAGGAGAGGTCTCCACACCCAGCAGTTTGGTGATCTCCGAGCGGATCTTGGCCGGATCCACGCCCAGGTTCGAGAGCACGCGAGCGGCTACGCCTTCGCCCTCTCTGACCAGGCCCAGCAAGAGATGCTCGGTACCGATGTAATTATGGGCGAGCGCACGAGCCTCTTCGAAGGCCAGCTCGATCACGCGTTTGGCACGAGGGGTGAAGACCATCTCCTGCTGAGTGGTCTGGCTGCCTTTGCCTACGATGGCCTCGACCTCTCCGCGAACCTTCTGCAGGTTCACTCCGAGATTTTCCAAGACCTTAGCGGCGACGCTCTCTCCCTCGGAGATGATCCCGAGTAGCAGATGCTCCGTGCCGATATAGTTGTTCCCAAGGCGTTGAGCCTCTTCCTGGGCCAGCACGATGGACCGGCGAGCTCGCTCGGTAAATGGTTCCCACATGGGCTATGTTCTCGTCCTTTCCTACGCGTCGTCGGGTCCGCTGACCCCTAACGACTCGCTACTGGCACGCCCTTTCGTTCTCGATCTCGAATTCCCCCTGGCGCTATGAGAAAGAAATTCAAGAGGCGTGCTTTGAAACTGTAAGGGATTTCCTATTCGGCTCGAGGATAATCTAAAATCGCCTCCACGAAGCGTTGTGCCGCGTTAGAATCGTGTTTGAGGAACAGCGTTGGCTCGATCACCTCGACCTCCATCAACAGCAGTTCGCCGGGCTGGTTTCCGCGAAGGAAGTCGTAGCGAGCGTAGCAGGGCAGGGGAAGGGCCAGAGTGCGCATCGCTTCGGCTACCCGTTCGGAATGTTCTAGCAATCCAGGGGCGTCGTCCCACTCGACCGCACGGGTCGTCCCGCCGTGAGAGTCCTGCACCCGATACTCGCCCGCCGTCGCTTCTTTGATCACCGGATGGCTGGGCTGACCGTTGAAGAAGATAGCGCTCCACTCGCCCTGGTGGATGGTGGGCAGGAACGGCTGCACCATCACCTCACTCGCGAACGTTTCGTTCACCAGCACCTCGCGGGGCAGTTTTCTCATATCGAAACCGCCCGAACCGATCAGCGGCTTGACGACGAATTCGGAGACTCCAGGATGAGCGGCCAGGAAATCGGGCAGATCGTTCGGCAGGGTGTGAGAATCCAGCACCAGGGCGGGAACCACCGGAACGCCCAGGCCGGCCAGGTGGATCAGGTAGCGCTTCGAGGTGTTCCAGCGCACCAGCCGGGGAGGGTTCAGCAGATGAGCGCCCTGGCTCTCTCGCGCCATCAAGAACTCGTTGAACTGTTCGCTGCGCAGCCAGTAGTCGTAGCAAGAGCGTAAGACGATCAGGTCGGCCGTTTCCCAGGGATGCGCCTCGGTCCAGGCCCAGCTTTCCAGGCGCCACCCCTTCTCCTTGAAGATCGGTTCACACAGGTCGTCGTCGATCAGGTGGCCGGTCGAGTCTTCCAGAGTTACGAATACACAGAGGGGGGCTTTCTCTTCCATCCCTGGGACTTACCCTCTTGGTCGGAGCTCCCCCTTCTCGGAGATAAAAAAGGCGACCTCAAGAGAGGCCGCCTCACGGGGAGATCCATGGCTGGATCGTTTTTTGTCGGCTGGACCGGACTAGGACAGATTGAGAATAGGGTGCCGTCCTGATTCCCAGG
Organism: Vulcanimicrobiota bacterium; assembly: GCA_023447635.1. Classification (GTDB taxonomy): domain Bacteria; phylum Vulcanimicrobiota; class Xenobia; order Xenobiales; family JADMJV01; genus JAEXNA01. The sequence goes on along the minus strand of JAEXNA010000105.1, from coordinate 18,817 downwards.
CTGAACCAGGCGGAAAGACATCAAGGATTTTAGCGCTACGGCTATCCTGTCCGGTTTCGTTTTTCAAAAAGTCGGCGATGAATTTGCCCGCCGCGCGACGGGCGGCTTTCTCGGTGAAGGCGGGGACGCGCACTACCGCCTGCTCGTACCGCTCCAGGCCTCGGAATTCCACCCGCATGCGGAAGTCGCCCATCCCGAACAGCCGCTTGACCTTGTTGATCGGCGCCAGCATCAGCTGGTTCAGGTCGATCTTGACGATCGGGTCGCGCCCTTCGCGCTTGACCACCCGTCCGCCCCGTTCGGCCATGGCCTGCAGTTCGGCACAGTAGGCCATGCCGGGCAGCTGCCTCATCTGACGCAGCAGCTCTTCGCCTTCGGCCGGGTTCTGAGAGATGGCGATAGCGGACAGGAACAGCTGAGCCGCGCAGTTCTGTAGCACCGGGCAGCTGTTGAAGCCGGGAAGTTTGAACAGGCGGGCCAGGGCGCGCCGGAGCACGGGGTGGGTGGGGTCCTTCGAAGCGGCCACCACCAGCCCACGAGCGAAAATATGGCGGAGCGCTAGCGACAGGTAGAAGGAGGGTAGCGTCTCCTGAACGTGCGACAGGATGAGCGACTCCTGAAAGTCTCCGCTGACCTCCATCCGGCGCAACAGCGCTTTGGAGTGAGTGATCTGCAGACGCGGCTCGGAGCCGTAGAGGGCGACTTCGCGAAGGGCTTCGGCGAACGCTTCCGCCTGGGTTCCTTCGAGAATGGTGCTGCGCTCGAGCAGCTCGTCGAGCTCGGCGTAGGTCAGGCGGCAAAGGCTTTTCTTTGGAACTGACATCTCGTCTCTCTTTTCTTTTTTAGACACCCCTATCCCAATCAACACTATAGGGGATAGGAGCGGGGCCCTTCTGTGATATCGATCACATGCATGCGGCCATGACGATCACATCCGGGAGTTTAGTTTCCAGAGAGCGAGAGACTACCAGGTCGTGAGATCGGTGCGGTCGTCGAGGCTCAGCTTCTGGCGCAGAAGCCAGCGCTGGTAGGTGGCGAAGCGGTCCGGCAGACCCTGCTCGCGGCACAGCGCCAGCAGCCGTCGGCCGTAGCGGGCCAGCTCCAGGGGGTGAGCCAGTCGGGCCTGCAAGAAGCACATTCTGAGCAGGACGCGCTCCTGATCGCCAAACTGCTCGACCAGGTGGGTCGCCGCCCTTACCGCCTCGAACGCTTCTCCGGCCGATTCGTGGATCTCGATCAGATGAGAAAGGTCGTTCTGGGCGCCGTCGGGAGAGTCTAGCAGCAGATGCAGCCGCCAGCGCTTCTCCAGGCTGGGGACGTGGCGAGGGTCCAGCAGTAGCCGGCGGCGCAGAAATTCGAGTGCGTCAGACCAGCGCTCGGCCTCGAGCGCCTCCTGAGCTTGGCGCTCGAGGCGCTCGGGGTCGGCGTAGAGCAACAGCCGGGCAGCTGCCTGGACGGCCCCGGCCGAGGTCCCGGAAGGCTGAGGGGGAGGGGAGGGGTCGAGGGGGAGGCGGCGAGCCGCCCCGGAGCGGTCGGGAGGAGCGGGAAAACAGCCGGTCTCCTCCAACCAGGCCTCCCTGACCAGTTCGGCCAGCGGATAGGACTCGGCCACCTTGGAGAGCTGTAAGAAGGCGTTCGATCGGTCGTCGAGAGAGCGATAGAGCAGAGCGCAGTACAGCACGGCGGCGCCCCGCTCGGCGGGGTGAGAGAAAGGGTATCCCTCCAAGCAGGCAACGATCGCCAGGGCCACCTCGCGAGAGTGCCACTGTCCGTCGGGAAGCTCCAGCGGCGGGCGCTTGAGATCGCGACAGTACTGGCGCCAGCCGGCGATGGCGGTGGAAACCTGGCCGGCCAGTACGGTCAGCGCCAGGATGCCGAAACGGGCCCCCTGGTCGGTGGGAGCGCTCCAGAACAGCCGGTAGGCTTCTTCGGTGTGCCCCATTGCCAGCTGAAGCCAGCCCAAAAGCTTACGCCGCTCGGCGCTTTCTTCGGCCGATCCGGACGGCGGTAGCGACTCGAGGAGATCGCGGAACTCCCGGAAGCTGCCTTCGCGTAAGAAGTGACGCAAGTGCAGAATTTCGAGTTCAGGCAGGTAGCTCACAGCAGCACGCCTCGAAGGGCGCTCAGGGCCCGTCGTAAGGTATGGGGAAAGCAGCCGCCAGGCTGCCGAAAGCTTTGCCGCTCCAACCCTTCCCCCTGGGCGGTCTCTGTCGAAGGAGACTCCACCCCGTCTTCTTCTCCACGAAGGCTCAGCTGTCTTTCTTCATGCGACCGAGAGAAAAGAGCAGGTAGAAGGCAGCGGCCAGCCCGCACGAGACAAATACGCTGAACGAGTAGATCTGGTGCCAGATCGGGGCGACTTCGACCAGTTTGGCGGCGTGCAAGAAGCCGGGCAGGCAGGGCGCCGCTCCCAGCACGAAAGCGGCGATGGCGGTCGGTCGCCAGCGCGGGTAGCGACCGTCCTCGCGATACAACTCTTCAAGCGCCAGTTGGCGGCGCGAGACGATCCAGTACTCGACCAGCAAGATGCCACCGATCGACCCCAGCAGGGTGCCGTAGCCGGCCAGCCAGGTGTCGATGTAGACGCTCGAGTCGGCCAGAAGCTTCCAGGGCATCATGGCGATCCCCACCAGGCCGGTGATGATCCCTCCCACCCGGAACGAGATGTATTTGGGCGCCAGGTGCGCGAAGTCGTTGGCAGGGGAGACCACGTTGGCCGCCAGGTTGGTGGTCAGGGTGGCGGTTCCGAACGCCAGCATCGAGATCATCACGACCAGCGGGTTGCCTTCGCCGATCATTCCGGACAGGCGGATCGGATCCCAGATCGGCTCGCCAAAGATGACGATAGTGGCCGAGGTGACGGCGACCCCGACGAAGGCGAAGGCGGTCATGGTCGGCGGTAGCCCGATCGCCTGACCCAGCATCTGGTCCTTCTGGGACCGAGCGTAGCGTGTAAAGTCGGGGATGTTCAGGGAGAGGGTGGCCCAGAAAGCGACGTTGGCGGTCAGGCCCGGGGCAAAGGCAGCCCAGAACTCAGGCCAGGTGGTCAGCTTCGACGGCTCGCCCAGCATCGGACCGAAGCCATCGGCCTTGACGTAGGCCCAGGCCAGCAGCGAGGCGCCGATGCAGAGCAGGAACGGGGCGCCGTATTTTTCCAGCGTCTTGATCGAGTCGATCCCGCGCCACACGATGGCCATGTTCAGGACCCAGAAGAAGAAAAAGCAAAGAAACTGGTAGACGTTAGGGGCGTAAGGATCAGGAGCGGCCGGTAGCCCGGCGCCCAGGGCGTTGAGCAGGGTGTAGAGGGCGTTGCCCCCTATCCAGGTCTGGATGCCGAACCAGCCGCAGGCCACCAGACCGCGCATGACGCCGGGCACGTTGGCGCCGACCAGGCCGAATGCGATGCGGCAGTAGACGGGGAACGGAATGCCGTAGCGGGTGCCCGCGTGGGCGTTGAGGATCATCGGGATCAGCACCAGCAGGTTGGCCAGGAACACCGTGCCGATCGCCTGCTTCCAGTCCATCCCGGACTTAATCAGGGAGGAGGCCAGCATGTAGGTGGGCACGCACACGCTCATTCCGACCCACAGGGCGGCGATCTGCCACTTGTCCCAGGTGCGCTGCTCCAGGCTGGTCGGAGCGAGGTCCTCGTTGTAGTAACGAGGGTCGGTGTCCGGCCCGAAGTCGGGCCTCTCTACCATTCCGGCATACTGTTCGGACATCGCTAACCCCCTGGATGATATGGGCCTGGATACTCGAAGAGGGCAGGCGCTACCTGCTTGGAAATGTAGGGCGTGGAACGGTTGAATCAGTGGTGAGCAAAAAGCAAGAACAATCAGAACCGGCACAGCCGGAGGGGGAAGAGGCCGAAACGGCCTTTCAGGGACGTCGCTGGCCGGGAGACCACGTGGTCGACATCGACCTGCGCTCGATGGCTTTGCTGCGGGTGGCCATGGCGGTGCTGCTGTTCCTCGATACGGCCATCCGCATGTCTGACATCCCGGCGATGTACAGCGATTGGGGCTCGCTTTCGCGCACCTCGCTGCTGGAGCTGGGATGGAACGCCAACTGGTTCTCGATCCACATGGGGACGGGGCACCCCAAGGGCATCGCGGTGCTGATGTCGCTGCAACTGCTTTGCGCCGTGGGGCTCTTTTTGGGCTGGCGCACCCGCTGGATGACTTTCTGGAGCTGGCTGTTCCTGATCTCGCTTCACTCGCGCAACCCGATGGTGCTCAACGGCGGCGATATCTACCTGCGAGTGGTCTTGTTCTGGATGCTGTTTCTGCCCTGGGGACAGACCTGGTCGTTGGACGCTCGGGCGGGACGCACCGATACGAGATGGTGGACGCCGCCACTTTCCGAGAACGGGAAGGCGGTGCGTTCGCTAGCCGGTATCGGGGTGCTGTTCCAGATCTCCGTGGTCTACTGGTTCGCCGCGTTGCCCAAGACCGACCCGTCCTGGACCGCGACCTACACTGCCACCAACCTGGCGTTGATGTTGGATACCTTCATCACGCCGCTGGGGATGTTCGTTCGCAACGCCTTCTGGGAGTGGCTGCCCACCATGACTTTCCTGGTGATCCATTGGGAGTTCTACGGGCCGTGGCTGTGGTGGTTCCCTTTTGACCGGGGTCAGATGCGCACGCTCGGAGTTTTTGGCTTTGTGGCTATGCATACCGGGTTCGGCACTTGTATGGAGTTGGGCTTGTTTGCCTGGATCGGCGTTTGTATGCCGCTGGTGCTGCTGCCGGCCTGGTTCTGGGAGCGACCGGCTCGCAAGCTGACCGCCTTTTGGGATGCCCGGGCCGCCACTCGCTGGGTCGAGCCGGCCCCCTACGGTCAGGAGAGCCCCTTGCGCTGGTTCCCTCGCGAGTTTTTCTTCTACGCGGTGATTTTCTATACGCTGCTCTGGAATCTGGGCAACGAGAACCTCAGCCCCAAGCTACGCCTGCCCCCTAACAGCCAGTGGTTCGGTCAGATGACCCGACTGGACCAGCGTTGGAACATGTTCAGCCCGGGGCCGCTGACCGAGGACGGCTGGTTCGTTATCGAGGGGACGCGCCGCGACGGCAGTAAGGTCGATATGTGGAACCCGGGCGCTTCGGACCAGGTCAGCTTCGAGAAGCCCGAGTGGATCGCGTTCACCTTCCCCAACGAGCGCTGGCGCAAGTACATGATGAACCTGTGGATGTCGGACAACTCGCGCTACCGCCTGCCGTTCGGGCAGTACCTGACCCGCAAGTTCAACTCGAAGGGTCGTGGCCCGCGCGAGGTGGTCGAGTTCAAGATCTACTACATGAAAGAGATCACCAACCCCGACGGCAGCGAGCAGCCGCCCGAGAAGGTGATGATCTGGCACCACTGGTGCTTCGACGAACCGAAGTCGGACCTGGGCAAAGGGGTCAAAGACGCCGCGCCCAGGCCGCTGAAGGAAGAGGCTCAGGCGAAGAAGCCGGGCCCGCCGAAGACCGAACCGCTCAACTGGGGCAGCACCCCGTCGTCCCCTTCGCCAACGCCCAGCCCCGTCGCCAAGTAGGCGCGTCGGGATCGAGCACCGGCGAGATCAAAATCCAGGCATAAAAAAAAGAGCCTCGAGAATTCGGGGCTCTTTTTTTGCTCTGGCGCGGGCTTAGGCTACGAACGCTTCCTGGTTGCCGCTGGCCAACTGCTGCGCGGCAGCCTTCTTGGCCAGGTCCTCGGAGTGGGTGTCTTCGACCTGCATCGGCTTCTCGTGCTTGGCCGAGCGGATACCCGCCTTGCCGACCTTGCCGCGAGCGTCTACCGCAGCGGTGGGCTCGAGCATCATGCCTTCGACCTGGTCGCTGAACTTGGGGTCGCCCATCTTCAGATCGGCGAACTTCTCGCGCTTCTTGCCGGTGTCGGTTTTCTCTTCGACCATCTTGCCGGCGACCGCTTTGGCGTGACCGGGCATGGTGTCGACCACGGTGGCCTGCACGAAGTTCTTGTCGTCGAGTTGGCCCAGGCGTTTGGTGCCGGTGGCGTTGATCTCGAAGCTGGGGGTCTCTTCGTCGCCGTGAACAATGCTGCTGCCGTCGGGCATTTTCTGCATGTCGCCGGGCTGGAAGTTGTGACGCTCGCCTGCGCCACGGAGGTCCCCGCCGTCCTTGGTCTTCTCGCGCTCTTTGGCCTTGGCTTTGCCAGCGGCCTTACCGGCCTGCTCGGCGCCGCCCTTGGCTTGCGCGTTTTTCAGTTCGTCGGCCTCGATGGCTTTACGGGCGGCTTCGCTGAGGGTGGACTCTTCCTTGAGACCGCCGCTCTTGTTCTTCTCCGACTGCTTAGAGACGCCGGTGTTGCCCTGCGACACGGTGTGAGCCGCCGCATTCTGACCGGACTTGGCGATCTGATCCTTGATCATGTTCTGGTGGATCATCTGGGAGTGGCCGAAGCCTGAAATGTTTGCCATGCTGTGTTTGACCTCCGTTTGTGCGAGACTCGCCGTCGAGCCTTCCGCACACTCTCGGTGATTTTATACCACCGGTTCCCTCATGGGAAAGGGCTCATGCTTTCCCGGCTTGTTAACATTTGGACAAATCACCGGCCACCCCTTTCCCTAACCTCTGTCATGGAGGCGGAAACGGCCCCTGGCAGAATTTGGCGGCCTATTATGCCGCGTCAAGGTCAACCTCCCATCATCATCGGCCATCGAGGCCACGCCGACAGCCTCGAGAACACCCTTATCTCCTTCCGCGAGTCGATCGCGCAGGGGGCTCAGATGCTAGAGCTCGACGTCCGCCTCTCTAAAGATATGGTCCCCATGGTCTGTCACGACGCGACGGTCACCAGGATCAGCGGCAAGCGCGGCTCGATCGCCGACCGCACCGCTAAGCATCTGCTGAATCTGGACCTGGGGAAAGGGTTCCGCATCAGCACCCTGGAGGCGGCTCTCGAAGAGTTGGTGCCCCGGGTGCCGATCAACATCGAGCTCAAGTTCCAGCGCCCCGACTACCGCCCGCTGGTCAACGCGGTCTGCGACGTGGTGGAAAAGCTGGGAGCTGGCCCCCGCATCCTGGTCAGCTCCTTCTTTCACGCCTCCCTCGAAGTGGTCAAGCGGCGCGTCCCCGAGATGTCGATCGCGCCGCTCTTCGGCAGTCTGACCGGGCTACCTCACGAGGACGACCTGGAGGTGGTGTTTGGCCGCCCCATCCGTCAGCACGAGGCCGGAATCTATCCCTTCCACGGGCGGGCCGCCGTGGTCTCCTGGAAGATGATCGACGAGGCGCTGGCCCAGCGGTTTGCCGAGGGGAACGGCACGCTGCTGACCTACACGGTCGACGACCCCGCCGAGATGAAGCGCCTGATCGGGCTAGGCATCGACGGCATCATCACCAATCGGCCTGCGGTGGCGGTCAAGGTGCTGGAAGAGCTGTTCCCAGACGGGGGCGGTTGGAGCCCGGCGTCTTTCGCGCTGCCCTAGGCCAGGGTGGTTATAGCCCGGATGGGGGCCAGGTTCGCCATGACCAGCTTCCAGTTCCCCTCCAGGTTGTCCAGCAGGTAAACCTCGCCCTGGTCGGTGCCGGCGAAGAAGCCGCCCGTTCCGAAGGTCAGACAGGTGATGCGCCGGTTATCCAGCCGGGGCAGCCCGGTGTTGACCACGCTCCACGAGTTGCCGCCGTCCTTGCTCAGCACTACGGTGCACGGCCCGGTGGTGGCTGTGGCGACCGAAAGCAGCACGATGTCGGGGTTGCTTTCGGCCACCGCCACGGCCAGCACCCTGGTGAACGGCAGGCCGTGATTTTTCTCGACCCAGCTGCCGCCCAGGTCGTCGGAGCGGAAAAAGCCGGTGCCGGCGGCGGCGTAGACGCGATGGGTGGTGCCGGTGGGGAAGTGAAAAGAGCGAACCCCGGTGGGTAGACCCGCCCCGCGGGACATCCAGCTTTTGCCGCCGTCTTTCGAGGCCGCCATTTCGCCGTTCTCGATAGAGACGAAAACGACCCCGTTGTGCTCGCCGTGGCAGGCGACCGAGGAGACTCGAGCCCGTACTCCGGGCTCGGGAAAGCCCCAGCGCGGCGCCGATTCCAAAGACTCGAGTGCGGCCATCGGCGCCCAGGTGGCGCCGTAGTCGGCGCTCATGAAGACGGCGGGCGGGCTACAGCCGGCAAACAGCAGATGGCGATGCTTGGGGTGGCGCGACAACGAGGTGATATGGGGCCGGCTCAAACCCTCCATCGAGGGCTTCCACTCCAACCCGTCCTTGGACAGCTGTACGAAGAAGTCGCTCGTCCCGGCGGCCAACCGACCGTCGCCGGACTTGACGATGCTGCTGCATTTCCGTCCTACCAGCCCGCGCCCGGCGGTGATGTAATCGGTGGCTTCTTTGCCCGGCTTCAGGACGGACACACCGCTGTCGGTGGCTACGGCGAGAATGGCTTTGCTCATAAACTGTCTGTATTGCTCCTTCAGCTCAGGGGACGACGGCTTTTCGACGCCACCTCGCCGACCCACAGCAGGGTGCGGACCGGAGGTAGCTCTCCCCGCACCAGTTGCCAGCGAGAGCCGTCCCGACTACCGAAGATATACCCACTTTCGGTGCCCGCGAAGTAAACGCCGCCCCCCGATTCCAAACAGGTGATCAGTCCACCTTCGCTCACCGGAAGTTCGCTGCAGGCTAGCTGCCAGTTGCGCCCTCCGTTGGCGCTGCGGAACAGCACGGAGAACGGTTCGGTCGGATGGTTGACCGCCATGAGCAGGCGGTCGGGGTCGACCCCGTGCACGCAGAGTGCGGTAGCGTCGATGTAGGGCAGGCCAGCGTTGCTCAGTTCCCAGGTCTGCCCCAGATCGTCGCTGCGATGAAAGCCCAGGAAATTGGTGGCGTAAAGGCGCTGCGGCCGCTCCGGATGCAGGCGCAGGTCGCTGAGCTGATGGGACAGCCCGGCTTTCTGATTGCGCCAGCTTTTGCCGCCGTCGTGAGAGACGATGACGCCTCCGGCCTGGACTCCTCCGACCAGGGTGTTCTCCATCCTCGGATGGCAGATCAGACGGAACAGGCGGGGGCGATGAGGCGGGTCGGGGTTGCTCCAACCGTTATGGAACGACAGGCTCGAGGTCTCTCCACTTTTCACCCAGTCCTGGCCGCCGTTGACCGAGTCGTACAGGGTGGCGGGAGCGGTCCCGGCGTAAAGCTTCTCCGTGCGTTGATCTAGCGCCACGGCGTAGACGTCCGGGTGGCCGATCCCCCGATAGAGCGGCTTCCACTCGGTCCAGTCGTCGGTGTAGCTCAGCATGCCGCGCTCGACGGCCAGATAGACGCCGCCCTTCGGGTCCACAGCAAGCGAGGTGACGGAACGACCGTACAGCCCGTAGCCCACCATCTCCCACTCCTTCAGGCGTCCCTGGGGTCGAAGTAGAAAAGCGCCTCCGGTGGTCCCGGCGGCCAGATGGCGCAGGTGGTCGAGCATGACAAGGCTCTAGATTCCCCCACCCTTACCCCGGAGACCTGCCCGCCCGACCGGGTCCGAAGGGATCCGGGAAGGTTTTCCACCTGGGGTCACTAAACTCGTTCGATGCGTGTTTGGGCGAGACGTGGGCTAGGCTTATTGCTTTTGGTGGGGGTGATGCTCCCGCTGTCGGCCTGCCGTCTTCCGGGCGGCGACGAAGGGCCCAGGGTCGTCGTCTACACGCCGTTCCCCGAGATCACCGCCAAAGAGCTGAAGAAGGCGTTCGAGGAAGAGACCGGGATCCGGGTGGTCCAGGTGACCGAGGGCACCACCAAGGTGCGCGGACTGATCCGGGCCGAAAAGGACAACCCGCAGGCCGACGTCTGGTACGGCGGCGGCGGTATCATCCCGTTCATGAACCTGGCCGAAGAGGGCCTGCTCGAGCCTTACGTGCCCAAAGGGTATGAAGACATGCCGGTCACTCGCGGCAACCTGATCTTGCGCGACCCGGAGTTCCGCTGGGTCGGCTTGGCCGTGATCGCTCTGGGGTTCGCCTACAATCCCCAGGTTCTGCCTCCCGACAAGGTTCCCAAGACCTGGGACGACCTGATCGACCCTTACTATAAGGGCAAGATCGAGATGTGGGACCCCGGCGTCAGCGGCACCGCCATGTTGTTTCTGGATTCGGTGCTGATCCGCCACATCCAGGAAGGCAAAGGCGAAGAGGCCGGCTGGGACTACCTGAAAGCGTATTGGCAAAACCTGAAGGGCTACACGGTCGAAGGCAAGCCCGCCTTCAATGTGGCCCGCGGCGCTTCGCCGATCGGCATCCACTTCGAGCACCAGGTGCTGGAGTTTATGGAAGAGCAGTCGGGCGGTTCGGTGGCCGGCGGCAGCGACAACATCCGCTGGATGCTGCTGCCCGACAGCCCGGTCTGCGTGGACGGCATCTGCCTGATCAAAAACGGACCCAACGGCGACAACGGCAAAAAGTTCATCGACTTCGTCATGTCGCCCAAGGGTCAGAAGATCATCAATCGCTTCTTCTTCCCGATCGACCCCGATATGCCGCCGCCCGCCGGGGTGGGGCAAGAGTGGACGCTGGAGACGCTGACCGAACACGCCCAGAAGCTGGATCCGGTCTGGATGTCGGAAAACGACGACAAAATCCGCAAGCGCTGGCAGAACGAGATCGAGCAGATCCCCAGAGACCAGCCGTAGCGCTGTCCCCTCCACCTTTCCCTTCCCCGGCCCCTTCAGGGGCCTCCCACCAGCCTCACAACCACAGGAGACGAGAATGACCGAGAACGCCCCCACGCTGGACCCTTTGAAGAGCGCCGGAGCCCCGGTGGAGATCAAGGTGACCAACCTGATCAAGGAGTTCGGAGCCTCTCGGGCGGTGGACAACATCAGCTTCCGCATCGCCCCCGGCGAGTTTTTCTCCCTGCTGGGCTCATCCGGCTGCGGTAAGACCACCACCCTGCGCTGCATTGCGGGACTGGAACTGCCCTCTTCGGGCTCCATCGAGTTTTCTGGTACCGATGTGGCTCAGGTGCCGCCTCACCTGCGCGATTGCGGCATGGTGTTCCAGAACTACGCCCTGTTCCCGCATATGACGGTGGCCGACAACGTCGCTTACGGTCTGATGGCGCGCCGCTACCGTCAGGCCGAAGGGCTGGGGAAGCTGAAGTACCTGTATAAGACCGTGTTCTCGCTCTTGCCTGACGAGGACCGCGCTATGGTCGACCAGGCGCTGGGCATGGTCGAACTGTCCGGCTACGGCGAACGCAAGCCGCAGCAGCTTTCCGGCGGACAGCAGCAGCGCGTGGCGCTGGCCCGTGCCCTGGTCACCAAGCCCAAGGTGCTCCTTTTCGACGAGCCGCTGGGGGCGCTTGACGCCAAGCTTCGAGTCAAGATGCGAGAAGAGATTCGCGCGATTCAGAAGCGGGCCGGCATCACCACGGTGTACGTGACCCACGACCAGGAAGAGGCGCTGGCCGTGTCCGATCGGATCGCGGTCATGAACAAGGGGATCATCGTCGGCATGGGCACTCCCACCGAGATCTACAGCGCTCCCGGCTCGCGCTTTTTGGCGGACTTCCTGGGTATGACCAACCTGTACCCGGTGCAGAGCCTGGTAGGGGAGAAGGAGTACGCCCTGGAGGGCGGAGTGAAGCTGCGCGGCAGCGTGGACACTCTGGAGAAGGGCGCCGAGCGCTGGCTGGTGCTGCGACCTGACTCTCTAACTTTTGCGGGCCCCGACGCGGTGAACGTGGTCGAGGGCACCCTGGTGCATAAACTGTTCATGGGCACCCTGGTCGAATACGTGATTGCCAGCCCCTTTGGCCACCTGCGCGTCCTGCGCCCGCGCTTCGAGCCGCAGCCCGACCTGGTCGACGGCGCGGCGGTGAAGCTGGCGATCCTGCCGGAAGAGCTGCTGGTGGTCACCGGATGAGAACTCTTCGACTTTGTATCGCCATTCCGCTGGCGATTTTTCTGATCCTGTTCCTGGCTTTTCCGCTGGCCGGACTGATGCTGGCGGCCTTTGTGGGCGGCACCTCGCCGCTCTTGATGTGGGCCTGGCATCTCGATTTCGGAGCGTTCGCCGGGGCGCTCTCGAAGTTCTCGCTCGAGTATTTTCGCGAGTTTTTCACCGTTCCGCGCTACTACAAAGGCTTCTTCAATTCGGTAGGCGTGGCGCCGGTGATTATGAGCGTGATGTTCGTGATCGCTCTGTCGCTAGAGCGGTTGATCCCCGACCTCCAGTGGAAGCGCCGTCTACGCTGGGTGCAGGGGCCGGGCATGCTGCTGACCCTGGCGGTCATCTGCTCCATGGCCGCTACCCGGCCGATGTGGGGGCTGAAAGGCAGCCTGTTCGACAAGGTGCTGGACGGCAGCACGGTCGGTGTGCGGTTGCTGCAGGCGTGCGGCTACTGCCCGCTGGTGACCCTGGCTTCCATGGTGCTGGGCGTGGGCGTCGCCTTCTGTTTGCACAGCACCAATATGAAGGGCAAGGCGCTCTTCGCGCTGCTGGTCATCGTCCCGCTATCAACTCCACCCTTCCTGGGAGCGCTGGCCTTCAAGAACCTGCTGGGCGACTACGGCATCGTGACCCGGGCGCTGGAGGCGATCGGGCTTTGGCAGCCGTTCAAAGGGCAGAGCGCGGTGTCGGCCGGACTGGTCCAGTCGTTCCTGTTCTTCCCGTTCGTCACCCTGACCACGCTGGCCGCCCTGGAGCGCTTCGACACCTCGTTGCCCGAAGCTTCCCGCGTGCTGGGCGGCTCGAAGACCTACGGCTTCTTCACCGCCACCCTGCCCACCCTGATGCCGGGTATCCTGGCCGGCGGGTTCCTGGCCTTTATCCGCGCCTTTGGCGACTTCGCCACCCTGCGTCTGCTCTTGCCCACTCAGTACCACATGATCGTGGTTGAAGCGTACCGCGACCTTTCCGGCAACACCTATTGGGGCGGCGCGACCATGCTCAGTACCCTGATGGTGGGAAGCATTCTAGTCTTGCTGACCCTGCAGAAGTACGTGGTCGAGGGCGGCTCCTATCAGACGGTGACGGGCCGCTCGGGGGCGCGCACCGCGCTGCCGTCGGAACGGCAGACGCTGGGCGACAAACTGGCCTTGCTGTTCTGCTGCGGCGTGTTTTCGGTCCCGCTGGCTTTCCTGGCCTCGACCTTCCTGGTTTCGCTGGCCCGCAACTGGGGCGCCCAGGTGGCGCCCAGCGAGTTCACCTTCTCTCGCTACGTGATCATCTTCAAGAGCCTGTTCACGGCGGATTCCCCGCTGGTCAACTCGTTCTCGCTGGCGATGCCGGGTCTGTTCGGCTGTTTGCTGATGGCTTTCGGAGTGGCCTTCCTGATCGCTCGTGGGGGCGGCCGCATGGCGCAATTCCTGGACTTCGTCACGGTTCTGCCGTTCGTGGTGCCGGGCGTGGCCTTCGCGGTGGCGCTGATCGGCGTGTTCAACACGCCGCCGCTGGAGCTTCATCGGACCCCCTATCTGGTGATCATTGCCTACGTGGTGACCCGCGCCCCTTACGCTATCCGCACCATTCTGGCGTCGTTCCAGCAGATCGGCACCTCCATGGAGGAAGGCTCGCGCACCCTGGGCGGCAGCGAGATTCTGACGCTGTCGCGGGTCACCGTCCCGCTGGTGCTGCCGGGCATCCTGGCCGGTGCCGCGATGATCTTCATCTCGGCGATGCAGGACGTGGCGCTGACCCTGATGATTGCGCCGTCCGACTGGTACCCCACCTCCGTGTTTGCTTTCAAAGAGATCGAGTCGGGCCGCATCTACGAGGCGTCGGCCTACGGTATCGTGCTGTTCTTGATTATCGTCATCCCCTACAGCCTGACCCACTTCTCCAAGAAGTTCGGCGGCAAGGGCGGCCTCTAGGAGTTGCTGAAAACCGGATGGGATAAGGAGATCGAGGAGTTCGTCGCGGCCTCCGAGGCGGGGTCGACCTCGCCCCTGCAGATCAAGCTTCCCGGCAAAGGCGCGCTTCGGGTCGATCGCCGCTTGCCTTTCGTGGCGCTGGTTCGCATCCCCGGCGAGGATCCCGAGTACTTCGCCCGTCTACTCAACAGTTCGGCCTCCTACCTGGTGTGGGACGGGAAGGCCGCGGCCGAGGATCTGGGGGAGGAGGCGGAGGCGCACCTGCACAGCCTGTTGCGCTCTCTGATCCGGCGACTGCAGCCGTCTTTTGGCGCTTTTCTGCTGCTAGAGCTGTGGCCTTACGGCGACCCCAGCGGCGCCTGTGTGAGCATGCGTAAGAACGACCGGGCCGAGGAGATGTGGCAGACCCTGCAGATTCGCTTGCCCACCCTGGGGTTTGCCGAGAAGCTCGAGCTGCGCTTCGAAGACCCTTCCGGGAAGGAGGGTTGGAGTGGGCCGCTGGCCTCGGACTGGGCTAGGAAGTACAAGGTCGCTCAGCTCGGGATCGGACTGCCGCTGCTCTACCTGTCGCCGAAGGGCGAGCACTTCCCCTCGCTCTATCGGGCTTACCGTCGTCGGCTCGACGTCATCCTGCGCCACATCCTTTTTGCCTTCATCCACGAAGCGACGCCCGAGCGGCCGACCTCGTTCCAGGCGCTGGGTACCCGCTCGCTGGTCAAGCTGGTATGGAAAGTCGACCAGGAACTGGCGGCCATCGCCCACTCGTTCTCCCTGTTGCTTTCCATCACGCCGACCAACGTCGAGCGCGCTTTCCAGACGTTTTCTCGCAACGGCTACCTGGGCAACCCGACCTGGGAGTACCGCCCCCTGACGGTCGATCCGGCGCTGCTGAAAGGCGAGCTGTTCCGCATCCCGATCGAGCAGATCGACGACCCCGTCTTTTATCGAATGTTCGAACAGAAACGTCGTCAACTCGAGCTGAAGATCACCATGCTGGCCTACCGTCGCCGGCCGGATTTCTTGCACGCCAGTCTGTCGCTGTACGGCCCGGTCGAGCCCGAGCTCAAGGCGCTGGCGCTGCGGGTGCTGGCTCAGGTCGAGAAGTCCCACTCGGTAGGCAACGAGCGTTTTCTGACCGCCGAAGAGTTTGCCCAGCGGGCCCGTCGGGAGATCCGCTGGTACCGCCGGGTGGACAAGCGGTTCGCCGCGGAAGTGCTGATCGTGCCGGATATGGGGCGAGCGATCATGTGCCAGGGCGGCAATCTGCTGATCGGGGCCGACGCCAAGGTGGCGCCCCAGCGGTTAGAGGCGCTGATCCAGCACGAGGTGGGGATCCATCTGGTCACCTCCTATAACGGCAAGTGCCAGCCGCTCCAGCAGCTCAACGTCGGACTGTCCGACTATCTGCCTTTCCAGGAGGGGATGGCGATCGTGGCCGAGGTGGCCATGGGCGGGCTGGACCGGGGGCGGTTGCGGCATCTGGCCGGTCGCGTGCTGGCGGTGGACTGCCTGTTGAGCGGGATGACCTTCGAAGAGACTTTCAACCACCTGCGGGGCGAGTACGATTTCCCTCTGAGGGCGCTCTTCGAGATGGTGGCGCGGGTCTATCGTGGAGGCGGCTTCACCAAGGACTCGGTCTATCTGCGAGGGCTGGTCGAGACGCTTCGGCTAATCCCCCAGCAAGAGGATTTTGACGGGGTGTTTGCCGGTAAGATCGGGTTTCACCACATTCCGCTGATCCGCGAACTGCAGTCGCGCGGGGTGCTGCTTTCGGCGCCGTTCCGTCCGCGCTTCCTGGTGCTGAAGTCGGCTCGCGAGCGGATCGCTCGGCTGCGCGCCGGGGCCGAAGTGACCGACCTGGTGGCTATCTCCGAAGGCGCCTAGGCCGGCTGGATAGCCGGCGGGCATTCGGGGTGAGGCGGATGGTCGGGCGTCTCGCTGACAGGCGGGTCTAAGGGCGGCGCTGGGGGCCGTCCGGCCATAACTTTTTTTTCCAGCGCTTCGACCACGGCGCCCGAGAAGTTGACCCCCTCGAGCTGCTCCATGCCGCCCAGCCCGCCGGGGCAGAAGACGTTGATCTCCATCAACTTGTTGCCCACGATGTCGAGCCCGACCAGGAACATACCGTCAGCCACCAGCTTCGGTTTGACCGCCTCGGCCACGGCCAGCATCTTGTCGTCGACGTCGACCGCTTCCATCACGCCGCCGGCGTGCATGTTCGACCGGATGTCGTCGCCCGTGCGACGGCGGCGGAAGGCGGCGTAGCGCCCTTTGACCTTGAGCGGCTCGCCGTCCATCAAGAACAGCCGGACGTCGCCTTCTTTGGCGGCGGTCAGGTACTGCTGGGCGATCAGGTAGCCGGTGTTGGCCAGCGATTCGACCAACTGGTTCAGATTATAGGGGCTTTTCTTTTTGACGATGAAGACCCGGTCGCCGCCGCTGCCCTGCAGCGGTTTCAGGATCAGGTCGCCTTTCAGGCTCTCGGCAAACTCCTTGACCTCTTTCAGGCTGCGCGTGATCAGCGTCTTGGGGCGAACGTTGGCGGGGAAGCCCTGCAGGTAAAGCTTGTTCGAGGCGCGCGATAGTCCGTCGGGATCGTTGAGGACCAGCACCCCGTTGTCGCGGGCCAGGCGGCCGAACAGGACTCCCGACCCCTGGGCCCAGTTGCGGTCCATGCCGTGTTTGGCCGGGTTGTCCCGCAGGAACAACAGGTCGGCTTCGTCGACCGGGATCCGCTCGGGTTCACAGTTGGTGAGGACGTCTTTGAGGTAAACGTCGCTGGAGTTGTACCGCTGCTTGGGCGCTTTGCGCGCTTCGACCCAAAGCCGGTTGGTGACGTCGTAGCTGAACTGGCCGGGCTGGGTGAACCAGACCTGGTGGCCTCGTAAGGTGGCCTCGCGGGCCAGCCGGATGGTGGTGTGCTTGGCCAGTTTTTTCTCGAAGTCGGTGACCAGAAAGATGAAGTTCATTTCGGTTTTCCGCCCAGTCCCAGGAAAAGGGAGAATTTGCTCAACCGGGTTGGGGCGGGCAGCCACTCCAACGGCGGTTCGCTCTCATCTTCGCAGGCGGTCCAGGAGGTTTCCCACAGGCGAACGTGGCCGCCTCGGGCGGCGGTGGCCACGTGGCGACCAGAGGCGCTCACGCAAAGCTGCTGGATCTTGCCGCGATGAGCGGAGAACTCTTCCAACAGTACCCCGGTATGAAGGTCGAAAAACAGCAACTGCCCGCTACTGGTCGAGGCGATCCCCACGGACAGGCTGGGCACCAGTTGAAAGCCGCTGATGGCGCCGCTGGCAGCCTGCGACAGTTGGAATACCGGCTTGCTGCGCCCGGCGTCGCAGATCAGCAGGCTTCCGTCCTCGAAGCCCAGATGCAGCAGCGAGCTTTTTTTCTCGTAGCGAGCGTAGCTAAGGGGCGAGACGACCTGCACCCCTTTGAGCGGGATAGGCGTGAGGCTGGCTTTGCCCTTGCCCAGCGCCACCGTCCCGAACCCTTCGTCGCCGCTCACGATGACGGTGTCCATGGAGTAGGGGAAGAATCTTCTCATCGGCGGGATCAGTCCGGCCACCTCTCCCATATTTTTCCCCTCCGTGGTGTCGTAAACGCCCACCGCACCTCCAGGCGTACTGTAGTAGGCCCGAGCGCCGCGCATCGAGATACGGGTCAGAGGCCCCCGGCCCAGGGATATCCGTCGCAGCAGACTGCCGTCGTCGAGTTGGTAGAGGCCGCCGTCGCCTTTGCGGTCGAGGATCAGGGCGACTTCGCCGGCCGTCGCGTTTGGTCGCAATAGGGTTGCGGCCAGGATCTCTTCCCGGGCCTGCACCTGCCACAGGCTGCGGGTCTCGATGCCGGTGTCGATGTAGAGCGTGGCCACCGAGCCGAAGGTGACCAGCAGATGATGCCCGTCCAGGGACAGGGCGATAGGGCCGGGCCGCTCGCCGTTGCCGTCAAAGTTCAGTCGCTCCCAGACGGCCTCGAGTCGACCTCGGCGCAGGGTCGAGAGCAGTCGCCAGTTCATGTCTAAAGCGTCAGGCGCCTGGGCGTAACCATCGACCGAGCGAGCGCGGTTGAGGTTACGGTAAGCGGCCCCGACCTGCTCCCGTCCCAGCGCGTCTTCGGCCTGAGCCAGCAGGTCGCGGAACAGTTTGCTGGCGCTGACGATCTCGGCGTAGCTGCGCCCGGGGGTCAGCAAGAAGAAACGCTCGAAAACGCGAGAGTCTTCGTCGATTTCCCAGATGTCGATGCGGTTAGCGGCGTCGGTGCTGGTGGCCCGCCGGCCGTCCGAGCCCAGGCTCAGACCCCGAGGATGGGCGACCGTATCCGTCCAGGCGCGTAGGCGGCGGAACGGACGCAGATCGAAAAGCTCCAGGTGACCCTGATGGAAGACCAGCGCTCGGTTTCTGGCGTAGTCGACCACGGCAGGGCCGTCGCCCTGGCAAAGAATGCTCCCGTGGCGGTCTACGATGACGAAGCCGGGATCCATGCTCACCACCAGGGTTCGCGCCGAACTGGCCAGTTCGATTTTGCGGATCGGGAACGGCAGGCGCAGGTCGAAGGAGACCCGCTGTTCGCCAAAGTGCAGCGCCTGCAGGCGACCCGAAGCGTGGCCGACATAGAGTACCGAGCCGTTGTGGCTTAACAGCAGACAGGTGGCGTCGTGAGCGTCGTCGACTTCGTCCGGCCACAGTTCCGGAACGATCTTGTTGTCCTCGTCGGGTTGGGCGATCTGGCCAGTCGGCAGCAAGAGGCAGAGCTGGGTCCCGCTGTGGTCGAAGCAGGCGAGCAGTCGCCCTTCACCCTGCATCTCGGGGCCGAAGTCTAACCGGGTCAGGTGCGAATGACGCACGTCAAAAACAAAGACGCCGCTGCGATCGGCCACCATGATCCGTTCCAGCGAGCGCGTCACCGTGACGATCTGCCCGGCTTTGCGTCCCAGTAGCGTGAGGTCGGGCAGACGTCGCAGTTCGAACGAATCCTGGTCTTCAGCCAGCATCAGCGAGGGCACGCTCCAGACC
>JAEXNA010000043.1 GCA_023447635.1 Vulcanimicrobiota bacterium | reverse complement strand
CCGTCACCTTCCCCGTCACCGTCAGCGGCCCGTTGACATAGAGCAGCCCCGAGTCCAACTTCAGGTCTCCAATGGTCAGCGCCCCCTCGTGACGAACCCGCCCGTTCTTGATCTCGGACATCCCCGCCGTAAACGCCGGAGCCGACTGTTCTCCGTCCGCCGGGTCGTAGACCGACAGGTCGATCAGCGGCAAGTTCTGCGCCTCCTGCCCCTCCCGGATCTCGCCGTCCACCACCGCCCCGCCGCTCAGACTCACCCGCCCCGAGGTGCGAACATCGCCCGTCACCTTGGTCTCCGTCCCCAACTCGACCGCTTCCGCGCTCGGATCGTTAGAAACGATGTTCCCCGGCTCTTTCTCATCCTCGGACACCCCGCCGTTCAGGACATCCAAAGAAGCGACGGAATAAACATCGAGAGCGCTTCCCTTGACCTTGCCCGCCGAAGCGACCGCGAACGGGAACTGGTCCAGGCCCAGAATCGCCTCCTGCACCACGCGCATCGAGCCGACCTGTCCCACGCCCACCAGATGAATGGAGCGGCGAGGAACCCAGGTCCCGTTCCACCCCTCCAACCCCACATCCGAAGACAGCGCGTTGGTCGAATACGGAAGCTCACTGTCCTTGTCGAACTGCAAGACCCCGCGCGGCTGCTCCACCGTGGCCCCCTGAGGGAAGACGATAGTCCCCTCCATCCCGATCTGGCCCTCCAACAGCCCCGCCGTCGCCAACGAGACGACCGACTCGCCCAGCAGTTCCGCGTCTAGCTCCTTCTCGGAATCCACCGCCACCGCGATGTCCGCGCGACTGATCACCAGCATGGCCGGGGCGGTTGGAGGCAGAAACGGGCGGGTGGAGCCGGAGAGGCTCGCTGGCAGTTCCCCAGCAGTTCCCCACCGGGGACTCGCCGACGAGCCGGCCAGGAGGTCGCTACCGGGAAGAGGGGAAGACCAGCGACCCATGACCTCCACTCCAGAGGCCCGCCCGCCCGAGCTTCGCGGAGCCTACCGCGCCTATCTCGCCGTCGGCCTGCTCGGGCTCGGCGTAAGCGTCTTCTACCGGGCCGAACTCGTCCGGATGCTCGACCATGTCGAGGTCACGGTCAACACCCTCGGACCGCTGGCGCCGCTGGCCATGACCCTGGTCTCCGGGATCTGGGCCACCCTCTGCCTACCCGGCCCCGTGATGCTGGGCCTCGTGGGCACCATGTTCGCCGAGGACCCCCTGACCGGAATCGCCGTCGCCCTGGGCGGCGACACGATAGCCACCATCGTCGGGTTCCAGGTCGCCCGCCGCGCCGGACGGCGACGTATCCAAGCCTGGCTCGAGTCCAAACCGTGGTTCGGCTGGCTGGAACGTCACACCGAAAGTCGCGGGGTCTACGGCGTGTTCTTCCTTCGCATGATGCCGTTCTTCCCCAACTCGCTGGCCAACTACGCTCTGGGGCTCTCGGCGCTGAAGTTCGGCCCCTATCTGGCCGCCTCGGTCCTGGGCTCTATCCCGAACGTGTCGCTCTACGTCCTCGGCACAGCGGGCACCATCACCCTCCTGCGCGACGGCATAGACAAGCAGTTCTTCCTGAGCGCCGCGCTGCTGTTCTTCCTGAGCGCAGGCCTGCTGGTCAAAGCCTTCCAGCTCTTCCTCAGACGCCGGGCCAGTCAAGAGTTGGCCGCAAGCCCCCCCTCCAACCGTCCCCAAAAAAACTTTCCGGCCTGAGTGAACTTTCTCCGGAGTTGTCCCATCTCTCACCTACCAAACGATGGAGAGAGACCGATGAGACGCTTCACCCTGATCCCGCTGATCCTACTGGCCCTGGCCGGAGCCGGCCTCGCCGAAAGCACCTACTGCAGCCCCTGCTCGGGCTCTGGAAAGTGCCACGTCTGCGAAGGTGACGGCCGGCGCTACGACGGCAGCACCTGCTCCTGGTGCTCCGGCAGCGCGAAGTGCTACTACTGCACCGGTCAAGGCAAGTACTAGGGGGCGGCCGTGGATCTGTCAAAGCAACCCCCACAGATGAGCGACAGCTGTGCCACCATCCAGGAGATCCTCTCCGCCCAACTCGACGGTGAGAGCACCGTGTCGGAAGATCAGATGGCCTCCCTGCACCTGGAGGCCTGCACCGGCTGTCAGGCCTACTCCGAGATGCTCGAAGAGCTCAGCTTCACCCTGCTCCGAGAAGCCGAGGTCACGGAAGGGGAGGGGATCCCCGACCTCTCGACCCTGGTCCTGCCAGACACCGCCCCCAGGCCGATGCTGGTCTTGGACACCAAGCTCTGGCTCCTCCTCCTGGTCCCCAGCCTGAACACCGCGCTGGGCATCGCCGCGACCCTGGCTCAGAGCGGGGCCAGCGCCGCCTCCACCCTGGGACCGGCCGTAGGCTTCCTGCTCCTCTCCCCCCCTGCTGGCCCGCAGCGACCGCACCTCCACCTGGACCCGTCTTCGTCCCCTGGTGTTGCTGGCGCTGCTCTCCCCCTTCCTGGGACCCCAGGCCAACCTGGCCCTGCTGCTGCTGATGGCCTGGGCCGCCAGAGCCCCGCGGCCACCGGCTCGGGTGGAGCGGTCGTTCCTGCTCTGGGGGATGGTAGCGATGATCGCCGGCGAACTCTTACTGCGCAGCACGGACCTGCTGCAGACCCTCCTCCCGCTGACGGTCGACCTGGGGGCAGGGTGGGCTGTGCAGCTCCTCATCAGCAGCGAGCTGCTGCTGTGCTGGCTGATCGCCTTCGGCCGAACCCGGGTCAGCCTCGTCGTCACCGCCATCGCCAGCCTGGCGCTACTCTCCACCGCCGCGGCCCCCGTCCTCAAAGACTTCCAGGCCTACCAGGAGCAGGTCAAGAAACTGCCGCCGCCGCGCCCCCAGTACTGGTACGTCTGCCTGAGAATGGGGCCGCACATGGAGATCCGGACAGGTCACTTCGAACGCTGGAGCCACTTCCAGCAGTCGCGCCCCGAGACCCGCGCGGTGATCGAAGGAGAACTTGGCTCCTGGGAGGGGACGGTCGATGGACGAGGCATCGTCGCGCTGCCCTGGCCCGACGTCACGCCGCGTTTTGATGCCGTCCCCACCGCCACCGTCCGCAACAGCTTCGAAAACCTCTTTGCCGAAACCGACCGGGCCGTGGCGCAGAGACTCGATGGCAGCTTCTCGGGCTACCTGGCCACCAAGCACAAGGCCGCGCCGCTGACTTACGACGTCATACAAGGGTATGATTTCCAACTCCCCGTCCCCCCCGGCGACTACACCCTGGCCTTCGAGCGCAGGCCCAACGAACTGCTGCGCCGCTACGCCGCCTGGCACAAGGTCAAAGCGGAAGGGAAGGTCGAGCTAGAGGAGGGGAACTACTGGCCCGAGGTCGTCTACGACGAACCGACCAACCTGGACTTCGCCCGCGGGCTCGAAGCGTGGGAGGACAACGAGGTCGCCGCCGTCGTCCCCGGGAAGGGGTTGCAGATCGCCTCTCCGCCGTTCTGGCCTCGCAAGCAGGGCATCGAGCAGAAGTTCCTTCCCCGGGCCCTGGGCTCCGAGGTCGACGAAGTGCGGGTGACCGTCGAGATGGCAAACGCCTCCCCGCAAGGTCAACTGGTGGTCAACAGCGAGACGATGGCCGGCGACCTGACGAGCGCCTCCGAGCCCACCGCCACCCGGTTGACCACCGTCACCCTTCCCGTGACCCGCGACCTGCGCTACCTCGAAATCAGCTTAGGGTTCGCCAGCAAAGGTCCGCGCCTGGAGGTGCAGCGCTTCAGGGTCGAGGGGCTGGCAAGGGGCAAAGTCGTGCGCACCATCGGAGGCCAACCGTGAACCGTTCCGAGACCCTGGCCCATACACGGACCCTGGTCCTTCAGCTGCAGTCAGGCCAGGCCGACGCGTTTCAGGGACTGATGGAGCGCACCAGAGAGCGAGCGTTCCGACTCGCCATGTGCATCTGCCGCGACCGCCATCTGGCCGAAGACATCGTGCAAGAGGCGTACCTCTCCGTCTACCGCTCCATCCACCAGCTGCGCGAGCCGCTGGCCTTCCAGACCTGGCTTGCCCGCATCATCGACAACCGCAGTCGCCAGGTGATGGGGAAGCGCCGCTCTATCGTGATGGACGAAGAGCAGCGACGTCAGGCTGCGGGCGACCCCGCCACCACCGGGCTGGCCCGCAAGGTGGCAGGGCGGATGAATCTGCAGGACGCCATGGACCGTCTTACCGAGTATGATCGCCAGATCATCACCCTGCGCGAGGTCATGGGCTACACCTACGACGAGATCGCTGAAATCCTCGAGGTGCCGGTGGGCACCGTCCGTTCTCGCCTGGCCAACGCGCGCCGCCGCCTGGCTGGCCTTCTGCAAGGAGACAACACGCTATGAGCCGTCCTTTCGCCCTTCTCACGGGATTTGCCATGCTGCTGGTAGGCCAGGCCGAGCACCTGATGCCGATAGCTCTTTTTCGCCAGGACCTACGCTTCTGGGCTACGGGTGTGTCCGGAGCGCTGGACGCGATGGGACCCCCCTGCAAGGTGGTGGGAGGAGGACTCCTGCTGGGGCTACTCCTCACCATCCCAAGCCACGCCGGTTTCCGGGAGCGGGTCGTCGCCCCGTCGGCCCTGGCCTTGTCGCTCTGGGCGCTGGCGGCGCCTTATCGTGCCGGTATGGACGAGATTCTGACGGCCGCTCTTCTATGGGTTCTGTGGGGACTGGGATCCCTGTGGAGGCAGAGCGGGGGCTCGGCGCTGACTCCCGGCCGAGTGCTGGGGGCGGGGTTTCTGTTGATGGGGTTGGAGGGGACGCTGCGTCGCAGCACGCTGGGGCCGGTCTGGTCGGCGCTCGAGCGCGAGTGCGCGCCCGACCCGCTGCGGGCCTTTCTTCTCTGGAGCGTGCTGGCGAGCGCCGTCCTCGTGCTGGGCCTGGCGCTGACGTTTCGTAAGGCCCGTTGGCCGCTGGCGCTACTGGGCTCGGGGCTGCTGGCTCTGGTACCGCTGGGACTGCCCCGCTGGCAGGTTCCCGACGCGGGATCCGCCCCGCGCGACCTGGTCTGGCTCTCGGGAGGGCCGCCCTACGCCAGGCTCGGCATCACTTTCCCGGTCGCCTGGCCGAGCGCTGCGCCGAAGACGCTGCGAGAGGCTCAGGACCGCGCCGTCTTAGCGGGGGACGAAAGGGCTCAGTTGGCGGTCTGGCAAGCCGTTCTGGCGACCCGGCCGCTCTCTCTGGGGCTATCCGCCAATGAGCTGAGTCAGCAGATCTGGTGGGCCCAGGACCACGGTCAACCGACCGACGCCTTGCTGGCTTACCTTCCGGAGGAAGAAAGGGGTGGAGCCCGGCGGCTCGAGGTCGCCGGGCGACTCGGAAGTTCGACCCAGCCTTCGGTCGGGTTCCCTCTACGCCTCGTCTCCTCATCGTCGGGTTTGCAGGCCGTCGACCGGCTGAGCGACCTGGAGAGCTACCGCCGGGCGATGTGGCTTAGCCAGCCCGACAAGCGCATGTTTTTTCGCCTGCTCCCGTGCCCTGCGGCCCAGACCGTGACCACCGACAAGGAGGGGCGCTTCCGCTTTCGCTACGCGCAGCGGGGGACCTGGTCTATGCTGGCCGGGGTGAAATCGACCGAGGTCAGGGACGATGTGCCGCATTGGCCACCGCTCGAAGTGCGAGAAAGCGTTTCCGACCTTCAGGTGCGCTACTTCACGCAGCGAGTGCTAGACGAGCCGACGAATCTTGACCTGGTGGCTCGGTTGGCAGCACCTGGGCCACCAGCGGGAAGGTCGTCGAGCGTTCGGGGAGCGTACTGCTGGCCGACGGGTCCTCGATACGCCAGCGCGTGGATGTTCGCTCGCGCCGTGGGCGCTTGCTCAGGGTGACCGCTGATGTCGATGTCGTAGGTTCGGTCGTGCCCGACCAGGAGTCCGCGGTAGAGCTCGAGCTGCGCACGGGCAACGACAGCTTCGCTACGGCTTTCGCTGTCGGGGATAACGAGAACGAACCCGGTAGAGTTCGTTCAGGCAATCGTCGGCTCGAGGGAGAGAAGAAGTTTCGAGCCACCGACAATCCTCTCGCGTCCTGGCCCACCAGGCTGACCGCCGAGATCGAAGTCGGGCCGGAAAAGAGCGTTCTCGAACTGGGCTTCCGCGTCAGCGGACTGACCGCCGTCGAAGTCCACGGCTTCACCCTTCAGGAGGTCGCACGATGAGCATTCTTACCCCCGGAACCCGCCTAGACGACCGCTACACCGTCGTATCGCTGCTGGCCGAAGGCGGTATGAGCCGCGTCTACGAGGTCACCGACGACCGCCTGCCCGGCCGCCTGGTGGCCAAAGAGATGCGCGAGATCACCGACGACGACGCGCTGCGCAAAATGGTCGAGCTGCAGTTCGAGCGCGAGGCCGAAGTGCTCTCCGGCCTCAGCCATCCCAACCTGTCCAGGGTCAGCGACACCTTCCGCCATCAAGGCAAGCGGTTTCTGGTCGAAGAGCTGGTGGTAGGGCGCACGCTGGAACATCTGGACCCCGCCGAACTGGGCGAGCGACGGATTCTGGACTACGCCGACCAGGTTCTCGAAGCGCTCGAGTTTCTGCACGGCAACGGACTGATCTACCGCGACCTGAAACCGTCGAACGTGATGTTGCAGGACGGAGGGCTGATCAAGCTGATCGACTTCGGCATCGTGCGTCGCCTTTCCATCGACAAAACCAGCGACACCCTGGTCATGGGCACGCCTGGCTTTGCCGCTCCCGAGCAGTACGGTTCCGAGCAGACCGACCAGCGCTCCGACGTCTTTTCGCTGGGAGCGCTGCTCCATCACCTGCTCAGCGGACGCGACCCCACGCGCACGCCGTTCGTCTTTCCGCCCCTGCGCGGCCTGGTTCCTACGGTGTCGGAAAACCTGGCTCGGGTGGTCCAGCGGGCGACCCAGATGGAGCCCGAGAACCGCTTCTCCAGCGCCCGCGAAATGCGACGGGCGCTGCGTGGCCAGGCGCCGCTGTCGGCGGTGGGCGAGACCTTCAGCTGCCGGGTCCTGCCGACCAGCCGGTGGGAGCAGGCGGGACTGGCGCTGGGCAGCGCCGCCCTCGGCGCGGTCTCCTTCCTGGCCTTCCCGGCTGCCCCGCTGGCCGCCTCGGTCGGGCTGGTCATGGCTCCAACCCTGCTGCTGGTTCAGGGCCTGGCCCAGGCCAGGGCCCAGGGGGAGGGGGGGTTGAGCTTCAGCGTCTCCTCGGACGGTCTGGTGATCGGAAGTCACGCTGAGGCCAGGACCTTCCGCTGGGAGACCATCCGCGAACTACGCTTCACCGCCCGGGGCTAGAGAACCAGCGGGTCGCCGAACTTCTGGTCGCCGAGCCGGACCGCACTTTCCTCATCCCGCTGGGGCCTCCCCAGGCCCTGCCCGGCTTCTTCCGCCACCACGGAGTCGTCGAATCTGACAAACTCGTGCGCACCATCGTCGACAAAGCCAGCCTGACCATCGACCCCGCCAACCCCGACCGGTTCCGAGCGCGCACTTAGGGGGCGCAGGCAAGCCCACCCCCGGCTCCAAATCCCCGCCGGGGACGATGCGGGTTAGAGTCCTGCGTCGGTCAGGGACGCTTCCAGTTGTTGCCGCACGCCCAGCACGTCGGACCAGTGGCGAAGGTACTCCAGGTCCAGCGATGACTGCACCATCATCACGGTCTGGATGTCTCGGAGTTGGCGGTCCAGGATCCCCGCGCTCTTCTTGTGCCAGTCGAGTTTGGCAAGAACGATGTCTTCAGGGGAGCAGAAGTAGAAGCTGCGGCCGCCTGCGGCCAGGCGGATTTTTCGCTCGAATTCCGAGCGTTCGAAATCCGACTCCCCACTCAAGATCAGGTCGATCTTGAAGTTCGAGGCGAGGTGGATAAGATTAGCGCTACCTCCACGCGACAGAGCTTCTTCGAGCGCCACTTCGCTGAGGGAGAACTCCGAGCGAAGTTCGCTGGAAAGTCTGGCCACGTGGCTCCGGTCGAGCCTCACCACGATGTTCACGTCCTGGGTGAAGCGAGGCTCCCCGTGAACCGTGCTGGCTAACGAGCCGCCCAGGAAATACTCGACTTCCATCACCTCGAGGAGTTCCGTCACTCTGCCAGCTATTTCGAAGGGGTCCATGGCCCGAACTTCCGGATTGCGAAGACCCAGGCCTGCGGAGATCGCGGCTGACGCGATTTCCAAACGCCTCTCAGGCGGCATCTCTCTGAGTCGACCCATCAGGAATTGCTGGGCCTCGAGGCAGGTATCGGCAGACAGCAGCTTCATTGTTCAGATTCTAGCGGAGGAGGACTCGTTTCACAATCTCTCCGTCTTAGCCGAAGCTCACTCCGGTCAGCTCTTCTGACACGCTCCACAGCCGGGCCGAAGCGGCCGTGTCCGGAGCCCGCGGCGGGATTTTCGCGCTGCTGGGGTAGCCTCGCGTCTCGCTCAGGCAGTTGGGCCCGTAATACTCTCCCGACAGGCCCGCACGCGGGTCCTCGGCGCGCCCTCACCTCGCGGGAGCCGAGCCCTTCGTGGTAGATTGGCTCCATGTCCGACAAGAAGCTGCTCTACATTACCGACTTCGCCTACCAGGCTAAGGGCCGACGTTATCACGAAGAAGACCTCTACCTGACCGGACGACTGCGCGACCAGTTCGCGCTGGTCATCAGCGACCCGCGCAGCGCCGTCCACTTCTTTGACGCCGTCGACGGCGCCGTCTTCCGAAACGCGGGGCCCGTGGCGAACTTCGAGCGGCAGTATCAGGAGTATCTCAGGCAAGCCAAAGAGGGGAAGCTGCGCACCTACAACTCCCCCGACGGTAGGGGCGACATGCTGGGTAAAGACTATCTGCTGCAACTGACCGGCCAGGGCTACCCCGTCATCCCGACCGTGGACAGCGTCGACCACTTCGACCGCCTCGGCACTCCTACGTCGGGAATCTTCGTGGTCAAGAGCAAGACTGGTGCCGACTCTGTTGGGTTAGAGTTCCTCGACGAAGTCGGTGCCAGAGCCAGTCTGAAGCGACAAGCCGGCAGTGCCATTGCCCAACCGAAGATCGACCTGCTCTACGAAGTCTCGTTCTACTTCGTGGACCGCGAGTTCCAATACGCCCTCTACGCTCCCGACATCAGCCAGAGGTGGGAACTCGAACCGTACGCCGCAAGCGACGCCGATCGGCTCTTCGCGCAGCAGTTCATCGAGTGGAACAGCCTCTCGCACGGGATCACGCGCGTCGACGGATGCCGCGCGCCCGATGGCACTCTGCTGCTGGTCGAACTCGAAGACCTTAACCCGTTCCTTTCGATCGACCGACTGGACCCGGCCACCCGCGACCGCTTCGTGGAAAACTTCGCTCGCTCCATCGCCAGAAGTCTGCAGCTGTAGGCATCAACTCGTCCCGCGCGGGACGGCCGCTCTGGGCGCCGGAATCGGCGCAGCGACGCATCTCGAGACGCCCGCCAGAGCCGGCGTTTTCGGAGCCACCGGCGGGGTAGTAGGCGGAGCCGCCGCCTACCTGGGCTACGCCGCCTCGACGGTCGGCATCGGCCTACCCGTCGCCGCTCTAGCCGCCGTGGTCGGCGCCGGCAGCCAGGCACTCTTCGCCCTCAGCCAGGAGCAGTAGCGCTGGCAACTCTAAGCGGACACCAAAGGAGTCAGGGTCGACCTGGCTCCTTTGTTCTTTGCTGGACAGAAAATCCAAAGCCCGGCGCGACTCACTCGGATTCGTAGCGAGCCCGAGCCGTCTCGATCTCGGTCCAGTTCTCGGACGCCCAGCTTACGATGCCCTGAGCCAGACGGAAGAAACGAAGCCCCAGCGGCGTCAGTTCGTACTCGACCCGGGGCGGAACTTCGGCGAAAAGCTCCCGCCGGACAAAGCCGTCGCGCTCTAACTTTTTGAGCGTGGCCGTCAGCACTTTCTGCGAAATTCCGGGCACCTCGCGCCCCAACTGGGAAAAGCGCGCGCGATGTCCGGGCGATTTCCTCAGGCAGACCACCAGGAACACGCTCCACTTGTCGCCGATGGTGGTCATCAGTTCGCGAACCCCTTCGGCTTCAGCGGCCTGCAGGCAAAACTGCGCTGGACTTGGCCCTCTTGTCGGCTCCATAGATAACTCCCAGGTAAGTAGCCCACAAATTTGTGCCGTCTTGTGAGGCGTGGGCTGCTCGTGTCATCATTCCCAACAGGACCCGGTTCCGCCTGTGGGAGGGTCCGGAGATGATGGGGGAGGGGAGAAACGAGCGCCGATTATGAAAGAGTATGAAAGCAGTCTGGTTCAGGCCGCCGAGAGGCTGATCCGGGGCCGCCGCTCCCAGCGTGCCTACCTTCCTCGGCCTGTCCCCGAGGGGACTCTCGCTCGCATTTTCGACCTCGCCAACCAGGCGCCCTCGGCCTCGAACACTCAGCCTCGGCGGGTCGAGGTGGTGAGCGGAGCCAGTCGCGACAGGTTGAGCCGGGCGCTGGTGGAGGCTGCCGAGGGCGGCCGGGAATCGATCGACCTTTCGATCGATCAGGAGCTGTACCGTGACGAATATCTCGACCGGATGCAGCAGTTTGGAGCCGGGCTGTACGGAACCTTCGGTATCGCCCGCGAGGACTCTGAAGGACGGCGTAGGGTCTACCTGGACAACCTGCGGTTTTACGGCGCCCCTCACGCCACCTTCCTGTTCGTCCCCGACTTTCTGGTGGCCAGACAAAGCAACGATCTAGGCATCTACGGGCAGACTTTGATGCTGGCCATGCACGGCTACGGCGTCAGCAGCTGCGCTCAGGCGATCCTGAGCATGTACGCCGACACGGTCAGAGAAGTCCTGAACGTACCCCCATCCTACCGACTGGTTTAGGGTCTCTCCTATGGCTACGCCGATCCGAACGCTGCCGTCAACGCCTTCCGCTCGACTCGAGTCGCCGTAGGAGAGACCGTCCACTTCCATCGCTAGAAGCGTCTCAGCGCTCGTCCGGACCCAGCACCTTTCCGGACTGGGTGTGGCGGGCCGCTGCCACCCAGACCGAAACAGAGGGTCCACCGGGATAACCGAATCGTCAGAGCTCTCGCCTCAGGGCTCGTACTGCGCGTCGGTCACGACCTCGAGCCACTCGACGACAACGCCAGCATCGTCCTTCTCCGAGACAGCGAGGTGAGTCATCGACTGCTCCGCGGAAGCTCCGTGCCAATGCTTGACGTTCGGCGGGATCCAGACCACATCGCCCGGCCGGATCGCCTGGCGCTCACCTCCCCAGTGCTGAACCCAGCCCTGGCCTGCCGTCACCACCAGAGTCTGTCCCAGCGGATGAGTATGCCAGTTGGTCCGGGCGCCCGGCTGAAAGGTTACCGTGGCCCCTCCGACCCGCGCGGGAGCCGACCTCTGAAACCCCCCTCGCACCTCGACCTTACCGGTGAAATTTTCCGCCGGCCCCTCGCGGGGAG
Organism: Vulcanimicrobiota bacterium; assembly: GCA_023447635.1. GTDB lineage: Bacteria > Vulcanimicrobiota > Xenobia > Xenobiales > JADMJV01 > JAEXNA01. The sequence continues at coordinate 1,193 of JAEXNA010000043.1, read as the reverse complement.
GCACCGAATCGGCCCGCTGAACGGTGACCGTGTTCGCCTCCTGGGCCTGGGCGGCGGCAGAGAGCATGGCCCCGACCGCCAGAGAATAAAGTAAGTTACGCATCCATCATCCTTTCCGCAAGAAGAGCGTGGCTCGCAGAGGGCCGCTCGCGCAGCGACAAGCCACGGAGCGACCCGTTCCATGAGACACATGGAGCCTTCATCATAACGCCAACTCCGGCCCGAACTCTCTCACGATCTTGCTCCAAACCGTCGGTATTCTGCGCTAGTTCGGTCTCGAATTGTGCTGGGTGAAGGGCTCAAAATCGCTCATCTTTGGGCCGGGGACTTCAGCAGAGCTGCTTCGAAAAAGCTGGTCAGTTTGTCGAAAGGAATGAGATCAGTCCGATCATAGAGATCGACGTGTCCCGCTCCGGGAATGATGACGATTTCCTTCGGTTCGGCCGCCCGTTTGTAGGCGTCTTCACTAAACTCCCGCGAGTGCGCGTCCGCGCCCGTGACGAAGAGCATCGGGCGTGGCGATATCGTCTCGATATCGTTGAATGGATAGAAATTGTGGAATTTGACGGTGCTGCTCAGTGTCGGGTGGGTTGTTAGCTCTGGCTTCGAACTTGCGGGGGTGAACTCTCCTCTCGGCGTGCGATAGAAGTCGTAAAACTCCCGCTGGATCGGGTGGGTGTCGTCCGTCAGCACATGAACGGTCCCGCTGGTGTATTTGATGTCCCCTCCACTAAATTCCACATAGCGTTGCTCGGCCGCCTCGGCGAGAGCCTGCTTTCGCTGCTCTAAAGTCACGGAGTGGTTAAGGCCGTTGCGGTTGGCTGCACCCATATCATACATACTCACAGTCGCTACCGCTGCGATGCGGGGGTCGATTTTCGCTGCGCTGACGACGAAGCTGCCGCTACCGCAGATACCGATGGCGCCAATTCTTCCCCTATCCACGAACGGCTGTGTGCCAAGATAATCTACGGCCGCGCTGAAGTCTTCGGAATAGATCTCGGGCGCGACAGCGTTCCGCGGCTGGCCTTCGCTTTCTCCCCAGAACGAAAGGTCCAGGGAAAGAGTGTGGTGCTCCCCAAAAGTCGGACAGTGTCCTTAGTTAGATGAGGACTAAACTGGTGGCGGTTGGAAAGAGCGAAAATGAGAAGAAAGCATCCGCCACAGCTGAAGGCGAAAGCAGCCCTGGAGGC
>JAEXNA010000184.1 GCA_023447635.1 Vulcanimicrobiota bacterium | reverse complement strand
TTCCTGTAACATCCGGAGTCGGCTTCCCTGGACAATCAGGTACCAATCTCGGTTGGCGGGGTTGTAGACGCGACCGGCGGCCGAGACCGCCTCAACGTCGGAATCGACCACCGCAGGCGGGAAACCGACGAGATACTTGGCTCGGCGCACCACTTCGTACCCTGGCGGCGGAATGTACGGCCCCACTTCGGGGTCGTCGATCGTCGGCAGCGGAACGTTGTCCGAGTAGTAGAAGGTGTGGCGCGCGTTAGCCGCCCAGTAGAAGTCGCCTTCTCCTTTGGAGGTGACCAGGATGGGAGGGTCGGTGGACATCAGGTTCAGCACGTACACGTTAGAAACGGCCACAGCGGTAGAGCCTGGGGTCAGGGTGGGCGACCCGCCGCTGTCGCCGCCTCCGCTGTCGTCGTCATCATCGTCATCGTCGTCGTCGTCTTCTTCCGTCTTGACGCTAAAGTCGAAATCGTGGAAACCGTTCGGGTTGGTGATGGCCACGAAGGTGTAGGTGGGGTCGTACACCACGTTCGAGGTCGAACCGCGGAACGAGGCCAGGCGGGCATAGCCCACCGAACCGTTGGAGGGGCGACTTCGCAGTTCGCGATTGCCGGCGCTGTCCACATCATGAAACGAGAAGACGCAACTGCCGTCCTGGCTGAAGAACGGGCTGTACTCCTGGCCGTTCTGGGTCAGGAGTACCTCGTTGGCCCCGTCCAGATTGGCCAGATACATCTCCCGGGCGTCGGAGCAGATCACCAAACGAGCCGGTGGGAGCGAGGTGACGGCAGGCAAAAGACCGGCCGCGGTAGAGACTTCGGCGGTGTTGCCTTCCGGGTCGTGCACGGTCAAAGTCAGCTCGTAGGTAAGACCCGCCGGCGCCGAAGGCGGAGGCCGCCAGGACACCACGGTGGACCACAGATGACGCCGTTCGACCTCGTCGTAGATAAAGCTCAGGTCGCCGCTTTGCTGGCTGACGCTGAATTTACCCGGTTCGCCCGAAGAGGCCGTGGCGGACAGGGTATAGCGCAGCGGACCGCCATCGATGTCTTCGGCCCTGACCGCGATGGTGGCCAGCCCGTACTCTAACTGCTGGCCGTCTTTCTGGTTTGGATGGATCTGGACGAAGTTCTGGCCGATCCCTGCCGTAGCTAGCCCCTCGATCTGCTCCGGCAGGAAGCTGGAACTGAGGATGGTCGGGGACAAACCCGTAGGAGTGACATCGTCGCGCAAGAGCGCTACGGGAAGCTCGGCCCGGTTGGTCGACGGTAGCGTGCCCAGCGGCACTTCGCCGGGCAGAACCTCGATGGTGCCTCGCTGGCTAACCCACACGGTCTGCGGATGGCGGGCCGCGCTCACCGTGCCTTCGGGTCCGTTGAAGGTGCCCTCCAAGGCCGAGGCCACCAGGAGCGGATAGCGACCTTCGAGGACCAGGATATCCTCGCTGTAGGCGCTGCCGTCAGGACCGAAGTACAGTGCCGTCTCTCGCGCCGTGCTGGTGCGCCAGCCGTTGGGGATGTTGAACCGTTCGGCCACGGCCTCTCCCCACTTCCCCAAGAAGATGGTCGCCTCGAACTCGGAGTCGTAGCTCAAGGTTCGCCAAACCTTGCCCTTCTGTTCCCCCACGCGAACACGAGCCGAGCGGGTCAGCGAGTTGGTCCGGCTCTCGCTGGCAAAGCAGACCGCGACCGGACGACCGCTGCGGATCGCTTCGGCCCGAGCGGCTCGCAGATCCGCCGCCAGGGCAAAGGCCAGACCCTGCGGCCCCTCCTGTTCGATGGTGGGACGCATGGCCACAAAGCTCATCGCCAGAAGAACCACGGAGATCGTCGCGGCAAAGATCAATTCGAGAAGTGAAAATCCGCGACGCCTGAAGAAAAGTTCCCTCGTCCGATCACCAGATGCTGACATCGTTACCCCTGTCCAGATCTACCACAAGGAGCGGGATTGTCCCCCTGAAAAGGGAGTCCTAGTCTTTGCTCTTCGACGATCCCGAGGAAGATGAGGAGGACGACGAGGATGAGGAGGACGACGAGCTCTTGCTCTCGCTTTTAGAGGACGAGGAGGTGGAGGTGTCCGAGGACGAGCCCGACGACGAGCTGTCGCCTTTGCTCTTCCCTTCGCTCTTGTTCGACCCTTCGGAAGTCCCGGCCTTGGGGGTCTCCACGGCGGTCGACTTGGACTGAGGAGAGGCGGCCGACGAGGCGACTTCAACGGTCTTGGCACCGGCCGGAGCCTGATCTTCGACGGCGCGGACGAAGCCGGTCAGGCCGTCGTCTTCGAAAGAGTGAGTGCGACGCGCCACCTGGTCGGACGTGTTGCCTTCGATGGTGTTGAAAGTGCCGTCCCGGTTGATCCCGGTGACCAGACCGACGTGCGACTTGCCGTCCTGTTTCCAGACTGCGATGTCGCCCACCCGAAGGCCGTCGGGGTTGGCCTTGGCGGTGTCGGCGCTGATGAAGCGGTTGTTCTCGCGGCCCCAGTCCAGGATCCCCTGTACCGAACTCTGGTGGCCAAACGGCGAGCCGCCGCTGTTCTCGAACGACTTGGAGACGAAATCGGCGCACCAGGCCTGCCAGTTCCCGTTCGAGTAGCCGCGCACGGTGCCGGGGCTGTTCGTCTCGCTGACCCCGAGCTGCGACTCGGCCCAGGCGACCGCGCCGGCGCCCTGTCCGCCACCGGCCAGGAAGCCTCCCGCGCCGTTGGCCGAATAGCCGCCGGGCACGTAGGTGTCGCCGCCGCCGACGTAGCTGCCACGACTCGAGGTCGAGCCGCCTCCACCGCCGCCACCGAAGAGCCCACCCAGCGCCTCGGAGATTCCGCCTCCGCCGCCTCCGCCACCGCCGCCTCCACCGAAACCGGAGAAGCCGCCGCCAGCGGACCCGCCACCGCCCAGTAAGCCGCCCAGGCCGCCGAAGCCGCCCGCCGCGCCGCCACCGCCCAGAAAGTTCGAGAGCGAGCTTCCCAGGTTGGCCAGGCCGCCCATCATGCCGCCGCCACCGAAAGAGCCCATGTCCAGGGGCATCATCGCTCCGCCGCCGGGCATCGTTCCACCGGTCATTCCGAGCACCATCTGCACCATCTGCATCAGCTGCGGAGACAGGCCGGGGATCCCCATTCCGCCCAGCATTCCCAGGCCGCCCATACCGCCCAGAGGGGAAGAGATACCGCCGCCCCAGTTGCTGTTCCCGAAGATGTTCCCGATGTTCATCGTGCCCGCTCGCTTTCCGTTCTTGCTCTGGGACCATAGTGCCCCGAGCGGTTGATCCGGCGGCTTAAATGAGGGCAGGCAGATATGAACAGTTTGTAAACTCGACCGGCCGACCCCGGCCCGGCGAGGGGGCCGCCGGGGAAAGACGAAACGCCGAACTATGCCCCCCTCCACCGTCGCCGGCTCGGCCAGCCTGATCCTCTTTCTGGCCGCGGCCTTCCTCTCGCCCCTGCCCAGCGAGCCCTTGGCCGCCCTGCTTATGGGGCTCGGAGCGCTTTGGCTCGAGCGGGGCGGGCTGGATCTCGACGACGGACGGCGCCACCGCTTTTCCCCCGCCGCTCCGGTCTATCTGGCTATGGGGATGTCGAACGGGGTGGGGGCCGCCATCGCCGGCTTGTTCATGCTCGTCGACGCGGTTTCTCGGCTGGATCGGGGCTTCATGCTCAACCTGGCCCACCGCCTCCCGGTCGCCTTCTCCCTTCTGGCCACCAGCGGAGGCAAGGCTCTGCTACCCCACTCCGGGCCCGCCCTTTATCTGACCGGGCCGGTGGTCTTTTTTCTGGCCGAATCGCTACTGCGTGAAAAATCCTCGACGAAGAACGAAAGCACCGCCAATCGCCAGGTACGCCGACAGCTTCAGCTGCGCATCCGACCGCTCGAGATCGGTCTGGCTCTGGTCTCGCCACTGATCGCCTTTGCGGCGGACGGGTCCCCGGCTCTGCTGCTCTGCATCCTTCCCCTGCTGGCCTGCACCCATCTCGCGGCAGAGAACGCCATGCTGACGGCCCACGACGAAACCATCGCCGCCGTGCTGGAGAAGCTTCGAGGGGCGCAGGCTCAGACCGAACGCCTGGCGCTGCAGCGTGACAAAGCGCTGCAGGAAAAACAGATCCTGGAGGGCTTCTCGCGTCAGCTGGCCGGTCAGCCCGAACTGGCCGCAGTCGCGGGCAATCTGGTCGCTACGGTGTCCCAACTGATGCCGGTCGACAGTGTCGTCGTTTTTCTCGGCACCCCGCCCGAACCGTTCACCTACCGCGTCGGGGTCGCCCGGCAGGCAGCCATGCAGGGAGCTCACCTGACTGGCCTGCGAGAACCGCTGGTCGACCGCGCCATGGAAGCGCAAAAGCCGGTGCTGCAGAAGAAGCCGCCCAGCGTCGAAGAGCGCCTGCTCGACGACACCGTTGGCGCGGCGCTGCCGCTGGGCAAGGTCGGGGTGCTCTATCTGGGGCGCCGCAAGGACCAGGGCTTCGCCCCCAACGAGCTCGACCGTCTAAAGTGGCTGGCCGGTAAGGCTACCATCGCTCTCGAAGCGGCTTTCCAGGTTCACGAGCAGGCTCGCCAACGCCGACTCCGTGAGCAGACAGTGAACCGCCTGGAGCGACAGGTCGCCTGGCTGTCTCAGCTGATCGGAGGGGCCGAGGCGATGGCTTCTTCGCTGGACCGTAAGGTTCTCATGCAGCGCTTCACCGCCTCGCTGGGTGGAGTGGTTCCTCATCAGGCCGGGCTCCTCTTGTTGGAGGGGCTTCCCCCGGCGGGCTGGGGCCAGCCGCTGCGGCCTCACCCTGAACTGCTGGAGACGGCCCGCGGGATGGGTCGACCGCTGGTCATCGAAGACACCACACAGTCTCGATTTGGTTCGCCCTCCCCCACCACCGTCAGCCTGGTCGCCTCGCCACTGCTCGCCGGACAAGAATGCCTGGGACTGGTGGTGCTGGGTGCGGAAGCTCGGTCGAGTTTCTCCAGCGAAGCGGTCGACCTGCTGTTCCTACTTTGTTCCCAAGCCGCGATGGCGCTGTCGCACGCCGGACTCTACAGCGAAGTCGTGGAGGCCCGGCGGCAACTCGAAGAGTCCCAGGCCAGCCTGGTTCAGTCCAGCAAGCTGACCGCTATCGGACAGATGGCCGCCGGCGTGGCTCACGAGCTGAACTCTCCGCTGGGCGCCATCTCGCTCTCGGTGGGAGAAGCGCTCAACAGCTTCGACGCGCGCCCCGAACTGTCGAAGAAGCTGCTCGGACGGGCTCAGGCGGCGGTGCACAAAGCCAAGGAGATCGTCAACCGACTGATGGCGTACTCGCGCAAACCCGACCATCGCCCGCGCACCCTATCTATGGAAGCGGTGGTGCGAGACACGGTCGAGTTCCTGGCCTTCCAGCTGAAGTCGGCTGCGGTGCAGACCGAAATCGTGGTCGACGGAACCAGCCTGGTGTCCGGGGAAGAGCAGCCGCTGCAGCAAGTGGTCACCAACCTGGTACTCAATGCCGCCCAGGCTATGGAAGATCAACCCTCGGACAGCCGTCACCTGCGGATCAGCCTGACGCCTCGCGACAACTACCTGCAGATGGCGGTCCAGGACCGCGGCTCCGGCATCAGCGCGGAAAACCTACAGCGCATCTTCGACCCGTTCTTTACCACCAAACCGGTCGGTCGTGGCACCGGTCTGGGCCTCTGGGCCTGCCAGCAGATCGTCACCCAGCACGAGGGGACGATGGAGGTCAGCTCGACGCCGGGTCAAGGCTCGACCTTCCTGGTGCGCCTGCCGCTGACCTCAGATCCGCTGCAGCTCTAAGGCCGGGCTACTGCGGCTTGAAACCGGGCTCCTGGACAAAACCGTAGCGGGCCATCTGATAGAGCCGAGCCAGCTCGACCTGGGCCTCGTCGCCCAGCTCTTCCTCCAACCGGCTGCGGTGGGCCTCGTAGTGAGCGATCGCCTTATCGTGTTGCTCTAGCCCCAGATACGAAGTCATGGCGGCCAGGTGCGCTTTCTCGTGCTCGGGCTGCAAGACGATCAGGCGCAAGGCAAATTCCAGCGCTTCGCGATAGCGATGTTGGCCTGTTCGATGGGTGGTCAGATGCTGCAGCGCTTCGACCACCTTGTTCTCTAAGGTTAGCTGACGCTGGCTCATCCAGTCGAAGTAGAACCCCTCGAGATAGGGCCCGCGATAGAGGCGCACCACTCGGCTGAAATGCGACATCGCCGCTTCGACGTTGCCCACGTCCAGCGCTCGCTGCGCTTGTTGGTGGGCCAACTCTAGCTCCTTGACGTCGTGCCAGAACGGCTGTTCCGGATTCAGCCCCAGCATATCGCCGTTGCGCAGGACCGGGTCGAACCCCTTGGGTCCCGAACGCAGCGGTCGACGCATGTTCGACACGGCGGCGTTCAGATTGTTGCGAGCCCCAGCCTGGTCCGAATCGGGCCACAGTTCGGCCATCAGCCGGTCGGCCGAAAGGGGGCGCGGGTAGTGGTCGGCCAGCTTGGCGAAAAGCAGCTTGGTCTTCTGAGTCTTCCAGGCCCGCTCTTCCACCGGCTGGTCGCCGACGCTGACTTCGATCTGCCCCAGGGAGTGAACGCGTAGCACGGCGATCGCTTCGCTACGACCCCGTTCGGCCTGCAGCGCCACCCCGCGCGAGCGAAGTTCGGGGTCCGGATCCTGGCGCAACTGCTCGAGCAGCGCCTCCGGTACCGAGGCGCCGTGGGACTCCAGGAGCGACACCAGACAGGCCCTTGCCCCGGCGTCCAGCCGGCCGTTGCGCAGTTGAGAGGCGATGTCGTAAGGGTAGTCGCGCACCAGCCGCGAGGCGAGAGCTCGTCCCTTGCCCGACTCTCCCAGCGAGAACAGCGCCGGCGCCAGCGAATCCAGGTGCTCGCTCATCTCCTGGCCGTACTGGGGGTGAGACAGCACCTCGAAGGCCCGCTCTAGCGCGCTCACTTCGCCCTCACCGGCCAGCGCGCCCAGACTGACGACCGCGACCGCCCAGGGTAAGGTCAGGTTGACCCGGGCCAGGCTCTGAGCCGCCCGGCCCAGTAGCTTCCGCGCTGCAGGGTGGCCGGCCCGCTGCAAAATTTTAGCTCCTTCGAGTTCGGCCAGCGCGAAGGTCACCGGGCCCAGCTTCTCGGCCAGGCTCAGCAGTTCGGACATGGCCCTTTCCAGCACGGAAGTCGCTCCCTGGGCTACCGCTACCCGGGCCTGTCCCAGCAGACCGGCAAGGGCCGCCGGCGACACCCCGGACTCCGTCGCGATCTGCTCGAAGGCCGCGCGGGCGCCGTCCAGGTCGCCTCCGTGCTCGAGGGTCCGGGCCAGCGCCAGCAGCCCTGCCGGAGCCGGATCGACGGCTTGTTCCTCGCTGTCGAGTGCCGAAGTCTCTGCCCCCTCTCCGCTGTCTTTGCTCCGCACTCGCCCGTAAGCCGATAGCAGGCTCTCCGAAGCCGAACCCAGGTCGGCGGCGTCGGGCCAGCCGTCTTCGAATCTCTGGCAGAGATCGACAGCAAACGCGGTCGGGCTTTGCGGGTCCTCTCCACGCCAGGACGAAAGCAGGGTCGCATAAGACTCCAGCCCGATCTGGGCGTCTTTGCCCGGGGCGGTCGCGCCCAACCCTTCGAGCAGCCGCAGCGCGGTGCCCAGGTAGGTCTGGCGCCCCATCTCGGCGGGGAACCCCAGTTCCTGAGCCAGCTTTCCAGCCAGCCCGGCGGCGCGAAGCACCCGACCGGGGCGAGCCTCCTCGGCCCAAACCGCCTGCTGCTCGAGACTCCACATCAAGGCCTCGCTCAGGCCTCGCTGCTCACGCTCGCGCCGCATCCGTTCGGCCCGCTGCGTCAGGTAGGCGTTGATCATCTCCATCAGATCAGGCACTTCGAACGGCTTCTTCAGATAGCCGGCCACGTTCAAACGCACCGCGCGCAGAGTCTCCTCCTCGCTGGCAAAGCCGGAGACCACAATCGAGCCCACGTCAGGCTGAAACTCACGGGCCTTCTCGATAGCGTCGAGCCCGTTCATGCCCTCCATACGGATGTCGGCCACGATCAGGTCGAAGCGTTCCTGACGAGCCATTTCGACCGCCATGTCGCCGCGCGACGAAGCCACCACTTCGAGACCGCGCGCCGTCAGCACGTCGGTCAATACCTCGCGCAGAATCTCGTCATCCTCGATGACCAGCACCTTGACCGGATCGTCCATAGCTTGAAGCTTTGCGGATTAAGCAGCCCAATCCTGGGGCTTAGAGAATCCTCATCTCATGCCTCGCAAAAGGCTCTTACGAAAGGCGCTCACGACCACGCAGGAGAGCGGCTTCGGGCTGAAAATCCTAGGGTGTGCGGCAACTGACCATTGGCATCGACGGCTCTTTCCTGGCCCGCGACCAGCGAGGAATGGGTCGCGCCATCCGCGGCATCCTCTCGCGCTGGCTGGGAACTGTCCCGCACCGCCTGGTCCTGCTCTGCTACCAGCGCCGACACCTGGCCGGCCTACAAGCGTTTGCCGCCGGCCGTTGGGACGTCGCTCTGGCGTCCGAAGCGCCGCGTCTCGATGTCTGCTGGTTCCCCTGGAGCCGGGTCGACTGGAAGCCGGACTGTCCCAGTCTGGCCTTTGTGCACGACGTGGTCCCCTTCACCTCTCACCACCCCAAAGAGGGCCGAAGCGCCGACCAGGATCGCCTGCGCCAGGCCGTGCAACGTGCCGACCGGTTGATGACCAACTCGCAGTTTTCGGCCGACGAGATGCAGCGTTACCTTTCGCCCAGCGGCCCCATTGCTGTCGTTCCTCTGGCCTACGACCCGCAGACATTTCATCACCAAAAGGCCTCCACCCCCTTACCTCAAGGCCTGGAGGACGGGAACTACATGCTCTATGTCGGCAACCTGGAACCGCGCAAAAACCTGAGCGGTCTACTGCAGGCGCTGACTCTGGCGGGACCTCGGCTGTCTCTGCCTCTGGCTCTGGTCTGCCCTCGACCGACCCCCAGCCTGGCCCAGCGACTGTTCGGCTGCCCTGACGCCTTCGGGTCGTTGACACGCGACCTGGCAGACCGCCTGGTCTGGCTGAAGAACCTGGACGACGCGAGCCTTTTGCGGGTCTACCAGGGGGCCCGTCTGTTCGTCATGCCGTCGACGTACGAGGGGTTCGGCTTGCCCCTGCTCGAGGCTATGGCCAGCGGCTGTCCCACGGCAGCGGCCCGCGCGTCGTCCCTACCGGAGGTCGGCGGCGCGGTTCCGCACTGGTTCGACCCCCACGATGCGGGCGACATCGCCAGGGCCCTGCAAGAGGCTGTCGGCTCGCCTCTGCCCTCTCCGGAGGGAGCCCTGGAACGAGCCCGCGCCTTCTCCTGGGAGCAGACGGCCCGGCAGACCATGGACCTGCTCGAAAGCGCAGCCACCCGGTAGATCCCGCCGGCGAGAGCCCGGAGAATCAAGGCTCGCCTCGCGAAGCAATCAAGGCTAGCCTCCAACAAGTCGCTAGGCAAACCTAATTTTCTCTTGACAAAGGGGTCGACCGCCCGTTACCTTCGGGGTGTCCAGCAGCCCTTTTGCGCTGCTATCGGGGGTTTTGATCGCCTGTCCCGCCCTGGGATAGGCCGCGATCAACACCCGTTTCGAGAAAGGCTCCCGTCCCATGGCAATATCCCGAGCCGCCGTTATCACCGAGAGCGGCGAGCAGTACACTCAGCGTCTCAGCAAGCACTGGTCCCACCGTTTCCCCATCAGCAACGAAGGCGGACAGACCGGGATCGACTTTGGCGAAGGCCAACTCGTCCGTCTGAAGTCGGAAGCCAGCGTTCTGCTGATCGAAATCCACGACGACCAGGGCGGTCGCCTGGACCGACTCGAAGAGGTCGTGGCGGCCCATATCGAGCGCTTCGCTCACAAGGAAACTCTGGAGTTCCCCTGGCGACGGGCGGAAGGGGCGACGCTCTCATGAGACTTCTCCTGATCAGCCGCTTCCTGGCTCCTTTGACTCTGACCGCCGCTCTGTTGCTGCACGGCTGCACCGGGACCGCACCTTCAACCTCTCCCGAGGCGGTGGCCTCGAGCGCCGTCTCTAGTGCCGCCACCGGCAAGGTCCAGGTCACCCACAGCCGAGGCACCAGTGAGGTCCCCGCCCGGCCCCAGCGAGTGGTGGTGTTTGATCTCTCCTCTTTGGACACCCTGGATGCTCTGGACGTCAAGATCCTGGGCGTGGCGGGCAAACTCTTCCCCAAACACCTGCAAAAATACGCCGGTCAGGAGTACCCCAAAGTAGGAACTCTGTTCGAACCCGACTACGAAGCGCTGAACGCGGCCAACCCCGACCTGATCATCGTGGGCGGACGTTCCGCGGCCAAGTACGACGAGCTGGCCAAACTCGCCCCCACCATCGACCTGTCGATCACCGACGACGACTATATGGGAAGCGCCCGCAAAAACGCGGCCACGCTGGCTCGGCTGTTCGGCAAAGAAGACCAAGCCGAACTGCGGCTCAACAAGCTGGCCAGTTCGGTCGAAGCGCTCAAGGGCAAGGCTCAGGGCGCTGGGAAGGCGCTGATCATCCTGACCACGGGCGGCAAGATGAGCGCTTACGGTCCCGGCTCGCGCTTCGGCACGCTGCACACCGAGTTCGGCCTCGTTCCCGCCGTGGAAGGGCTTAAAGTCGGCCGCCACGGCGAACCGGTCTCCTTCGAATTCCTGGCCAAGACTAACCCCGACTGGCTCTTCGTGGTCGACCGCGACGCCGCCATCGGGGAATCCGGAACCAGCGCCAAAGTGCTGCTGGACAACCCGCTGGTCAACGGCACGACCGCCGCCCAGAAAGGGCAAATCGTTTACCTCGACCCGGCCAATTGGTACCTGGCCGGCGGCGGCCTGGCCACTCTCCAGGCTATGACTGACGAGGTCAGTCAGGCTCTCGATCGCACGACCAAGGCGCCCTAGAACGTGTGGCGCCTCGGGTTGGCCGCGCTGGGGGTGGCGGCCCTGGCTGTCGTGAGCCTGCTGGTGGGGGTTGGGGATCTGAGCGAGGGCGGCGCGGCCGCCCGGCATCTGCTGGTGCAGAGCCGGGTGC
>JAEXNA010000232.1 GCA_023447635.1 Vulcanimicrobiota bacterium | reverse complement strand
CCCCCCCCCCCCCCGCCCCCCCCGCCGCGGGGGGTCGTCTCCCTGGTACCCAGCGCAACCGAGCTTCTCTATGAAGTCGGCGCCGGCCCGAGACTGGTGGGAGTGACGGTCAACGACGACTTTCCCGCCCAGGTGCAAAGCCTTCCTAAAGTGGGCGACCAGACCATCGACCCCGAGCGATTGCTTTCGTTGCGTCCCGACCTGGTCGTGCTCGATAGCGAGTTCAACGGCGACGCCCCCAAGTACCGCAAGCTCGGGCTACCCGTGCTGGAACTTCGCTCGAAACGACTGAGCGACATCAGCGCCAATCTGCGCCTGCTGGGCCCCCGCCTGAGCCTCGCAGACTCGGCCGAAGCCGCTGCCAGCCGCTTTGAGGACTCGCTTTCCCAGGTGGCCAGGCTGGACGAACCAAGGACCGTGTTTATCGAAATCTGGGGCTCTCCCCTGATGACCGTGGGGACCGACTCGCTGCCCGACGATCTGCTCCAACAGCTCGGGCTAAAGAACGCCTACGCCGACCAGAAGGGCTACTTTCAGGTCGACCCCGAGGACGTGGTGAAGCGACGCCCCGGAATCATCATCCTGCCGTCGGCCAAGCCCACGGATAGTTCCACAGCCGCGAAACTGTTGGCCAGAGCGGGGGTTGATACCAAAGTCATCGCGCTCGACGGAGATCTCTTCACCAATCCTAGCCCTCGTGTCTTGCAGGGGCTAAAGATCCTGAGCGAAGAGCTTCGAAAAGCTCACCCTGTGGCTGGTAAAGCCCGTTGACGCAGCGAGACGCAGTTTGATATGGTTTTCGAGGAAAAGTTCGTCACGGTCCTCCTGGTGAGGTCGTGAAGCGGGAGTAGGGTCGCGAGACCCGAGGGTCCGCATGCTGTCGATGAACGCGGCAGGAAAGGAGGTGGGTGCTATTTGTAGCCATTTATCGCCCGCTTTCGGAGGGGCGGGTTCGTTCTAAAGCCTTCGGGCTGACCAACGATTCCTCCGAACAAGGAGCGGTCTTCGGGCCGCTCCTTTGTTTTCCAGGGCACGACACCGTCGAGCACAAACCCGAACGCCATGACCGATAGCGAAATCCAAGAGCTTCTCCAGCGCAAGGATCAGTGGATGATCCTCAGCACCGTCGGACCCGACGGCTTCCCCCACTCGGTACCCCTGGGCTACTTCCTCTACCAGGACCGCCTGATCAGCGGCTGCAGAGATGGGACCCAAAAAATCCGGAACATCGAGCGCAACCCCCAGGTCTCCATGCTCTGGGAGAACGGTCGCCAGGCCGACGAGATGATCGGGATCATGGTGCAGGGCCACGCCAGAGTCGTCCGCGCCAACGACGAGCGCCTGGCTCTCAAGCAAGAAGCCTGCCGCCAGCGAGGCGAACAGGCTCCAGAAAGTATCGGAGATGGCTTCGTCTATATCGAGGTGGCGCCGCACAAGACCGTGTCCTGGCGACGCCCCCGACGATAGCTACTGCTCGAAGGAAGTGAAGGTGCCCTGGAGCGCCTCGTACACGACGCCGACCGGCGAACCCGGTGCCGATTCAACTTCGAGCCGCAGATCGGAACCGTTGCCGCCGGTGTAGGAGAGATAGGTCGCCGACCAGGGACCCATGTCGCCGACATCCGTGCCAGAGTTATTGGTCAGAGCGTTGGTGCTCAGCCCTTGCAGTTGCCCTGCGGGGTAGCTTCCGTTAGTGCGGAACCCGCTCGGATAGCGGTACATCGCGGGCACGCTTCCACCCAGGTTGGTCGCGTAGTTAGCAATGGTCCAGCGCCGGAAGTTCTCCGCAAAGCCGTTCGGGAGCTGAGTGTCGAGATTGGCTTTGCCTACCGCCGGCGACGTAGCGAGGCTACGAATGGTCGAGTCGCCGTAGTGCTCTCGGATGTACTTGAGGAACAGGTAGCTTTGACCGTAGCCCAGCCCCGCCGCGTTGAAGTTGAAGAACTCGTGGCTCTCCGGACGCTCGAGATAGTCGTTGCAGACGTCGACCAGCAGCGTGTTGCCGTTGTTGAAATCGAATCCACAGACCTCTTCGGCCAACTGGGACAGCCCCTCGTTGATAGAGACGTTCTCTCCCGCCGCCGTCGCCGTCGGGAAAGTGCCCTGGCGCACCACCTTCTCGTTGTGGTTGACCAGATGCTGGAACTCGTGGGCCAGGGTCGATAGGGTCTGGTCGTCGTCTTTGTTGGCGTTGATGTAAACGATCTCGGCCTGGTTCGACTGGGTGCCGGTCGAAGAGTCGGCGGGCGAGGTATAGCCGTACAGACTGTTACCCAGCGAGCGGAAGAAGAAAAGAACGACCTTGGTGTCGCCGTCGCGACCGCCTACCGGGTTCTGGTTCCATTCGCTGCCGAAGCCGGCTCGGACCTGAGCGTAGATACCGCTGCCAGGCCGTTTCGGGTTGTTCGAATCAAACGCCTGAGCGATCCGTAGCGCCTTCTCGCGGCTGATACAGGGGTTACCCTGACTGTCGAGTTCAGCAAAGATCGTACAGTGCTGGGTCTCGGACGGCTGCAGCACCTTGGCCGCCTCGGTCGACCGGAACGCCGTGATCAGATAAAAGGTGCGGATAGCGCCCTCGGGCAGTTCCTGAAAGCGAGCCCGAACTTCCTGAGCGTTGACCGACTCCTCGTCATTGAGGCCCATCAGAGAGACCATCTGGCTCACTTCCGCCGTGCCGCATCCGCCCGGTAAGGGGACCGATTCTCCCTTCGCTTCCGGGGTGGTCAGGTCCATCTTGGCCATTCCGTCGAACGAGCCCTGACGCACGGCCGCGAAAACATCGCCGATCACGCTGCTAGTCTCGCCCGCCACCTGGTAGGTGGCGACCGTGGTCACCCGGCCGTTGTTAGGGAAGTCCGGGAAGTCGAAAGTGTAGTTGGTAGATTGTCCCGGCGGGAGCGTGGTTCCGCCGCCACCGCCGCCACCGCCACCGCCGCCACCGCCACCGCCGCCCTGCTGGCCGAGGACCACGTCGTTGGACCCGCTGCTGCCACAGCCGGCCAGAGTCAGGGCCAGTAGCGAACCCAGAGCTTTGACTGTCACATTCTTCGCCATATCAACCTATCCGTTTCTCGAAGTTTTCTGTCGCGCCGTCCCACGATTGTCATAGGGGTCGGGGAGATGCACTTCTGACCCTATCGACAAATACCCCTCAAAAATAAGAAGAGCTCGCTGGTGGCGAGCTCTTCTTATACGATCAGGTAATCCGGTTGGACTTACTTGACGGCTTTTTTGCGGCCCTTGGCTTTAGGAGCCTTGTCCGCTTTTTCCACCTTTTCGGCCTTGGCTTTGGGAGCCTTGGCAGCACCGGCGCTCTTGCCGTTGCTGTGGAAGCTGAACTCGGGGATGCGCGACCAGTTGGCGGTCGGCTCGTTGCGAGCGCCGGTGCGAGCCTTCTCGATGAGCAGGTCGGACATGTGGTCCACGGCCCAGTGGAAGTGAGCGTCGCGCAGCGACTTGTAGTCCATATCGCAAACGTAGTTGGTGATATCGATCGCGTACACGGTGTCGCCCTTGACGGCGAACTCGAGCGCGTTCATGTCGTAGCCGATCACTTCGTTGAAGCGCAGCGAGTACTCTTCAGCGCGGCGAGCGTGCTCGGGGTTCAGTACCGAGAGGTCCTGAACGTATTCGCCCATGCCCATGGGGCGCGGGATGTAGCGGATCGAACGAGCGTGCTTACGGCCGATGCAAAGGCAGCGGATGTAATCGTCCCACTCGATGAACTCTTGCAGCGTCATGGTCAGATCGCCGGACTGCTCATAGGTCTCGATGGCGTGCTCGATCGATTCGATCTTGGTCACGTTCTTCCAGCCACCACCGAAGGCGGGCTTCATGATACAGGGCAGACCGACTTCTTCCAGACGAGCTTTCCAGTCGATGGGCCACAGGTTGCGCAGCGAACCGGCGTTGATGTCGGCGATGTACTCGCGGTTGGGCAGAACCACGGTCTTGGGAACCGGGATACCCATGGTCTGGGCCAGGCTGTAGCCGAAGAACTTGTCATCGACGTTCATCCAGAACGGGTTGTTCACCACATAGGTGCCCTGCATGGACGCCTGCTTCAGGTAGACCTGATAGTACGGCACCTCGTGAGAGATGCGGTCCATGATCACATTGTAAGGGCACTTTTCGCCCATCGAGGTACCACCGACCTGAAGGAACTCAGCGCGGACTTCGTCGCCTCCCTTGGCGTTGATGGTGGCGACAATGGCCTCCGGGAACGACTCTTCGCGACCCCTCATAACTCCGATACGTAACATGACAGCCTCCGGGCAAAATTATGCCTTATCTTTTCTCCGACACCGAAGTTCTAAACCCCTAATACGGATCAGCGCTCGCGAGCATCCTCGTCGATACGCTCCTGCACGAACTCGGTCAACTGCTCTAACGCGGCCTCGGAGAGGCCCCCTTCAGGGCGGAAATGGTCGCGGTCGATGTTGACCACCAGACCGATGTCCCGCTCTTCGGCTGCTTGCAGATTCCGACGACGAGAGAGCGCTTCGGCCAGACGGCCGATCATCGCTTCCCGCCGGTCACCTTCGAGTTCGTTCAAGCGCGGGTCGTTGGCCGCCCACGCTTCGGCCAGGGCCTTGAAATCCGGTTCCATGCGCCCAAGGTTATACCGTGAAGCGGGGATTCCTGGGAAAATCGTCCCAGACATGCACAAAAGGGCCAATCCGCATCGGATTGCGCCCTTCCGTGGGTGCTTTGCCAGGGGGCTATCTAGCCCAGAAAGCTTCCCAGGCTGAAGCTGCTGTTCGAGCGGCTCCCGAAGCCGGGGTTGGAGGTCGAGAACGGAGTCGAACCGTCCAGAGCGGCCGCGCCGCGGAAACCCGGGGTCAGAGAGGGCAGACCGCCTTCTTCGCGGGCCGCCGACGCGGGGGCCTTGGAAGCGGTGCTGGAAAGATTCTGAGTGTAAGCGCTGATGGTGGTCATTTCTGTGTGTTACCTTTCTCCTGCTGTTAGGTTCAAGGTACCACGCCTACTTGAAAAAATCGTGAAATCGCGCGGCGGTTTCGAAAAAGGGCCAGCAGCGGCGCTAGACGGATCGGGCCCAAACTTTCGAGGCGATCTCTCGGCTCAGCGGGAGCGCCTCGTCGTGGATCTGCACCAGCAGCGGACCTTCGAAAGGAGCCACCTTGGAAATGGTTAGCTCGGCCCCGGGGAACAGGCGGACGCTTTCCAGATAGCGCAACACCTCGGAAGACTCTTCGCTGACCCGTTCTACCACCACTCGACTGCCCTCGGGAAATTCGGAAAGCGCCGGCGCCTCGACGAACTCGAGGTTCCCTTCCTTGTCGGGAATCGGGTGCCCGTGCGGGCAGGTCTTGGGAAACTGCAAAAACTCTTCCAGGGCGTCGACCACCTGATCGCTGAGGATATGCTCGAGACGACACGCCTGTTCATGCGCGTGGTCCCAGGAGATCTTCAGATGGTCGGTAAGCAGTCGTTCGGCCAGGCGGTGCTTGCGGATCACGCGAAGCGCGATAGAGCGCCCCTCGGGTAGCAGGTACAGGCTACGCCCTTTGCGCTCGACCAGGCCTTTGTCGGTGAGCTTTTTGATCATCTCGGTGATCGAGGCCGTGCTAACGCCCAGCCAGCTGGCCAATTGTGTGTTCCCGGCCCGGCCGTGCAGTTGGTTCAGCTTGTAGATGGTCAAGAGATACATCTCTGTCGACTCGGACATGGCCCTGGGTTTCTGCCAGGCGACCGATTCACCTGTACCGCGCGGGGAACCAACAAGGCAAAAGCCCCGGACGGGCCGGGGCTTCTTACGGAAATCTTCCTGGCGGAAGATCAAGAACTCTTTTTCTCTTTGGCTTTCTTCGCCTCGATGTCGCGCAGCTGTTCGGCCACGGACTCCATCTCGAGGTTATCCAGTCGGATGCCCAGGTCGGTCGACTCTTCAGCCTTCTCGTCCTTGGCGTTCTTCTCCTTAGAAAACATAGCGTACCTCCTTACCTCTTCTTCTAGCTTAGAGCAGATGCGGGAAACTGCCTCACCTCGGAGGATTCCGAGATGGGTAGCCTGGTAGACCTATCCGGCTACCTCGATCCCACCAGCGACGGTCGAGGGGGAGGTGAGAGGGGAGCCTGAGGAGCGACCAGGCGATCGATCCGGTTGGTGAACTGGTAGCGGAATCCGCGATTCCGGTAATGCCGGTGGGTGTTGGCGTAATCGATCTGCCCGACACCGATATGCAGGCCGCGCTCTCGCAGTTCTTCTATCATGTGCTGGGGAAAACTGAAATACCAGCCGGCCATACCGGTGTCGCCGTGACGCCGAACATAGCGCTCGGCCGAGCGTGAGGAAGCGAAAAAGATGATAGCTCGAGACAGCCACGGAAGCTCTTCCCTCGCCACATCCAGCATCGCGGTGTGACTGGAAATCAGGGTGGCGTGTCGCCCCAGGCGCGCCCTGGTGAGACTCTCACCCACCGCGTGGGCAAGCCGGCGCATCCCCTGGGGGTCGCGGACCTTGGGCTCCAGGAAATAGTGGGGACAGCTGTGTCCGTAGCGCTCGAGAAGCTCATCGAAGGTCGGCACCGCAGGCGCCAGCTCTTGCAGACGCTCGAGCGTCAGATCAGCGATAGCCTGCGTTCGGCCGTGGACGCGCAGCAGGGTCGGGTCGTGGTGAACGACGACGACCCCATCCCGGGTCAGATGCAGATCGAACTCGATTCCGCCCCCTCGGGAAACCGCCATATCGAACGCCGGGAAGGTGTTCTCCAACACCTCCGGGTGACCAAAAACCCCCCGGTGGCCAACCAGCAACGGCTCGACCGCCCCGGGCGCCAGACGGCGCGGAACCAACCCGAAGAGCAGGTCGAAAGCCCACTGCAGCTTATCCATAATCGGCTCGAACAACATCTCGCGCTTACCTCGGCTTTCTCTTCCACGCTCCAACCGTGCTCAAACTTGAAGGGTTTCCCCCAGCAGGAAGCCGGAACGGGAAAAGGGCCCGCAGGGGCCCCGAAGGTCGAGATCGGAGACAACGTCTAGAGCCCTTTGCCGAACTCTAAGCCGCTATCCCCTTAGAAACCCTTGATTTCGAGCAGCGGCTTGTCGGGACCCGACGGGGCCGCCTCGTGGTCCGCGCGGCTCTTGCCACGTGGACGTTCCTGAGCAGGACGAGTGGTCAGCGGAGCCACTTCTCCCACCTCCTCCTGGACGACCAGGGGCGGGGCGGAGACGGATTCTCTCTGCTGTAGGGTTTGCACTACGGCTTCGACCGGTTGTTCGACGGAGGGCTTCTGCGTCGGCTCAGCCAGAGCGCTGGAGCTTAAAGTCGCAAGGGTGAGGGCAGAGACGAGCAGGGTGGACAGAGTGCGATTCATAACGTGAGGTTCCTTTCGTGGTGACTGTAGACCAGTCTATATAATTTCGAGACAAAAAAAGGGTCAATGGGGTAGTAGTCGAGGAAGAGTCTTGGTCAGGTTGGTCAGCGGCAGGGTGCTGCGCTGGGCGCGACTGAGCAGAAGGGCCCCTTCATAGGTGGTCACCATCAACTCGGCCAGGCCCTGCGCGTCGGTTGGACCGTAGCCAGCCGCCAACAGATTTCGCACCAGCATATCCTGAGCCATCACGAAGGCCCGAAAACAGGCTTCGCGGACAGGGCTTTCGGTAGCCGCCACTTCGAGAGCCACGGCGCCGATGGGGCAGCCGCTTTCGAAATCCGTCTGCTCTAACTCCTCAGCGGACTCGAGCAGAATGGCGGTGATAGCCTCCCTGGGTGTGGCCGTGCGAGCAAACGCCTCGTCCATCCAGGAGATCATCTGGTCGCCCGCGGCACGAATGGCTTCAGAGGCCAACTGGTCCTTACCGCCGGGGAAGTGATGATACAGAGAACCCTTTGGCGTGCCGCTCTCTTTGATAATCTGGTTGAGACCGGTTCCGTTGAAGCCTTGCTTACGAAGCAGGCGGACGGTGGTCTCGAGCATCCTATCGCGGGTCGTGGTGGTCATCGCTGTTCTCTGTGACCGATTATATAGACTGGTCTAGAAATGCGCAAGTGATCTCGAGCACATTTCTCAAATTTCCGGTGGGATGAAAAAAAGAGGCCACTCACTCGAAGTGAGGGCCTCTTCTCCCTGGTCTGAATCCGTCGTCGGCTTCAGGCGGCAGGCTAGTTATAAAAGCACTGCCGCGTGTACAACCGACGACGAGTGCGCGGGACGCTGCGAAGCCGTCCCGTCACGGAGATAAGTTGACTACGGGGTGGGAGCGACGGTGGCGTCGGCAGCCGGGGTCATGGTGCCTTCTACGGGCACAGCAGCGCCGTCCACGGGGGCAGCGGGGGTCATGGTGCCTTCGACGGGCACAGCGCCGTCAACGCCGCCGCCTACGGGGGTGGCGGTGCCGGTCACGGGCACGCCGCCATCAACGGTGGCAGGGGTGGCCGGAGCGGTCGAGGTGTCGCCAGCGGTGGCGGTAGGGGTGGTGGGAGCGGTGGTGCTCGCGTCACCGGTGGTGGTGGTCGCAGGAGCGGTGTCGCCAGCGGGAGGGGTGGCGGTGGCGCCAGCGCCGGAGCCGCCGGGGCAGCCGAGCAGCAGCGACAGGGTGAAGAAAGCGCCCACGGTGAAAAGTTTGGTTTGCATAACGTCCTCTTTCAGAACAGGTTTTAGACCTTCAAGTCTTGGCAGCCATAATAATCGGCCGATGTCATAGACTTCTCAAAAAAAGACGCTGCCATGTCAAGAAAACATCAAGAACTAATCGAGAGTGAATTCCTCTCAACCACAAGGAGCTTCGATGAAATCTAGGGTTTTCCTTACTTTTCGTAGCAAAGTGCGGCATATCAGGCCAGGATCTTCTTCAGCCCGAAGGCGAATATAGGTCCTTATCTTGACACGCTCGACGCCTCCGACAAAGGCCTTTCTGCCCTACCTGTGGGCCACGTTTCTGGTTTCGGGCCTGACGGCCACCGGAATGATGGCGGTCACCCTGACCCCCACCAACCTGATCATGTTCTACTTGCTGGTGGTGGTGTTTATAGCCTCACGCTGGGGAAAGTTGCCCGCCGCCTGGGCCGCTTTGGTCTCGGTTTTCTCGTATGACTTCTTTTTTGTCCCTCCCTTCCGACTCTGGACCTTCACCAACGCCAACACCGAACAGCTAGTAACCTTTATCTGTTTCCTTGTTGTGGGGCTGTTGGTGGCTCACCTGACCGACCGCGTTCGCAGTCTGGCCGACGACCGGGTCCATTTGATGGAAGACGCCAAGAACGCCGAGATTCTTCGCGAGAAAGAAAGACTCCAGGCCGCCCTGCTCAGTTCCATCTCCCACGATTTGCAGACTCCGATCTTTTCTATCGTGGGCGCGCTCGATAGCCTTTGCGACAAAGACATTCGCCTCGACAACGACTCTCGCCAGTCCATGATCGACACCGCCCGACTCGAGACCCATCGCCTACAGCGCCTGGTCAGGAATCTGCTGGACCTGACCCGGCTAGAGAGCGGTCCCAAGCTGAAACTGGCGTTCTGCGACCCCACCGACCTGGTCGGAACCGCTCTGGGGCAACTCGATGAGACCCTCGAGGGACGCCCCATCCGACTTCACACCGACCCCGAGAGCCCGCCGCTGACGGTCGACTTCGTCCTGTTTACTCAGGTTCTGGTCAACCTGATCGACAACGCCAACAAATACTCACCCCCCGAGCGGCCTATCGAGATCGCCTTCGAGTCGCTTGGCCCCACCTGGAGAGTGGATGTGGTCGATCACGGCCACGGTATCCCCGAAGCCGACCGGGAGAAGGTTTTCGAGAAGTTTTTCCGCCGTTCCGACACCAAGACCGACGGTTCGGGTTTGGGACTGGCCATTAGTCGGGGATTGGTGGAGGCGCACGGAGGCACCCTGGTGGCCAAGGCCGGCGCTGACGGAGGAACGATCATGTCCATCTCCTTGCCTCAGGAAGCCCCCCAAGAGGCGACCTCGTGAACCGCCCCGGCGAATACATCCTGGTGGTCGACGACGAGCCTAGCATACGTCGATTTCTGCGCGTCTCGCTGAGCGGTCACGGCTACACGGTGTCCGAGGCCAAGAACGGCCTGAGTGCGGTCGAGGTCATGGTCAGCGCCCGGCCCGATCTGGTTATCCTGGACATGGGACTTCCTGACATTTCGGGCCTTGATGTCGTTCGCCAGGTTCGGGAGTGGAGCACCGTGCCGATCCTGATCCTGTCGGTAAGAGACCGTGAGATCGACAAGGTCGAAGCGCTCGACGCCGGGGCCGATGACTACCTGACCAAACCGTTCGGGCTGGCCGAACTGCTGGCCAGGATCCGTTCGGCGCTGCGCCGCTCGAGCCTGATCCGAGACACAGGAACGGTCTTTCGCTGTCACGATCTGACCGTCGACCTGACGGCCCGCTCGGTCATGATGGGCGAGCGACGGATTCAGCTGACCCCCACCGAGTACGAACTGCTCAAGACCCTGGTCCAACAAGCCGGCAGGGTACTGACTCATCACCAGATCCTGACCAAGGTTTGGGGCGAGCAGTACGCCGGAGATGCTCACATGCTGCGGGTCAATGTCAGCAACCTGCGCCGCAAACTCGAGCCGGACCCCGTTCGACCGCGCTATCTGATCACCGAGCCAGGCGTCGGCTACCGCTTCCGCTCGGAGTAGGGAGCCTACTCTCGTGCGGTTCGGGGCGGCAGGACCAGTTTCTCGCTGACCGGGGCGAAGGGAAGGCTGAACGTGGCCATGGTGCCCACCCCACCCGGGCCGGCGGCCAGACGCAGTTCGCCGCGATGGGCCTCGGCCAGATGGCGGGCGATAGCGAGACCCAGGCTGGCTCGGCCCGTCGCCGCAACCAGCGGGTCGCCCCTCCAGCCCGTGCGCAAGCTCTCCGGAAGTCCCTTTCCGTTGTCGCTGACGCTGACCCAATAGCGGTCGTCAGCAAGCTTGACCGCGACTTCGACCTTCACGTCGGTCCCTGCGTGTTCGACGACGTTCTCCAGCAAAATCTGGAACAGGTCGCGCACGCGATGACGGTCAGCCTCGACCCAACAAGGCGCCTCCGGCAGGTCCAGATTCAACTCGATCCCCTTCTCGGCGGCGGCCTCTTCCAGGTTTTCCGCCGTTTCCAGCAACGCTTCGGTCAGAGCAAAGTCCTCGATATGCAGCATGGGACGGGCGCGTTCCCAGCGAGACAGGTCTAGCAGACGCTCGATAGTGGTGGAAACGTAACGCGTCTCTCGACGAATCCGCTTGAGGTACGAGGTCTCCTGACCTTTGGCCAGGTCGTCGAGCAAGGTGTCGGTCCAGCCCAGGATGGCTGCCAGGGGGGTTCGTAGATTGTGCGAGACCTCGCCCAGAAACTGACGGCGGGATAGCTCGGAGCGCTCGGCTTCTTCTTTCTGATGCCGCAGTTCATCCATGTTGGTCGACAGGCGTTCGGCCATCTGATTAAAGCTCTCGGCAAGCTCTTTGATTTCGGGAGGGCCGCTGCTCTCGACCTGTTCGGCCCGGGGTTCGCCATCGAACTTTTCCACCGCCTCGGCCAATCGAGCCACCGGTTCCGAGATGAAGCGGCTGACCGGAATCGCGATGGCGATACAGGCCAGGCCCGCTAAGGTCGCAGCGATCATCAGATCTCGTAGCGGATTCCAGAGGGAACCCCGAGGCGGCTTAGGGCGAAACGCCCGCACCTCGAGAGTACTTCCTTTGAGCTCGCCCAACTGCAGGGGCACCGTCTCGGAAAAGCTCTGGGTCCGCCCGACCCTGACATCCCCGGTCAGCGCCTCTCGCCGGCCCTCGGCGTTCCATAAGGCTATCTCGAACTCTCGGGGGATTCCCAGCGCAGCCAGCCTTTGTTTCAGTTGGCCCGACTGGTCGCGCCTTCCACTTCCCTGAGGATATGGTCGCGCTGGCCGATGGCCCGAGGCGACGGGCCGGCGCCGTTGATAATCAGCACCACCGTGATGAAGATCGCCGCAAAAAGACCCACTACGAAAAGGTGAGAAAGCGCCAGCCGAGTGCGAAGGGTCACGCCAACTCCAAGCGGTAGCCCACGCCCCAGATAGAACGAATGAGTTCGGGCTTATCCGGCCGCTTCAGCTTGCCGCGCAGCCGGGAGATGTAGTTGTCGACCCGCCGCGCTTCTCCAACATACTCCGGCCCCCAGACCTGGTTGAGCAGTTCGTCACGAGTGAAGCTTTTGCCAGGTACGGCCGCCATCGTGCGAAGAATATCGTACTCTCGACCGGTCAGTTCGACCAGCTCCCCATCGACGCGAACGCGGCGCGATTCCGGGTCGATCACCAGGCGGCGATGGTCGATCGAACTCATCGACGGCATCTGCGAGCGGCGCAGCAGCGCCTTGACCCGGGCCAGAAGCTCCCTGGGGGCAAACGGTTTGGTCAGGTAGTCGTCCGCCCCAAGCTCCAGCCCCACGACGCGGTCGGACTCTTCCCCTCGAGCCGACACGATCAGGATCGGAACGGGGCTCGCGGTGCGCAGCAGTCGTGTGACCTCTAGACCGTCGGGCTTCGGGATCATCACGTCGAGAACGACCAGATCCACCCCCGTGCGCGCCAACTCCAAAGCCTTTTCTCCGTCGCTAGCGCAGAGAACCTCATGTCCATCCCTATCGAGATAGGTGGTGATCACGTTCATGATCTCCGGCTCATCTTCTACTACCAGAATTCGGCTCATCCGCTTCTCCTCGCTACCGCTTGACGCAGTCCCCGCTTCGATCTTCCCCGCTGCTAGCTCGCCGCCTCTGTCGACCGGCTATCAGGCCCCAGGGAACTCTGAGGGAAGTCTAGCAAAGCCCTGGAGTAAAAGTGTCGGAAAATATCCAAAAAGTGTCCACGCCGCAGGCTTACAGGGACGGGCGACCAGACCAGGTCAAGGCGACCGCGGTACGGTCGTCGGTGCAGCGCGGACTGTAGCGGTCCACCGCTCCCAGCACGGCTTCCACCCATCCAGCCAGGTCCTGATCTCGGCCCTTGTGACTGGCGACTCGAACTCGCTCGTGACTGAACGGCTCGCGGGCGCGGTCCCTGGCGTGAGTCAAACCATCGCTCACTAACATCAGACGGTCTCCGGCCGACAAGGAGATTCGAATCGCTTTGTACTCGGGACGCTGCGTCATCCCCAGCGGCAAGCGCAGCGGCATGACCAGACGGCGCGTACTGCCATCGACCCGCTGTAGGACCGGGTCGGTATGACCCGCCGAAACCAACTCGACCTCTCCGGTGGAAAGCTGCAGCACTCCGTAGACCATGCTGGCGAACCGGCCGTCCGGCTCTCGCTGACAGAGCACGGAGTTCACCTCCTCGAGTGCCGCCGCCGCCTTCCCGGGGGTAAAGGTGGCAAAGCGCAGGAGAGCCTTACAAGAAGCCTGGTAGAGCGACGAAGCGACGCCGCTTCCCGAAACGTCGCCCAGGAAGAACGCCAGATGGTCCTGGTCGAGTCGGACGGTATCGAAGAAGTCTCCGTTTTGCCCGGGGCGACGACGCCCCCTCATCTCTACCGCCCAACCCTCGCCCTGCCGGGAATCCTCCTCCGGGGCCAGCTCGAGAATCTTCATCGAAGTGGCGCCGTCCGACGCGGAGGCCCAGCCAAAGGCCCCAGCGCTGCGTCGCCGCAGATCGACGTCGGGACCTCCCAACACGTAGGAACGGAGTTCGACCAGGCCGGCCGCCAGAGCCGCCAGCAGCACTCCAACCGTCCCGTAGGTCGGCCAGAGTTCCCATTTGATCAGCGGGTGGGTGGCCAGCGTTGTTACAAAATCCATCAGGGGGTTCATCGTTTCTGCTCTCCAGTCATCGGTAGGTTCTGATAAGAGAGTACCGTGTTCGGTTGGCAGAAATTTCCGCTTGTGTCCTCAAAGTGTCTAAAACGCCAGAGCTCTCCGGAACTCGGCCGGAGCACTAAACCGCCTGTAAGGTGAAACGGAACGCCTTGCCTCGTGGGGTGTCGATCACCTGGACTCGAGAGCCGTGAGCCTCCAGAATCTCTCGGACGATGGACAGGCCCAGCCCTCCCCCTCCCGGACCGCGAGGCCGGCTAAGGTCGAGCTTGGTAAAGCGCTCGAAGATCGCCTCGCGCTGCCCGACCGGGATCGGCGGCCCGTCGTCTTCCACACAATACACCACGTCGTCCCCTTCTCGTTGGCACGACGCCCAGACGGTGGTCCCCTCGGGATTGTGATCGATAGCGTTGTGGATCAGGTTCTTCAAGACCTGAAGAAGGCGACGAGGATCTCCCATCGCCTGGCCGCAGGCCGCCCCCTCTATTTCGACGTTCGAGCCGCGTTGATAGGCGGTCAGGCGAGCCGAGTCGCAGGCCTGACTTAGCGGATCGTAAGCCGCAAACGGTCGATGTGCCATACGAACCTGCCCGGTCTCGTAGCGGGCCAACTCGGTGACGTCGCTGACCAGGTACGACAGATGCTCGACCTGACGCAGAATCGAACGATGGCAGGTCTGCAAGTCCTCGGGCTGCTGGACCAGTCCGTCGAGAAGCGCCTCGGCGGTGACTCTAAGGGTGGTTACCGGCGTCCCCAGTTCGTGCGAGATATCGCCCAGCAGTCGGGTGCGGATCTGGTAGTCGGTCTGTAACTTCTCGGCCATGCGATCAAAATCACGGCACACCGCCCCCAGCTCATCGCTTCGGCCCGCATAGGGCGAGCGGGCCGAATAGTCGCCCTGAGCGACTCGGGCGGTTGCCTCTTGCAGCGTCTCGATCGGATGCACCAGGTGGCGTGCCAACAACAGCGCCAACGCCGCCGCTGGGAGCAAAGCCATCCCAAGGCTGTGTCCAATCCAGGAGAGAACGTTCTTGCCTAACGGCGCCTTCATCCTGACCGCGTAAGCGACGACAGCCGTTCGGCCGTCATCCAGCGGGGTAGCGCAGAAATGCCCCTGCCCCAACCCTGGTCGGTCCGCATCGATCTCGCCCGAGACCGACTGTCCCTGACGCAAGACGGCCAGCTGGTCTTCGGCCAGCGGGAAGTGAAAAAAGCCTGGCCCCTCTCTAGAAGGGGCCGAGAGAGGGACCAGGCTAAACTTGACCGGGGCTGCGGCCGACAGGGCATCGAGCGCCTCGTGACGGCGGGCGAAATCCTCGTTCGGCACACTTACGAGAGCCGCTGCGGCTTGACCGGCGCGGGCTCGGGTCTCCTCGAGCATACGCTGGTCAAAGCCTTTGCGAAAGAAGAAGTAGTTCGCCGCCACCGTCACGCCGACTGCCAGGAGCAGAACGGCGAGATGGGACAGCGCCAACTTCAGGCGCAGCGACCCCCAGGGCTTCAAGAGACGGGTTCGAGCTCAGGCTCGGGAGAGACTCCGACCTCAGGCTCCCCGTCGTCCTCGAGTTCGACCAGCGGCGCTCCGATAGCAGTGACGATCCCGTTCTCGAGCAGAATCTCGGTGCCCATCTTCTCGAGGAAGTTATCTCCCACTCCGATCGGCACCACGGCCTGGAGCACCCGCAGGAGAAACTCTTCCCCCAGCGGGGCAGCGTTCAGTCGGGCCAGGCGGGTCTCGATCTCGGCGTGCTGAGCCAACAGGCGACGCTGCCTTTCGAAAATGTCGTCCTGGGTGACCGCAAAGGTTTGCAAGGTGGCGAGCTGCCTCTCCATCTCGGCTGACGCGGCCTGCTCGACCGCCATCAACTCTTCTTTGAGCTCTTCGGTCATGATGGCTTTGACCGGGATAGGGCACTGGATCATCAACGGTTCCATGTCGCCTCCTTAGAGCCTAGAAATAGCCGCCGAAGCTGCTGCCGAAGGACCCCATCATCGACATCAAGCTCCCAGCGTTGAAGCCCGAGTTGCCGTAAGCCGACTGACCGTACGAGCCGTAACCCGAGAGCGCGGACATGTCGTAGCCTCCGAAGCTGTTCCCGTAAGATCCGTAGCCAGAGAGAGCGGACATATCGTAGCCTCCAAAGCTGCTGCCGTAGGAGCCGTAGCCCGATCCATAAGAGCTGCCGTAGGAACCGAGAGAGGAGCCGTAGTTGCCGTATCCGGACATGGCCGACATGTCGTAACCGCCGTAGGACGAACCGTAGTTGCCGAAAGCCGAGCCGTAGCTGCCCAGAGAAGAACCGTAGCTGCCAAAGGCCGAGCCATAGTTTCCGTAGCTCGAGCCATAGTTGCCGTAACCCGTCGAGCCGTAACCCCCATAGCTCGAACCGTAGCCTTCCAGCCCGTACGAGCCGTACCCGTTCAGCCCGCTGCTGGTATACGAATCCGTGCAGCCGCAGTTCTCATTGCCCTGGGGAGGGGGCGGAGGCATGGGAGGGCGACGACCCTCGACACCCTGATTTTCGCTGTTAGGGCGAGGGGGCGGGAAGTGGGGACGCATACTGTTGTTCGAGATAGTGGACATTGGGGGCTCCTTTTCGTGGTTTCGCTTGATGATAGACCGGCTCGGTAAGTCTTTCGCCGGGTTCTACGGGTTCAGAGTTAAGAAGTGTCAGTTCGCTGTGAACATCTCGCTGGGTTACAGCTTGTAGCCCACGCCGCGAACGGACTGCAGGGCGCTGAAGCCCGGGCGCAGGTCAGTAATCTTGCGGCGCAGGTTGGCGATGTGCATGTCCACGGCTCGCGAGTCTCCGCCCCGGTAAACCACCGGCGGCTCGAGCAGCTCTTCGCGAGTGTAGGTCTTCGCTGGGTGAGCCATCATCCGGCTCAGGATAGAGTACTCGGACAGGGTCAGCGCGGACGAGCGGTCGCCGCAGCTGACCGTCTTGCGCTCTCGGTCCAGATAGAGCGAGCGATAGCTCACCCCCTGACGGCGAGCGGTTTCGGGCGGCGCTTCCTGTCGCTCGATTCGGCGAAACAGCGCCTTGACGCGAGCGACCAGTTCGCGGGCCGAAAAAGGCTTGGGAAGATAGTCGTCTCCGCCCAACTCTAGCCCCAGGATGCGGTCGACTTCGGCCACTCGTGCCGAAATCAGCAAGACGGGGCAGTCGGTCTGCTCGCGCATCCCCTTGAGCACCTCGAGGCCGTCGAGGCCGGGCAGCATCAAGTCTAAAATAGCCAGGTCGGGCGGCACCTTGCGGATCGCCTCCAGCGCGAGATCCCCCCGGCAGAACGGTACGACGTCGAAGCCGGCGCTCTGAAGAAAGCGACCGAGGATAGAAGAAAGGTCGGGCTCGTCCTCGACCAGATATACACTCTTGGGCATATCCGAAGTCTACGAGGGAAAGGTCACCGAAGTTGGACCAAATGTCCAAAAAGTGTCACGGCGCCCAGCACCGTATTCCCGGCATGCCGGGGTGCGCAGGCAGCCAGGACGCCGCAGCCGAGGGTCGGCGCGAGTCGAAAAAATGGCGGAAAAAGAAAAACGGGCCTTGTCGGCCCGTTTCTCTAACCCAACCTCGAGAGAAGACTATCGGTGATAGATCTGGTGAGGGATAGGCTCGGCGATGACGGCATCGATGGGATCCCAGATCCGCATCTTGACGTCAAAGTTCTCTTTGCCTTTGCTTTCGATCTTGACGACAATGCGCTCATAGTCATTTCCGTCACGGGGCACGCTGTAGCGGCGGTTCAGGCGAACGTCTTTCATGCTACCCAGCAGGCGCATGTCGGGCGTGTAGAACGAGACGCTGATACGCTCAGGGCGCAGAGCGTGACGACCATCGGTCATCGGGAAAACGTCGGCCACGCCGGTGCGGGGGAAGTTGTTCCAAAACTCCGCGCGGTTCGACTCGATCTCCCAGTATTTGCCGTTCGAAGCATCGAACGTCACGTAGCTCTGGGGGTACATGAAGAAACCAGCTACCCGCGAAGGGTACTGGAAAACGCGATAGTTGTAAGCTCCCTGACCGTTAACCACGGCCGCTAAACCGCGGTCGTCTTCGGCCGCAGCGGGTTGAGAGCCCCACAGACCGAAAGCGAGAGCAGCGGCTGCGAGGGGAAGTACTGACCTCAATCTCATCCGGGTCTTCTCCTTATATCTTTTGGTTTTGAGAAGTCGGAAGTGCCCCTCCCGTCCCCTCGGACGCGGTGCCCAACATGCACCTCGTGACGGACGGGTTTCCACGGTCGGATACCCATTCCTCCATGAGCAAAGATGCGGTACAACCCGCTTCTAGCGAGGAAGTCTCCGTCCGCCGCGACCCAAAAACTCCTGATCTTCGACGTAAGAGACAATGGTCGCCCCCTCCTGGGCTAGCAGCCGCAGCAGGTCGCGCAACTCGGCGTCCGATCCGCGAAACAAGAAACGTACGAGATTGGCCGAGTTTACTGAGACGCTAAGGTGATGCACTCTGGGCTCGGCATCGAGCGCGCTAACCGCCCGTCGAAACCCGGACTCGAACTGGACTTGCATCATCTTGAAGCACGACAGGGATGCCCGGAGGTGAGAGACAGGTCCGTAGGCCAACACGCTGCGAGAGGTCAGGACACAGAGAAAAGTCGCCACTTCCGAGAACTCTCCCAGGCCTGGCGAGGTCGCCACAAGCGAGGTTCCTCGGCTCTGCACGGCGGTCAGAACCTGGCGTAGCACGGCCTGTTCGGCTCGGTCGAGCCGAAAGAAAGGGTCGTCAAGGAAGACCAGATGTGGGTCTGGCAAAATCGCCCGGGCGATCGAAAGCCGCTTACGCAGCGCGAACGACAGCGTCGAAATCTTACGACTCTCCATCCCCTGAAGCTGGCACATAGCTAGAGCCTGCGCGGTCAGCGGGGGACGATAGTGAGCGTCCACTCCGTAAACGTCGGCGAAGAAGTCCAGATACTCCCCCACGTCGAGCTCTTCATAGACCCCCGGGATGCGGGGGACCATCGCCAACTCCGAAGGCGGAGGAGCCACAAGCGAGCCGTTGCGATAGACAATCTTGCCGGCTTTGACCGGAGTCATCCCGGCCAGGCAAGCCAGCAGCTCGCTTTTTCCCGAGCCCGAAGGGCCAAAAATCACGAAGATCTCGCCTCTTCCTAACTTGAGGAAGAGATGATCCGAGTCCTGCGCCTTACCTTCACTCAGGTGAGGAGGCAGCAGATTGTCGAGAGTGAGTAGCGGGGTGACGGTCAAACCGAGGCCCTGGGCGTGTCAACGATTGGCCTTCCGCCCCTACACTCGCGTATTTCCGCCCTCCAGAAGCGATATTTTTCTGAAATACACTCGGTATTAGGCGACAAATCCCACTCCTGGAGGACGAAAATATTCTTCGTGCAGCAACGAAAGTCCAATTGGTGATACGCCTTAGCGGAAGATGATGGTGTCCGAGTCGGCCAGTCCCAACTCTTTACGCAGCGTCTTCCGAAGCGTGTCGAGTTCGGCTTTGGTCAGCGTCTTCTTGGGTCGTACGTAAACCGCGACCTTACCCGACTTCGCTTCGAACGAGAGCTCGACACCGTGACGTTGAGCCACCTTCTGGCGCGACGTCTCCATTTTGGCCAACCGCCCATCAGCCTTGCCTTCTTCGCTGGTCTCTTCCTCGACGCTGTCGGCCGTCACGACGTTGGGGACGGGCGCGCTGGCCGAAGCCGACGGAGGATTAGCCGCGACTCGGGCCCGCTCCACGGTGGTCGTGGTCTGGACCTGGGTCGGGGTCGGAGGGTCGTCGCCCGCGACATCGTCCCGGTCAGCCCCTTCGAGAGCGAGCTTCTGCAGCTGAGCGCGACGCTCGGCGGAAGTGGTACGCGGCTTGGATTCCGAGTTGAGGCTACTGGGCGCAGCCCCGGCCGCTACGCCCGCGGGGGCGGAGATCGGTGCGGCAGGCCGATCGAAACGAACATCGGTGGGGGCCGGAGCAGCCGATTCGGAAGCGAGCGCGCTTTGGGCCTGGCGGCGTGGGGCCGAAGCTGCCGCACGGGGGCCTTCTTCTCGACGCGGGGCTGCGGCCGGCGCCTTGGGGCGTGCGGGCGCGGCAGGTCGTGCCGGAGCCGAAGACCGAGTAGGTGCGGGAGCCCGGGCCGGTTCGCTACGATACAGCGTCACGTCGGCTTCCCCGCCACGAGCCACCGCTTCGATAGCCGCATCGTCAACCACCGGTGCCTGAGGTTGCGACGAACTCTGGTCGACATCCGCTCCGCCTCCTGAATAGGCGCCGTCCGGTAGACCTTCCGCAGGACGGGCCGCCCCTATACCGGCCGAAGCCTTAGGCTGCTCTAGCGCACTGTCGGCAGCCTTTTCTTTCTTGGCCATAGCGACGGCTTTGCCGTCCTCATCGGCCCAGAGAATGTCGCGAGCGATCTTGACGTCCTTTTCGGCCACCAGAATCCGGTCTTTGGTGACTGTGTAGCGAACCTTGCCGCTCATCAACTTTTCCGCTTGCTGCTTCAGCAGGCCGCGATCGTCGGAGGTAAAGACAGCCACGCCCGACTCTTGCCCGGCCAGCCGTGGCACCCCGACGGGCGTGCTCGACGCCGTGGCCGAAGGCGCCGCCGTCGGCTGATCCGAGAAGCTGTAGCCGATCTCTTTGTTTTCGCTGGCCGCCATCGGGGCGGGCGTGCGGTTGTACATATGCACGCCCAGCGAGAGCATGACCAGAGCGGCCGCGCTGGCCATCAGCGGTTTCGGGTCGATACGGTCGAGCATCCCCGAAGCGCGCTTCCAGAGCGGCACGGGCGACAGCTTCTTCTTATCGAAGGCCAGCACTTTACCCGCGCTCGGGGCGCTGCCTTTGAGAGTCTTGAACTCTTTGAGCAAGGCTTCCGGCATAGCCGGTACGTTCTCGCGGTCGAGAGTGGTCCGGCCCATCTCCTCGGAAAGCGCCCGCAGCATGGAATACTCTTCCAACGCCTGGTCCGAGCAGAACAGGCGAGCCTTCTGCTGTGAGGTCCCCGGTAGCTTGTCGACCGACCCGGTGGTCGAACCAAGCTCGACAACCTCATCGACGGTGACTTCTTCCTGAGGGGGTCGCAAACCCGAGGCGAACCCCTGGCGCAGCTGCAGAATCACATCCCGCAACTCGCTCATCTCGCGCGCCAGTTCGCCGTCAGAATTGATCGCCTCGTCCACTTCGCGGCGCTCTTTCGGATTGAGCACTCCCTCGAGGTAGGGAACCAACTTTTCTTCTATGTTCTCGTGGTCTTTCTTCATTGTCAGGTCTTCATGGGGGCTTGTCGTGAGCCGCGACGGCTTATTCCCTCTAGTGACCTCCCACTTGATAAATCGACGACTTCAACTTGGAAAGGCAGCGCTTGAGTCGCGAACAGACGGTTCCCAGCGGCAGTTCGAGCACGGTGCAGATCTCTTGATATGACATCTGTCGGTAGTAGCGAAGGGCGATGATGCGCCGGCACGCCTCCGGCATCCCCTCCAAGGCGCGAGCCAACTCCTGGTGCTCCTCCCCCTCCAACAGGGCCCCCTCAGGACTGCCGTCCTTGGAGATCACGTGGTGACGAGACATCCCCTCCTCACCTCGCCCTTCCTCGAGCTCGACGCTGAAGGTCTCTTTAGGCCGCTTGAGGGCCGACTTCTTGCGCAGATGAGAGATACAGCGGTTGCGCGCCAGGCGATCGACAAAGGTCGAGAGGCGCGACTCGCTGCGGAAATTGGGAAGCGACCGGATCAGCTCGGTGAAGACCTCTTGAATTCCGTCCTCGACCTCGTTCTTGGAGAAGCCCCAGCGCTTCCAGCCCACGACGAAGCGGATCTGCGGGTAGTAGGTACGGTACAGCTCGGCCCAGGCCGCCTCTTCTCCCGCCAGGCAACGGTGCACCAGGCCTCTCTCCTCGTCGGCGTTCATGCGCGTGTTCCCAGAGCGGGCCTTAGACCCGCTTGCCCCCCTGAACTTTCACTTCTAGCCGGAACAACCGGCAAACGCCCCCGCGGGTCGCGCAACCCCTCGATCTGATCATTGGAGGGGGTTGGCATAGCGCCTGGAGAGTTCCTTCCTGCGACATTGTCGCGCGGAGGATTCACGGGGATTCCGGCAAAGGCCCGTGGCTAGATAAGAACCGCTCGTCTTAGAGGACAAACCGGGAGCTCAGACTTTCGGGCAGGCGGTCATCAGGAGGCAGACCACATGTTTGGGGAAACCATTGTACTCGCGTACGAGATGAAGCCGGGGGAAAAGCTTCGCTACAAAACCGAAGTGTTCTCCGAGCAAAGCGTCCAGGAAGAAGGGCAACCCGCGCAGGGCTTCTCTTCGAAGATGGACATGACCATGGTCCAGGAAGGCAAGAAGGTCAACCCGGACGGCTCCATGGAAGTCGATGTCACCATCGTCGACGGCACCATCGAGCGCGAAGGCCAGACCGCTCAGATCCCCACCGTGGGTCAGACCATCACCATCGTGATGAAGCGCAGCGGCGAAATCGTGCGCACCAGCGTCAACTTCCCTTTCAGCCAGCCGGCCTTCCCCGAGAAGCAGCTGAACATCAACGACAGCTGGACCGGCGATTCCCAGATGGATATCCCGCTTTTCGATGACGACGGCAACCAGACCGGCACCAAAAAGGCCGACCTGACTTATCACTACACCCTGGGTGGGGTCGAGCAGTCGCGCGGCTACGACGTGGCCGTGATCAACGTGAAATGTCCCGAGACGTCTTTCGACCTGACCGAAGACACCACTCAGACCATCACCGCCAACGGCGTGACCCACTTTAGCCACAAGAGCGGTCGCCTGGTGAAGTCTCAGGTTTCCACCACCACCGAGATCAAAGCTCCGACCGCGACGGTCGGTACCAAGATCAAAGTCGTGGTCGAACTGCAGGAGGCCAGCGGCGGTAACAGCGTGTCTGGTGGCGGCCTGGAGCAGAACTTCCTTGGTGGAGGCCTGGGCGGCGGCCTGGCTGGTGGAGCCATCGGCGGCGGCGGACTCGGAGGCGGCGTCGGTGGAGGCTTCGGCGGCTCCGGCACCCTGGGCGGCGGCGACGACGAGTTCCTGATCACCTAGAGCCTCTAGCTCGAGAACGGAAAAGCCGTCGGATTTCGGTCCGGCGGCTTTTTTCATGGCTTGGGCTCACTCGGGAGTGAGCCTAAGCTCACCCTCCCACCGGCCGGCTCACTCGGGAGTGAGCTCAAGCTCACCCTGCAGTGAGCCGAAGCACGGTAGTGAGAGGGACCGAGGCCGAAGTCCGACGAAGCTCGCAGGATGCGCTCTTTGCCAACCCGACTGCTCCTGGTTCCCGTTCTCTGGCTGCTGCTCTTGTTGCCCGGATTGGCCCAGGAAGCCAGCGGCGCGCCAGGCTTCGTCGCTGTCTACGCCGACGCCGAAGACCCCAGGTACAAACTGGTACAGGAGGCCATCCAGGAAGCCAAGTTGCTGGAGACCGTGGCAGAGTTCCTGAACGCGGTGTTCGTGATGCCTCGCCAGGTCACCCTGATCGGCGGCGAGGCGGGGCAGGTGAACGCTTTCTACAGCCCCGAGCACCACGCCGTGATCATCAGCTACGAACTGATCATGTACTTTGTCGAGCTTTTCCAGAAAGTCGACCCCAAAGACGGCCATCAGTACGCCAGCGGAGCTTTGCTGTTCGTCATCTTCCACGAGATCGGACACTGCCTGATCGGCGAGTTGGGCCTTCCCACCGTGGGCAAGGAAGAAGATGCGGTGGACGAATTCGCCACCCTGCTCCTGTTAGAATTCGGCGAGCAGGGCCAGATGGCGATCCTGGGCGCAGCCGCCTGGTTTGCCCACACCGGGGTGGAAGGCGACGCTAACCTGCCGTTCTGGGACGAACACTCACTGAGCCAGCAGCGCTTCTACGGCATCTTCACCTTGCTCTACGCGACCAATCCCGCTACCTATGGCGAGATGGCGGGACAGCTTGGCATCTCGGAGCGACGGCTGGCGCTGGCCAAGGACGAATACCGCAAGAAGGACGAGGCTTGGTCCCGACTGCTGCAGCCGCACGTTCGCGGGCAGTAAGCTCCGATACTTTGCCGGGGGGAGAGGCGGCTCGACGGAGCAAAGGGGCCGCCCATGAAACGTCTCTTCTGCTCTGTCCGCTCCTTCGCCCTCGGTCTGGCCCTGTTCGGCTTCGTCCCCGCTCAGGCCGAGCCCGATCTGACCCTGGAGAAGATCATGAGCGCCCCAACCTGGATCGGGCAGTGGCCCGAAGAGGTGCGCTTCGTACCCGGCGGCGACACGGTGATGTACAGCCGCAAAAAGTCTCCTCGCGGTAGCGAGGTCGTCGAGATCGACCGCAAGGGACAAAAGTTAGCCGTTTACAACAGCGCGGGCCTTCCCGGTGAAGCGGTCCACCAGGGCGACGCAGCCCTGTTTTCCTGGCGGGGCGACCTGTTCGCCGCCGCACCCACGCGGACCCAACTGACCCGAACGGCCGCGACCGAGTCCGCCCCGCGCTGGATCGGAGGACAGCGCTTCGTCTACCGTGGGTCCTCGGGACCGATGGTGCGAGACCTGCGCAGCGGTGCCGAACAGCAACTGGCCAGGCTAAGCTTCGAAGACCCTGAAAGCAGCGAGCGCAATTTCGTCGAGAAACAGCAAGACCGCCTGTTCCCCTTGCTCAAAGAGCGAGAAGATCTGCGAAAATCGCAATCGCTGGCCAACGGCATCCCCGAACTCAAGTTGGGAAGCGGGCAAGAGTTGGTGCGGGCCGAGGTCACCCCCGATCTACGCTACCTGCTGGTCGTACAAAGCAAGGCGCAGGCCGCCAAATCGGACAAGATGCCCGGCTACCTGAGCCGCGACGGCTATGTCGAGAACAGTGACCTCCGAACCAAGGTAGGAGACGACCCGGGGCTGCCCCACAGTCTGGCCATCCACACCCTGGCCGACGGCGCCCGTCGTCCTTTGACCTTCGAGGGCCTTCCCGGCTGGACTGACGGCCGGGCCGTCCGGGTCGAGGACGCCCGCTGGAGCAGCACCGGGCGGCTGGCCCTGATGCTCTTGAGCCAGGACTTCGAAGATCGCTGGTTGGTCGAGGTCGACTTTGTCTCGGCTCGGCTAAACCTGATCGAGCACCTACACGACCCCGCCTGGCACTCCTGGGACCTCAATGAGTTTGGTTGGAGTGCGGACGGCCGCAGCTTCTGGTACCAGTCAGAGAAAACCGGCTACGCTCAGCTCTACCTCTGGGACGGAAAAAGCTCCCGCGCCCTGACCTCGGGCCGCTTCGAGGTCACCTCGATCAAACCGTCGCCGGATGGGCGCTATTTCTATTACCGCGCCAATGTGGCGCGACCCAGTCAATACGATATTTTCCGAGTTAGCCCGGCCGGCCGCAGCGAGCAGATCACCTCTCTCGGAGGCAATACCGGGTATGATCTCTCTTCTGACGGATCCGAAATCGCCTTCCTGCACTCGACCGTCGACCACCCTCCGGAAGTCTATCTGCAAAAGGCAGCCCCCGGAGCCAAAGCGACTCGCCTGACCAACAGCACCAGCGCCGAGTTCCAGGCTATCGATTGGACGGTTCCAGAGATTGTCGCTGTACCGTCCACCCATCAGGCGCGACCTATCCCCGCCAAGCTCTACAAAGCCAGGAACCCGCAGGCCGGCGGCCCCGCCGTGGTGTTCGTTCACGGCGCCGGTTATCTGCAAAACTCGGACGAAGCGTGGTCCTATTACTTCCGGGAGTTCATGTTCCATACTCTGCTCAACCAGATGGGCGTCACCGTGCTGGACTTGGACTACCGCGCCTCGGCGGGCTACGGTCGCGAATGGCGCACCGCTATCTACCGCCAGATGGGCACCCCCGAACTTGAAGATATCCAGGACGGAGTGGCCTACCTGATCAAGGAGCACGGGGTGGCTGCGGACCGTCTGGGCATCTATGGAGGCTCTTACGGCGGCTTCATGACTCTGATGGCGATGTTCAAGACGCCCGACCTGTTCGCGTGTGGCGCGGCCCTGCGACCGGTCACCGACTGGGCCCAATACGAACACGAGTACACCGCCCGAATCCTGAACACCCCGAAAGACGATCCTGAGGCCTACCTACGCAGCTCGCCCATCGAGTTTGCTGAGGGGCTGAAGCACCCGCTGCTGATCTGCCACGGCCTGCTCGATGACAACGTGGTCGCTCAGGACAGCGTGCGTCTGACCCAGCGGCTGATCCAGCTCGAGAAAGAGAGTTGGGAGACGGCCCTTTATCCGGTCGAGCCACATGGATTCGTCGAACCGTCGTCCTGGCTGGACGAGTATCGCCGAATCCTGAAGCTGTTCCGCTCCAACCTGCGCTTCTAGTCCCGCAAGATAGCCCTCCGGCCTGACCTCTCACCACGTCCGGCTCGTCCTCGGGCGAGCTCAAGCTCACTGTCCCGTGAGCCGGCTCATTCTAGGGCGAGCTCAAGCCCACTGTCCCGTGAGCCGGCTCATCCTAGAGCGAGCTCAAGCTCACTATTCCGTGAGCCGGCGTCTAGTCCAGGTCGTGGGTGCGTAGCCCTCGGCAGAGGATCTCGGGCGAGGCCGAATCGATCTCGACCAGGGTTGTCCCGTTCGGGTCGACCAGCCAGGTCCGAACGCTTCCTTCGGCCATCGCTTGCGTAGCGATACGGGCCACCAGTTGAGACGTCAGATTCGACTGCATGACCTGGGCATGACGAAAGCGCAGTTCCATCACTTCGTCGTGAGTCACCAGTTTCAAAACCAGGAAGTCGCCGTCGTCAAAACTCGAGTGTAGTAAAGCTACCTTCTCAAGCACGGCAGGCTCGACGTCTGACTGGACCTGGTCGGGGGTCAAGCCGGGCAAAACCTTCTGCCCATAGCGCTGAGCCAGGAAGCCCAAAATGGCCCGCTGCCCTGCGGCGTCAAGGTCGCTGAACGACACTCCGGCTCGCCAGGGAGCCGTCATCTTGCTCCAGCGGACGCGAGCCGTAGTCCGGACCGAGGGAAACCCCGTGTCGAGGTCCAGGTATAGCTCGATCTCATCTCCTACATGCAGAGGGCCGGCCGTGTTCAGTTGGGCGCCTTCCGCACTGAGATCTTCCGTCAGCGCGCTGAACTCGGGAAGCTGAGGCGATCGAACACGAACACCCACGGGAAAGCGGGGAGTCTGCCTCCACTGGTAGCCTGGAGCCGGCCATTCCGGCTCGACCGCTCCCTCCAAAAGCTCGGCAAAGTAAATCCAGCTGCGATCATCGGCCCGGCGACGCTGCTGCACCTGAACCTGGGCTTGCTGGCCTGAACGGTCTCGAATCTTCAAGTCGTGATCGGCCTCGAGCAATTCGTCGCAAGCAAAAGCCAGACTGTTCCCGTTCTGATACAGGGGTTGAACCAGGACACCGCTCTCTTTAGCAAAGAAAGAAAACATCACTCTCACACCTTCCGAGCCCCTCGTCCTTGACTTGAAAGACCCAACTCTAAGGTAACCCCTGGGCGCTCTGTCTCATCCCTCCACGTAGGTAGATCCGCCCTATCCTGGACGGGATCCATGTGGGTGCAGCCGGATACCCTGGCCAGGGTGCAGGAATAGAAAAAGCGCCCGACCGTAAGGCCGAGCGCTTCTTTCGGGAATCCCCTGGCAGACTAGAACTTCAGAGTCAGCTGCGAGGTGATCTGGACGCCTTCCCAGGAGAACGGGTGGGCGAACTGGGGACCGTTGTTGATGTTCAACGCGGGAACCTGAGGGTTCGAGAACACGTAAGCCGGGACGTTATCCTTGAAGGAGAACAGACGGCCGGAAGCGCTCCAGGTCAGGTCCTTTTCGACTTCCCAGGAGAAGCCCATTTCAGGCCAGGTCTGGGTGATGTCGATGTTGTTGATGTTGGCCGCGCCAGTGGCTTCGGCGTAAGCACCATACACGTTGAACGGGTCGTAGTGGCCCTTGATGTCGATCTGGGTGTAGCCGGCGTTGACCTTGAAGTTCTCGGTCACGTCGTAGTCCACCTGAGCGTGCCAGCCGGTGAAACCCAGGTCAACCAGGTTCTGGTTCATAGCCTGAGTACCAGCACCGGCGAAGCCGTTGGCAGCGCCGATGGCCTGCATGTTCGAGTTACGGAAGAAGTGCAGCGACTTGATACCACCCGAGAGGGTGACACCGCGGTTGTTGTTCTCTTCCTCGAGCAGCCACTTGTAACCACCGGAGATGTACAGGTTCTCCATGTTGCCCTTGTTGTCTTCGTAGGGTACCGCGAAAGCATTACCGTTCGCCGAGGCGAACGTGGCTTCGTGATAACCGGGGAAGAGCGGCTCCATCCAGCCCGGCGAGAAGCCGAGGACGGGGGTGTTCGGAGTGGCCAGACCCAGCGAACCGGGGCTGTAGCGAACGTCTTGCAGCGAGCTCTGCTTCTGGTCCAGGTTTCCGTACTCGACGGTCACGCGGCCCGTAGGCAGGAACTTCCAGGTACCCTTGACGCGGAAACCTTCACGGTTGTGCGGCAGCGACTTGGTGTCGTGCAGGGAGTACAGGTTCTGGAAGTAGTTGAAGTCGGGGGTATGCCACAGCGGGGTAGAGATACCAGCGACCACGGGGATCTGGATGATGAAGGGCGAGAAGCGAGGGTCGACGGACAGGTAGTGTCCTTCGAGCTCGAGGTCGCCGTCCAGCAGCAGGGCGCCCGCACCGATCTTCCAAGCATCACCCTCGGCGGTGTAGGCCGAGTTACGGTTAGGGCGGTACTCGGAGTGAGCCCACTCACCGAAGATGCGAGGCGACCAGGAGTGGTCGAACGTGAAGTCCGCAGCCACACCGTAGGTGATCTGGTCCTGAGGACCTACACCACCGACGTTCGGAACACCCTGGGGCAGCAAACCAGCCGCCACCTGGCCAGCCAGCGAGCCGTCGTTGCCGAAGGCAGCGTTCATCGGCATGGGGCGGACGTCGCCCGTGCTGCCGATACCCTGGGTAGCTCCGTTGAAACCGGCCAACTGGTTGATGTAGTACCCGGGAGGGTTCACCCAGTTGATCTGGCGGCTCAGGTTCGGGTTCTGGATCAGACCGGTGGTCAGAGCGCCGCCGTTGGCTGCGTCCTGGCCGGTGTGCAGGAAATTCAGGCTGACGTGTCCGCGATCTTCGGCCCAGGAGACACCAACCTTGACGCCTTCACTGTGGGTGAAGTAGTCCAGGCCCTGTCCGGGGGTGCCGGGGGTCACGGGACCGGTGCTGCCGTCTGGAACCAGAGTTCCCATGACTTGCCAGTCCAGCTTGAAATCTTCGTCTTCCGACAGCGGACGATGTCCGTCGAGCAGGAAGCCGTAGTTCTGCAGGTACAGAGGTCCGAACTCGTTCGGGTTCAGGAAGCCCTTGAACACGCTGTCGTTGAACTTGTGCTCGTCGTAAGCACCGATGATCAACTTGGTGTCGGTAGGGTTGTGGCGAACCCAGAAGCGATCGAGGTTCATACGGGTGAAGGGCGCGTTGCCCAGGCCCTGAGCCCCACCGTAGCCGTTCACGCTCTGAGCGGTGAACGGATTGGCGAGGTAAGGCTGCTGCACACCGTAGTAGGCGTCCACCACGGCGTCACCCGCCGAGGTGTAAGCCGAGAACTCGACTCCCGCGTCGATGTCGTCGGAGACGCGGATGTCCAGACCCAGCACGGCACGGGCGGTGAAACCGGTACCGTTGGTCAGAGGACGTCCGGTCTGCCAGTTGGTGGTTCCCAGCACGCCCGTGGTGAACGGGTTGAAGGTAGGAACGATAGCCGACTGGCCGGGAGGGAGGATGCCGCCGGCGAGAGCCGTTCCCGAGTAGGGAGCCGTTGCGCCGCCAGCGCCACCGGCGGTACCGACGATGGCGTTATAGTTAATGGTGTCGAAAGCGATTCCGGGGTTCAGCGAACGCATGGAGTCGCGTCCGGTGTTCTGGAAGCTCTGGAAAGCCACACGGGTATCGAGATATCCGTAGAAGCTGATCCGCTCGAGTTCGGTGACTCGGGCATCGAGACGAGAGACGTTGTCTTCGAGATTCTCTACGCGGACGCCCAGAGCATCGAGTTCTTCTCTCAGAGCGTTGACGAGCTTACGCAGCTCATCGAGTTCGGCCTTGGTTGCAAAGGTCGCGTTGGCCTGTTCCATCTTGGCCAGAAGGCGAGCGACGATCATCGCTACCTCCCAACGAGATGCGGAACGGTCCCCTTTGAAAGTCCCGTCGGGGTAGCCCTCGACGAGTCCCTTTGCAGCTAAAGCAGCGACCGCATCCTTGGCCCAGTGATTATCCGGGACGTCAGGGAAGAGCGGGGCTGCGAAGGCAGGCCAAGTTAGGGTGAAACATAGCGTCAAAGCTAGCGACTTGATGTGCTTCACTATCTGCCTCCTAGGTAAAGTAGGCAGGAGCGGGATCGTCTTAAGAGCCTCTAAGGTTTCCTCTTGAGAAAACGGCAGGAATGAACACACACGGCGCAGCCCCACCCCACCAACTCCTGCTAGTGAGTTGCCGCCCTTTCAAGTGGTTCAAGGGGATCTCCTTCGTGGAAACGACATATTTTTAGAGACTCGTGCTCCGATCTTTTGGACCCGGGCAACCTACCCTAAAGGACCCCACCCAGACCCCAAAGCCAGGCTGGAGCCGGCCTGCACGAAAAGCCAACTCCGAGCGGGCGAATAGGCCGGGCCGGAGCGGGCTTGCTCGAAAAGCCGACCTGGTTCGCGCCCCGCCTTGACCCGCCCGACCATTCCCACCTCGCGCCAAATAGAAAAAAGGCCCGTCTTGCGACGAGCCTTTTTTCGTAAGTCCTAGGACCGAAGTTCTTTAGAACTTGACCTTGAACTGCGTGGTCACCTGGATACCGTTGTATTCGAACGGGTTCTGGGTGGAACCGATAGCATCCGAAACAAGGGTGGTACCGTTGTTCAGGTTGCTGGTGGTGTCGTAGTAGCGCAGGTCCATGTTCCAGGTGGTGTTCTCGGAGACATCGTAGTCAAACCCGATGAAGGGGATGATCTGGTCGTTGTCAACGGTGTCGAACGACGTGGAACCGGTAGCGATCGCGAAGGAGTTGTACACGCCAGCGGGATCGTAGTGGCCCTGGATGTTAACCCAGTCAGCACCACCGCGGAT
This sequence comes from Vulcanimicrobiota bacterium, assembly GCA_023447635.1. Lineage (GTDB taxonomy): Bacteria > Vulcanimicrobiota > Xenobia > Xenobiales > JADMJV01 > JAEXNA01. Next base: position 21,547 of record JAEXNA010000232.1, on the reverse strand, counting down.
CGTCCACTTGTCGGAAGCTTCCCAACCGAGTTCACCGTGGATGCTGGTGATGTCCAGGTCAACGGTGTTCTGCGAACCGCCGAAGCCGGCGGACAGAGCGCTTTCACGCTGGTATTCGTTGCGCTCGAATCCGAGGTCCAGCTTCAGGCGAGGAGCATCGAATTTGTAGCTGATACCAGCAGCGTACTGGTTGTGCTCACCGGAGGGGTTCTCCAGGGGAGCCAGGTTCGCGGTGAACGAGTTGGCCGAGCCAGCGCCGTACACACCGGGGTGAGCGAATCCGGCGAACACGGGGTCCATGAAGCCGGGAGCCATTCCGATGATGCCCTGCGAAGGGGTACCGACGCCGAGAGCACCGGGGGTTACGCGAACATTGTACAGGCTGGTGTCCTTCTGGTCGAGGAATCCGAGTTTACCCCAGATAGCGCCGCGACGCTCGTTGAACTTCCAGGTTCCCTTCACGCGGAAGCCTTCACGGTTGTGAGGGTACTTCTCGGTGTCGTGGAGCGAGTACATGTTGGTGAAGTAGTGGATGTTAGGCAGACGGGTCAGACCAGCCAGCGGGTAACGCAGGACGAAGGGGTCGTAGGTAGCGTCAACGCTAACGTACTCACCAGCGAGGTCCAGGTCGCCGTCGAACAGGTTGACTCCGACGCCAACGCGCCAGGCGTTACCGTCGATGTCGTAAGCCGAGTTGCTGTTCGGGCGGTAGTTCGAGCGAGCGAACTCACCGTCGACGCGGATCTGGTCGCCTTCGCCGATGTCGAAAGCGTAGCCAGCCGAGCCGCCCCAGGTGTTCATAACCTGAGCGCCGATAGCGCCACCAGCGGCACCGAGGCCGATGGTGTTGTCAGCACCCACGTTGTAACCGGGAATCGGACGACCGTCGGTGGTCGTTCCAGGTCCGCCCTGGGTGATCTGACCGGCGTAGTAACCGGGGGGGTTGACCCACTGCAGGGGAGCGAATCCGCCAGCGGAGGGGTTCAGGTTCACACCGGTGACACCACCAGCGAGCAGGCTGCCGCCGGCGTTCTGCTGCTGGATGACGCGGGCGTAGTTACCCTTGATGAAGCCGCCTTCGAATTCGAGGGCGAGGCTACCACCGAAGATCCAGGGCTCGTAGCCCAGGTCAGCGTTGGTGAAGGGAGCGTCGGCCAGCTTGCTGCCCATGACTTCCCAGTGGATAACGCCCCAGTCGCTGATGTCGGTCATACCGGTCAGGTCGAAGCCGTAGCTGTCGTTGAAACGGTTACCGAAAGCGCCGGGATTCTGCTGTCCAGCGTAGATGATGTTGTCGATCTTGTCGTTGTTGAACGCACCGACCACGAGCTTGGTCTTCGAAGGGTTATGAATGACCCAGAAGTTGTCCAAGTTCATGCGGGTGTAGGGCTGATTGTTCAGGCCCTGCGCGCCGAAGGTGTCGGTGTTGTTAGCGGTCCAGATCGAGTTCAGAGCGGGCTGCTGAACACCCCAGTATGCATCGACGACGCCATCACCCTGCGAAGAGTAAGCGGAGAACTCAGCTCCGGCATCGATGTCATCCGAAACGCGGATGCGCAGTCCCAGCAGGGCGCGAGCGGTGAAGCCAGTGCCGTTGGTGAGAGCGCGACCGTTGCGGTAGTCCATGACGGGCCACACGCCGTTGGTCTGGGGATTCAGAGCGGCACCACCGAGGGTACCGACGAGTCCGTCGTAGTTATTGTAGGTGGGACCGGGAACGGTAGCGTTACCGCCGCCGCCACGGAGAGCGTCGTTGTCCAGACGTCCCTGGTTGCTGAAGGACTGGAAGGTGGCGCGAGCTTCGACTTCACCGTAGAAGGTGATGCGCTCGAGCTCGGTCACGCGCTTGTCGAGACGGCTGACGTTCTCTTCGAGGTTGGTTACGCGAACGCCCAGGGCGTCGAGTTCCTCGCGGAGAGCGTTGACGAGTTTGCGGAGCTCATCGAGCTCGGCTTTGGTTGCGAAGGTGGCGTGAGCCTGCTCCATCTTGGCGAGCAGACGAGCCACGATCATGGCGACTTCCCAACGGGTAGCGGCACGATCACCCTTGAACGTTCCATCGGGGTAACCCTCGACGAGACCCTTAGCAGCCAGAGCGGCTACGGCGTCTTTCGCCCAGTGGTTATCGGGAACGTCGGGGAACAGAGGAGCTGCCAGTGCAGGCAGCGCCATGGAGAACATGAGCATGGAGGCCGCTACGGACCAAATACGCTTCTTCATGTTATATCCCTTTCCTTATCTAGGTCGGGGTCTCTCTGCTGATCTCGCCCTGGAAGGGAGCTTCGAGTGTCTGATGTTTCCTCGCCGCGTTTCCAAGATGTCGTCTGCCCTGAGACTCCAACCCCTTTCCTCAGGTTGCCCTGCGGAAATTTGACCTTACTTATAATCTGATGTTTGGGAGAGGTCAACACCTTCTCCCGATGGAGCGAGATTTTTCTCTTCCATCGCTCCTCCCTCGTGCGAGAGAGGAAAATTTTTCATTCGATTGTCTTGGCCGCTCGTTTCTTTTGTTTAGAGACATCCTCCTCCCCTTGGAGAGGAAAAAGATGAAGCATGAAGATTCGAGGGAGAAAGCCCGTGGTTGAGCCGTTCTAGATGTTGGGGAGATTAGCGTTTTTGCACAGAACAGTCTGTTAACAGATTATGAACTGTGCCCCATGAATGGACTAATCGTCGTCTCCGCCGCCGCCTTCCCCTGGCAAAGGTTCCCTTCCCAGACGAACGCAAGCTTCTAAATAAGAGGTGATAAACTTGTGCAATCTGCCGTCGAGAACCGCTTGCACATTGCCCTCTTCGGCGCCGGTGCGGCGGTCTTTGACGATCGAGTAGGGGTGCAAAACGTAGTTGCGGATCTGGTATCCCCAGGCCGCGTCCGTATTTTCCCCTCGCAGTTCGGAAAGGTGTTCCTTTCTTTGCTGCTGCTGCAGATCGAACAGTTTCGATTTCAGCATGCGCATCGCGGTGTCGCGATTGGCGTGCTGGGATCGCTCGTTTTGACAGGCGACCACGGTGCCTGTCGGTAAGTGGGTGATGCGAATCGCCGAATCCGTCTTGTTGACGTGCTGTCCACCCGCGCCCGAGGAACGGTAGGTGTCGACCCGCAAATCCTCGGGCTTGATATCGATCTCGCGAGCCTTTTCCAGTTCCGGCACCACATCGACCTTGGCAAACGAGGTGTGACGGCGCTTGGCCGAGTCGAACGGAGAAATACGCACCAGGCGGTGCACACCGCGCTCGGAGCGCAAAAGACCATAAGGGTTCTCACCGCTGACCATAATGGTAGCAGAGTGAATTCCGTGCTCGCCCGGTGACGTCTCGACGAGATCCATTTTCAGACCCGCGTCGGTGCCCCAGCGCAGATACATGCGCAGCAGCATCTGGGCCCAATCCTGAGCATCGTCGCCTCCAGAACCGGAATGAACGTTCAGGATGGCCGTCGACTGGTCGTATTCGCCAGATAGCAACGCTTGAGTCTCGGCCTTCTCCAGTAGCTTTTCCAGGTCTTGAACCGAGGCGTCAACCTCGGCCAGGTCCGTGCCGCCTGCTTCGGCGGCCATCTCTGCGAAAAAGAGCGACTCTTGCAGTTTGTCTTGGAGAGAGCCCCAGAGTTCGACCACATTCTTGTGGCGACCCAACTCTTGAAGCATCTGCCGGGCCTTCTCAGGATCGTCCCAGGCCTCGGGAGCGGAAACCGCCGATTCGAGTTCGGCTATCTTCTGTTGACTGAGTTCCAGGTCAAAGATACTCGCGCATACGGGATATGCGGGCGCGAATTTCCTCCAACCGACCTTCGTACTGTCCTAGCACGATATCCCTCCACTTTCGGAGACACTTAAGTCTTAAGATACCCTGGGAAACCCGAGGGCGGTGCCCCTGCAAAGGGGGCGGTCAAACCTGGGCGTCGTTATCCCTCGTCGGGATAGTGACACTTCTTCCACTTTTTGCCGCTGCCGCACCAGCAGTCGTCGTTGCGCCCGATCTTGGCGGTCTGACGACGGGTGGGCTGGCGAGGGCCTTCGGGAGCGGCCTCTTCTTCCTCGCGGTTGGTGTGGGTCTCTTCGATCGAGCGCTCGGCCTGCACATCCGTGTTGGTCTGCACCTGCAGCTTGAACATGAAGCGCACGGTGTCTTCGAGAATGCGGTGCTTCAAGGAGCTGAACATATCGTAAGCTTCCTTGATGAACTCGAGCTGCGGGTCTTTCTGGCCGTAGCCGCGCAGGCCGATGCCTTCGCGCAGCTGGTCGATGCTGCGCAGGTGGTCGATCCACTTCTGGTCCAGCGTCTGCAGCAGACACCACTTTTCGAAAGCCGCCATCGTCTCACGACCCAGAATCGCTTCCTTCTCGGTATAGTACTCTTCAGCCCAGGCGCGGATCTGCTTGATCATACCCTTGGGGCTGCCCGCCTTTTTCAGGTCGGCCAGAGAGGCGCCCTCGGGCAGGTTCAGAGACTGGTGCATCTCTTCCCACATCTCGTCGAGTTCCCAGCGGTTGGCAGGGATCTCGGTCGAGCAGTAGGTCTCGACCCACGACTCGGCCAGCTGCTCGACGAAGTCCATCACGTGGGGCTTCAGGTCGACGCCGCTGAGAATCTTGTCGCGCTCTTCGTAAATGATACGACGCTGCTCGTTCATGGTGTCGTCGTACTTGAGAACGTTCTTACGGATGTCAAAGTGGTGACCTTCGACCTTCTTCTGAGCATTCTCGATACCGCGCGTCACCATGCCGCTCTCGATCGGAATGTCGTCCTCGATCTTGAGCACGTCCATAGCCTTTTTGATCCGCTCGGAACCAAACAGGCGCATCAGTTCGTCATCGAGACCGATGTAGAAGCGGGACGAGCCGGGGTCGCCCTGACGGCCGGCACGACCGCGCAACTGGTTGTCGATACGGCGCGACTCGTGGCGCTCGGTGCCGATGATACAGAGACCGCCGGCTTCCTTGACCAGCTTCGACTTCTCCTGGTCCTCGGGCACGCCGCCCAGCACGATGTCCACACCGCGACCGGCCATGTTGGTGGCGATGGTCACGGCGCCGGGGCGTCCGGCCTGGGCGATGATCTCGGCCTCGCGCTCGTGGTGCTTGGCGTTGAGAACCTGATGCGTGATGCTGTGACGCTCGAGTTCGCGGGACAGCTTCTCGGACTGCTCGATGGAGCGAGTACCGACCAGAACCGGACGCTGGCGACCGTTCTGCTCGATGATATCCTGAACCACGGCGCGGAATTTGGCCTGTTCGTCACGATAGACCAGGTCGGGCATGTCCTGACGAGCGATCGGGCGGTGGGTCGGGATGACCACCACGTCGACGTTGTAGATCTCGCGGAACTCGCGCTCTTCGGTGGCGGCCGTACCGGTCATCCCGCAGAGCTTCTTGTACATCTTGAAGTAATTCTGGAAGGTAATGGAGGCCAGCGTCTGGTCCTCGGAGCGGACCTCGACGCCTTCTTTGGCTTCGATCGCCTGGTGCAGACCGTCGGAGTAGCGACGTCCGAACATCAGACGGCCGGTGAACTCATCGACGATGGTGATCTCGCCTTCCTTGACCACGTACTCGATGTCGCTGCGATAGCACTCTTTAGCGCGCAGGGCGTTGCCGATACGGTGGGCGGCTTCGGAGTTTTCGAAGTCGAAAAGGTTGTCGATGTCGAGCAGCTCTTCCACCCGCTCGGTGCCTTCGTCGGTCAGCGAGGCCGACTTGGACTTTTCTTCCACCGTGTAGTGCTCGTCGCGCACCAGTTGGTTCACGATGTCGGCGTACTTATTGTAGTCGCCGGGGCCCGCTTCACCGCGTCCCGAGATGATCAGCGGGGTACGCGCTTCGTCGATCAGGATCGAGTCGACCTCGTCGACGATGGCGTAGTTGTGGCCGCGCTGTACCTTCTGGGCGAGCTCCCAGACCATGTTGTCGCGCAGGTAGTCGAAACCGTACTCGTTGTTGGTCCCGTAGGTGATGTCGGCAGCGTAGGCCTCGCGACGTTCGACCTTGCGTACCGGGTCGGAACCGGCGGGCTGCGTCGGGTCGTAGAGGTAGGCGGTATCGTGATTGATGATACCGACGCTCATGCCCAGGAAGTGGTACAGCGGCGCCATCCACATCGCGTCACGCTTGGCCAGGTAGTCGTTGACCGTAATCACGTGCACGCCTTTACCTTCCAGGGCGTTGCTGTAGACGGCCGAGGTGCCCATCAGGGTCTTACCTTCCCCGGTCTTCATCTCGGCGATACGACCCTGGTGAAGTACCAGGCCGCCGATCAGCTGCACGTCGTAGTGACGCATCTTCATCACCCGTCGGGACGCCTCGCGGATGGTGGCGAAAGCCTCTTCGATGATGTCGTCAACGGTCTTACCCTTGGCCAGCATCTCCCGCATTTTGGGAGTTTGCGCCTGCAGCTCCTCATCCGAGAGCGCCTCGATCTTCTTCTCCAGGGCGTTGATGCCCTCGACGATCTTGCGAAGCTTCTTTACCTCGCGCTCGTTAGAGTCGAATACCTTTTTTAGCAGGGTCTGGAGCATGGATTCTTTCCGATCTACAGGGGGACAGTATTGGGGGACTTTAGCATAGCAGCGCCCTCGGGCTGAATTAACTTTTCGCTAGAACTTTGGTTGTACCAGAATCTATATCAAGTTTTGGCCGAAACTAAACGGCTAAAAAGGCGAAAAGATAGCTCCGAAAGCGCCCGTGGCCTATAATCCGGGTTGTGAAACGCTGCCTGAAACTCGCTCTTGCCCTCCTTTTTACGACTCTGGTCGCCCTGGCCGCCCCCTTCAGCGCCTACGAAAACAGCCGCTTCGGCTATCGCCTGATGGTGCCGGAGGGTTTAGAGGTGGTGGCCCGGGCCGAAGACGGTTCGGGCATGACCTGGCAGACCGGAACGGTGCGAGTCCAGGTCTACGGAGCCAACAATCCGTACCGCATACCCGCTGATCGCTGGTTCGCCAACGTGCGCAAATCCGCCGGCGGGCGGATCGTGGACGAACGGCGCTCGACGGCCCTCGACGAGTTCGCCTGGCACGAGATCCTCTACCTGAAAGACGGCCGTCGCTGCCACCGCAAGACTTTTGTGGGAGAAGGGTCGGTCAACACGGTCGAGGTGTCCTACGCCTACAAGCTGCGGGAGTCCAAGCAGCCGATCGGCCAGAAAGTCGTCAGCAGCCTGCGCCCCGGCGACCTGAGCGCGACCCACTAGAGGCCCTTCCCCTCAAGGCCTCACGGTCAGGCCCAGGGGAGAGGAGCGCGAGTTCGGAGGCACCGACGACTTCACTGTGCCTGACGCCACGTCGATCACCGAGATCGATCCGTCCTCGTAGTTCGAGACAAACGCCTCCGCCCCGTCCTTCCCCAGCACGATGTCGGTGGGCCCTTTGCCAACTTTGATGCGGCCGAAGATCCGCCCGTCCAGACCGAGCACCGAGACGGTCCCGCTTCCCTTGTTCGCCACCATGATGCGCCCGTCGTTGGTCCAGACAGCTTTGCGCGGGCTGACCTCGGCCGGCAAGGTGCGCACCACGCTTCCCGCCGCCAGGTCGACCACGCTGAGGTTCCCGCTGCCAGAGTTCACCGTCACAGCGAGCCGTCCATCAGGAGACAGCAAAACGTCGGTCGGAGTCGCCCCCACCGTGATCGTCCTGCCCACCTGGCCGGTCGTCGCGTCCAGAGCGATCAGCTGCCCGGCCGCCCCCGGGCTCAACGCGTTGGACAGCACCAGATAAAGCGTGCGGCCGTCGGCCGAGCAGGCCAGAGCGTTGGGAATCATGGTCGACTCTGGCAGATCCAGGAAGGCCACTGGCAGAGTGCTGGTGGTGTCGACCACCAGCACTCCCATCTTCAGGCCCATCTGGGTCGCGTAGAGATAGCGCCCGTCCGGCGAGAGCGTGAGAGAGGTCAGAAAAACCTTCCCAGTAGGAACGTTGGCCACCGCCTCGTTCCCCTTTGTCACGTCGAAAATCTCTATCCGGTGCTGGTAAACGGTAGAGACGTACAGATAGCGGCCCGTCTTATCGAAGCAGGGCCAGACCGGCACCGATCCCATCTCGTGAAAGGTCGTCCGCGAGGGCGCCTCGGAAGGGCGGACCATGACGTGACAGGCGGCCTCGGTGGTGGGGAACATCTCCATCGCGGCCTTGGGGTCGAACTGATCGGTGGGAGGGCGAGCAACAGCCAGGGTCAGCGGGTCGACACCCATAGCCAGAATGGACATCAAATTGGTAAAATCGCCGTCCGAGCCGGCCGAATTCTCGACCCGGGGCAGATAGGTCGCGTACAGGGTGCCGGACCCGCTGTAGACCCCGTTGCGCACCTCGGCTCCCACCCGCAGCATCTCGACCCGCAGGGTCGGCGGCTCCTCGACCCCTTTGTCCACCGTGGCCGTGCGTTTGACCGTCTGGTACCCCTCGCGAGTGATGACCAGGGTCACCTGCCCCTCCGGCGCCTCGGTGAAGATGAACAGGCCACGCCCGTCCGTGGTGGTCGCGTGCTTGGTTCCCTCGATCACGACCAGCACGCCGGGAAGGGGGGCCAGACCGGTGCCGTCCCCCTCCCCAGGGGTCAGGACAACTCCCGCCAGCACGATCTCACCCTTGTCCGGGTTGGTTGGAGCCTTTCCCCGGGGCGTCTTCCCTTGAGCAGAGGCGCCGACGAACAGGAAAAGAGAAAAGAAAAAGACCGCGAGTTGTCTTGGCATCCCGCTAGGGGTCGCCAAAACTCGCGGTCTCTTCCCTCTTTGGCAAAATTGCCGCCGAGGTCCTCGAAAAGAAGTCCCTTAGGGCCGAATGGCCAGACCGAACGGGCTGGACTTCGGCATCGGGTCCGTCACGTGGATAGAGGCCTGCCGCCCCACGTCGATCACCGAAATCGTGCCGTCATCCTTGTTCGAAACAAAGCACAGGGTGCCGTCCAGCGAAACGGCGATGTCCAGCGGCGCCTTGCCCACGCTGACGGTTCCCACGATTTTATTGGTCGCGGTATCGATCACTGCCACCGAATTCGAGCCTTTGTTCGTCACGAAGACCTTGCTCCCGTCAGGAGTGATCGCAAGCTTCTGCGGACCAACGCCCACAGCGAGGGTCCCCATCGGGGCCATCGACCATGCGTCGACCACGGTGACGTTGCCGCCGCCCGAGTTGGCGACGTAGGCCAGGCGCCCGTCTTTGGAGAGAACCACGCCGGTGGGGGCTGAACCGACTTGAGCCGTACCCAGGGTCATCCCCGAATACGGGTCGATGGCGACCAATTTCCCCTGCCCAGCCAGCGCCGCCTGACCGTTCAGCGTCACGTAGAGACGGCTGCCGTCCGGCGAGGAAACCACGTCGGTCGGCGTCATCGAGCCAACCCCATCGATGCTAAGGTAAGCGGCGGGCTGGCGGGTCGCCGTGTCGATCATCATCACGCCGGGAGCCGTCGCCATCACGGTCGCCATCACGTAGCGGCCGTCGTTGGACAGGCTGATCGAGGTGACCACGCCGCCCGCCTCGGTCGGCAGATTGGCGATCAGATTGTTGTTGTTCGAGGCGTCGAGCACCTGAATCTGGCGAGCCGAGTTGGCTACGTACAGGGTCTTGCCGGTTTTGTCGAAGGTCAGCCAGTAAGGCGAGGCCTGCGTGTTATGAAAGCCCGTGCGCGAAGGCGACTTGGGCGGAAGAATCATGATCGAGTTGGGAGCGTCGTTGACCGGGTTGAACTCGGTGTCCGACGGGTTCCGCGACTCGCCCGGGGCGTTGCCTTCCAGGGTCAGCGGGTCGGCCCCGGCGGCGATCGCCGAAGAGACGGTCTGCAGGTTGCTGTCCCAGGTCGTGTGAGGCGACGAGTGGTCTAACACCCGCTGCGAGTAGGCCACGTACAGGGTGCCCGTGCCGGTAGGCGTTTTGCCCACGTAGTTGGTGCCCGCAGGCATCAGTTCGACCCGGATCTGGGCCGGTTCGGAGGCGTCTTTGTCGATGGTCGAAGAACGCTTCTCCGTCTTGTAACCTTCTTTCGAAATCACGATACTGACCGGGCCATCGGGGCCCGCCGTGAAGACGAACATACCGTTGCCATCGGTCACCGTCTCGTAGCCAGTGCCTTCGAGCACGACTTTGGCACCGCGCACGGCGCTCATCCCCTCGCCCAGCGAGTTGTTCCCGCCGCCCGACTCCGGGGAGTAGACCAGGCCCGCCAGCAAGATATCGCCCTTGTTGGGGTCCATCTTCTTGGGATCGTCCTTCTTCTTCCCCCGGTCGCGCGCCATGGCGCCGCCACACAAGAGAAATCCTATCAGTAAGGCTAGCGAAATCAGTTTCCGCCAGCGATAGCGCTCAGGTGTCATCTCGACCCTCCTTGTTCAGGTATCGCTCCGCCATCACGACGGCAGCGAAATCGTCATAGCTTGTCGGGGGCGTCTGCAGCCCCAGCGGCACCAGCTTCCACAGCCCTTTCGGGGGATACTCCCGAAAGTAGCGCAGCTTGGCCAACTCGGTGGTGTGCTTTTCGTCCACCATCTTCGGGTCGATCTTGATCGTCTGCCGAATCAGGCCGGCGATCGGTTTCGACCCGGTGGACGAGCCCAGTAGCACCGCCCCCGGCTGATGCTGCTGGTACAGGTCGCCAAGGGTGGCGGAAAATTCCTCGCAGGGCACCACCAGGCGGGCCAGGATGCCGTCGGCCGCGCTGACCACGGCCAGACCGCACTTTTTACGCCCGGGATCGACGGCCAGAACGCAAGCGACGGCGCTGTTCCCTTCGGCCAAAGTTTTCAAAGTGGCGACTCCAAATCACAAGGATTCAACCTCGATAGAGACATCAAGGTTGCTGCTCTGGTACAGCTCTCTATTCGCCACGGCCTTCAGCCGTACCCGCCCACCCGCGTCCGAGACCTTTCGCGAGATCTTCACCAAAAGCTCTCCGGTCAAGCCCCCACCCAGGCTGCCGTTGAGCTCGATCATCCCGCGCTTGAGCGCCGCGTTCTTGAGCTTATCCAAAAAATCGTACCAGTCGTTAAGGATGGTCTCGGGCTTGACCTCCATCGAGAAGACCGTCTCGCCCTCGGAATACAAAGCGCGCACGGCGAAGCTGCTAACCTTGACCGGGACCCGATCCTGGAACATGCAGTTCTGGGTCACCTCTAACCATAACCCGACCGGCTGGGGCTGCATGGTGTAGGTCTGCACCCAGCGCTCGAGGTCCTCGGCCGAGTACTGCACCAGCAAGGTGTTGGGGCCGAACTGCTCGGCCCCCTGAAGTCGGGCGACGCGGTTGCTGCGGGTGATCGAGAGGTAGTTGGCCTGCACGATCATCTCCTGGATCGACTCTCGGACCTTGGCCTCGTCGGAATTGGCCCGAATGGTGGTCAGGGTCACCTTTTCGTCGTAGTTCCAGATGATGGTACCGCGCAACAGCTCTTTGCCCAGCTGATCGATCCGGTCCAGAAGCTGCTGCTCGCGCTGCTGCAGCTTGGTGAGGCGTTCGGAATAGCCAAGGATGGCGTCACGAATGTCCTGCGAGAAAATCATGGCCAGCGCCAGGGTGGTGCAGGCGATCAGGCTGCCCGTGACCGTGGTGATCACGATGGACGTGTAGCGGGGGCGCAGTCCGAAGACGGACATCTTGCGCCGGCCGATCTTGCGCCCCAACTGGTTCCCCAGCATGGCGATGCCACCGGCCAGCACGGCCACCAGCAAAAAGATCAAGGCCACTCTCAAGAACACAGGCATAACGTCGTCGACCCCCGGCACTCCTCCGAAAACTTCGAATCAGCTCAAAGTTTCGAACCGGAGTCCATCGTCCGGGTTACTACCGAAGAGGGGTCGATCCCACCTGCCGCTTCGGGCAAGTTCGGCCTCCATCTTCGCCACCCCGACAGTGGCGGGCAGAACGCATCAAAGGTGATGGTCGTTGAGAGAATCGCCGACTCGGGCAGCTCCCGAGTCCACCAACAGGCAAGAGAGAAAATCCAGGTCGACCCAGTACTCACCACGGGCCACACGCTCTTTGAGATCACGGCAGAGGCGCTGGCGCGCCGTCTCCAGGGGGGGAGCTTTGTCAGGCATCGTTCGGCCAGCCTCTTCGTATCCGGACGTCTCGTCGCTCATACCGAAGCTGGGCTCCTCCTCGAAAAAAGTTTGGCCGGTTACCGTCTGGTATCTCTGACCTATGTTTTCCTTCGGCGAAACGAACCGAGCGTTAACCCCTGATTTCGACTCCGTGACCGTCGGCCGTCATGGCCTCTCCCAGGCACTTCAGAGCGCGACGATGGATCTGCGAGATGCGGGCTTCGGAGACGCCCAGGATATCGCCGATCTCACGCGTGGTCAGACCTTCCTTGTAGTACAGCGAGAGCAGCAGCTGCTCACGCTCTTTCAGGTTTCCCAGAGCTTTGCGCATCGACTGGATCTGCATGGAGCGCTCGGCTTCCTCAGCGGTGTCGTTGCGGTCCTGAAGGGTCTCGAGCAGCATCTTTTCGCGTCCTTCGCGCTTGGCGGCGACGGCGAAGATCGAGGTCACGCTGGCGCGGGCCACTTCGTCGGTGCGCTTGCCCAGTTCGGCGCGAGACCAGCCCAACTCTGCGGCCAGCTCTTCTTTGCTGGGTTCGCGGTTCAGGCGGTTCTGCAGCACGTTTTCGGCCGCGGCCAAGGCGCGAGCGCGCTGGCGGACACCGCGGCTGGCCAGGTCGTCCCGGCGCAGGGCGTCGATGATGGCGCCACGGATACGGCGGGCGGCGAAGGTTTTCAGGTCGATCCCTTGCGAGGGGTCGAAGCGCTCGAGCGCTTCGAGCAGACCGGCCACGCCTTCCTGAATCAGGTCCTCGAGCGAGAGGTGGCTGGGAAGACGAGAAGCCACCTTGCGGGCGATGGGCAGGACGTACTTGCTGTAAGAGAGGGCGTAGTGCTGCTTTTCATCGTAACTTAGGGCGGTGGCGGCTTGATGGCTCATGTCTGCTCCTGACGTTTTTGCTGTACAGAAGAGACATTGTCGTTTTTTGGGGCTTACGCTTGCCCGCAACTCGCCGAAAGACAAAGACGGGGGAAGGCACCCCCGGCTATGGGGGATTCCCCTCAGGGATAGGAATCCGGTTTTCCCCAGCCTTCGAGACGCGGCTCATGGGGGAAGACGCTACCCGCGTTTAAAGAGTTCCAAGGAACGGCGCGGAAAATCGGTCCAGCACCTTATCCGCTCTCGATTGGTCCACCAAAGTGCCAAAAACCGAGGAACGGCTCTCCCAGCGCGAGGGGAAGAACAGCCCCGACGCGCCCTTGGTCGAAGAGCCCTCCATCAGCTGCGCCTGCCACTGCAGGGCCAGGACTTTGGCCAGATTGCGAGCCGTGAACGGCTCGCTGACCTGAATCACCATCGCTTCTAAGGTCTGCCGAGTCACGTGCGACGACTGCCCCACTTCGTCCAGGAACACCGAGACGGCTTCCGGCTCGCGCTGGAAGGCGCGCAGCAGGTCCAGCGAGATGACGTTGCCTGACCCTTCCCAAACCGAGGACAGCGGCGCCTCGCGAAACAATCGGGCCAGCGGGAAATCTTCGATATAGCCGTTGCCGCCCAGACACTCCAGCGCCTCGCCCACCATGATAGGGGCGCGTTTGCAGACCCAGAACTTGGCCACCGCCGTGCCGAAGCGGGCGAACAGCCGCTCTCGCCGGTTGGTCTTCGAACGTCCGTAGGCCTGGCACAGCCGCACCATCATCCGCCAGGCCGCTTCGGCCTCCATGCACAGGTCGGCCAGCACGTTACGCATCAGCGGCTGGTCGATCAACGCCGCGCCAAAGGCCCGCCGGTGGCAGGCGTGGTGCAGCGCCTGGGCCAACGCCGCCCGCATCAGCGAGGTGCTGCCGATGACGCAGTCCAGGCGGGTGTGGTTGACCATCTCGATGATGGTCGATACGCCGCGCCCTTCCTCGCCTACCCGAACCGCCCAGGCCCCGTCGTACTCGATCTCGGACGAGGCGTTGGACTTATTGCCCAACTTGTTCTTGAGCCGCATCAAGCGAATACTGTTCTGTTCGCCGTCGGGCCGGAAACGAGGCACGAAAAAGCAGGTCAGGCCGGCGCTGGTCTGGGCCAGGGTCAGGAAAGCGTCGCTCATCGGGGCCGAACAGAACCACTTGTGACCACGCAGCAGATAGCTACCGTCCGACTGAGGTTGAGCTTCGGTCGTGTTAGCCCGCACGTCCGAGCCGCCTTGCTTCTCGGTCATGGCCATCCCCATCGTGGCGGACAGCTTTTGCGAGACGGGCAAAAAGCGCGGGTCGTAGGTGCGGGCCGTCAATTTGGGGACCCAGACCTCGCGCAAATCCTCGGGGGCGTGGGTCAGCAGGGCGGGAACCCCGGCAAACGTCATGGTCAAGGGGCAGCCCACCCCGGCTTCGACCTGGGTCAGCATGTAGTGGCCGGCGGCGCGCTCCAGATGGGCCTCCACCGTGACCTCCTCCCCCTCCCAGGGCAGGCTGTGGATGCCGAAGGCCATCCCGGCCGACATCAGTTCGTGGTAGGCCGGGTGAAAGCTGACCTGATCGTGGCGGTGGCCGTACCGATCGTGCGTCTTGAGCACAGGAGGGTTCTCGTTGGCCAGGGCCCCCAGCGCCTGAAAATCCGGCTGCCCCAAACGTTGACCGAACTTCTTCAATCGGGCCGTGGCCGCCTTGGGCAGCTTCAGTTCCGCCAGCAGCGGGTCCGTCTCGTAAAGGCTACGGTTCTCGAGCGGAGGGGCCTGATTGAACACTTCATGAGTCATGTCACGACGGTTCCCTTCGCAACTCTCCCGGGCCTTTCGCCTTCACGGAATCTTGAGGAACCTCGAGGTAGGGGGGAGGGGACAGACGGTCGGGGGGGGACAGCGCCGGGTCAGGACCGGGTGGCGGTGATGAGCAGGCCAAAGCCCATGGTGCCGAACACCAGGTTGGGCAGCCAGGCGCCAACTACGGGGTCGATGGACCCCGCCTCTCCAAACACCATGCCTACCGTCATCAAGAGGTAGTAGAGCAAGATGAAGGCCAGGGAGAGACCCAGCCCCATCGATTTTGAAGAGCGATGCGGCCGCACGCCCAGTGGGATGGCGAAAGTGGCAAAGATAAAGGAGACCCAGGGAAGCGACGCCTTTTGGTGATAAACCACGGCGTAATGAGCCCGCTTGTCTTCGGCCTCGGTCATGGGCTGGCCGGCCAGGGCGATCAGGGCGTCGGCAAGTTCGGCGCGAGTCATCTCTTCGGGGCGGAAGTCGCGCTTGCTGAGGTCCTCCGGGCTGGGGGGAGACTCGCCCGGCGAGAGGCCCGACCAGCCCTTCTGCGCCTCGAGTTCCTGTTCCGGGTTCTGGTCGGCGTCGAACTCGGTGGTGCGCAGATTGAACAGCTCCCAGACCTTGCCGTTCCAGCGCGCCTTCTCGGCGTAGACCTCGCGTCGACGTCGATCCTCCCACAGATAGTGGATGTAGACGCCCTGCATGGTCTTGTCTTCAAAGTTGAACTTGTGCGCGTAGAGCATCTGCTCCAGCCCGCTCTTCAAGGCCTTTGGCGCGGTTAGCAGCGCCTTCTGATAGATCTCTTCTTTCTGCGAGGAGAAGACGATCTCGTAAGCTCGCTTCATCTTGCCTGGGACCACAGCGTCGTTCAGCCAGTAGCTCCCAGCCGAAAGGCAGAAAAAGAACACCAGCGGTGGAAAGGCGATGCGCATGAAAGAGAGGCCGGACGCCCGCATGGCGGTCAGTTCGGCCTCGCCCGAAAGGCGGCCAAAGGCCAGTAGGCAGGCCATCAGCGAGGCCATCGGGAGGGTAAAAATCAGAACCTGCGGGAGGCGGCAGCCCAGGTACTCGAGGACCAGGGAGTATGGCATCTTGGCTTCGGTGATCATGCGGGCTACGCCGATCATCGACTCGACGGCAAAGAACAGCGTGGTAAAGGCTCCCAGCCCGAAAATGAAAGGGGCCAGGATCTCGCGCAGCAGATAGCGGTCCAGAGCTTTCAAAAACATCAGTTAGTAGCGGCCTCGTGGGCCCGCTCCTCTTCTTTCTCGGCCGAGGCAGCGGACGCAGCGGGGGCGACGGATCCGTTGCCGTTACTGGTGCCGTTACCCGCGCTGGGGGAGGGTTCCGGGGTCGCTGGGAGGGGGGGGTCGGCGCTGTCGGGGGCCCCGGCGGGCGTCTCGAACCCGGTCTGGAAGCGCTCTCCGAAGTAATATTTGCGGGCCAGCGGCGACGAGGCGATGGTGGTAGCGTCGCCCGCTACCAGGATCTTGCCTTCGCGGATGATGTAGCTGCGGTCGCAGATGGCCAGAGTCTCTCGCACGTTATGGTCGGTGATCAGCACCCCGATGTTGCGATCTTTCAGGCTGCGGATGATGTCCTGAATTTCCGCCACGGCGATCGGGTCGACCCCGGTGAACGGTTCGTCGAGCAGCAGGAACTTAGGATTGCTGGCCAGCGAGCGGGCGATTTCGACGCGTCGGCGCTCTCCGCCGGACAGGGTGATGCCCAGACTTTTACGCACCTTGTGAAGTGAGAAGTCCGTCAGCAGCACTTCGAGACGCTTCATGCGCTCTTTGCGGCGCATTCCGTTGGCCTCCCAGGCCAGACAGATATTGTCCTCTACGGTCAAACCGCGATAGACCGAGTTTTCCTGGGCCAGGTAGGCCACTCCGGCCCGGGCGCGCTTGTGGATGGGGAAGCGGGCGATGTCTTTGCCGTCGAGCAGAATCTTGCCCGTGTCGGGCTTGAGCAGGCCGACGACCATCGAGAAAGTCGTGGTTTTGCCCGCGCCGTTGGCGCCCAGCAGGCCGACCACCTCGCCTTGAGACACGTCGAGGGAAACGCCGTCGACAACGCGACGGCGCTTAAAACTCTTAACGAGTTCGCACACCTCGATCTTCATCTGGTCCTCTGGTCCGAGGCGGACTTCTCATCTCCCATCTTTGGGAAGCCTCCCTCGGTTTTCCCCTTGACACGACCCCTGAGCTGCACCTTATCCAGTTCCGCGTTGGCCGTCAACGTTTGGCCCGCCAACTCGATGCCTTTCCTCTTCCAGAGAACGCCTTCGGAGCCGTAAAACATGCGCTCTTTGCCGTTGTAGAGCAAGCGCTGGACCACCAGCGACTCTTCCGATCCCAGGCGCTGGGCCACCACTTCTCCGGTGAACTCGACGAGTTCGTCCTTCATGTTCACGTCGGCGCCATCCGAGTCGACCTTGACGCTGCGCTCTCCCTGGGGGTCGAGCAGATACCAGGTCACGGTTTCAGCGTCGGCCCGGGAATTATCGTTCTTCCAGTCGACAGTGTCGGCTTCCAGCTCCCAGCGCTGACCCTTTTTGGTCTTGATGGTGGTCTTCTCGAGCCGGATCGGCTTTTCTTCGCCCGGCGTGGGGGTGGGCTTGGGCTTGCCGCCCACGGCGGACGGGCCAGGGGTAGAGCGAGTTAGACCTACGATGTTATCGCCGGGCGTAGAGCAAGCCACCCAAAAAAGGCTGGCTATGAGGATCGATATGAGGGCCCGGAGCATCCTGGTCTTCTTCCTGGTCAAAGCGTTATTCCCGTTTTCCTTAAAACAAACTCTCGTTCCGGGTTTCGCGCGACGCGGTCGAATCGACCTTCCGCGAGACCCCTGGACAAACTGTCCACCACCCCCGACAGCAGCTGTGTCCCCCCCTCTAGACAGGCGTTGTCCACCCCCCCTGCGCCCCGCGCTGGGTACCCACCGGGACAGTCTGTCCACCCCCTCCCAAGCCTTATGGAACCTGGGCTCGACCGGCTAAGGCAGCGAACGCCCCCAGGAGACCCCTGGACAGTCTGTCCAGGGGGGTGGACAGCCTGTCCACCCCTCCTTAGAGCTCTGCCGGGGGGGGGGTCCCGGCGTGTCCAGGGGCTTGTCCTCCCCTCCCCCCGGCCGTCTGGGGCCCCTCCCCGGCAAAAAACCGTTTCTGTCCACCGGGGCGGCAGGAGAATGCCTTGAACAAAAAGTACACCTCTTTAGAATTTAATTCAAGGAGTCGAGATGGAAGTCACCCTGAAAGAAGCTTCGGTGCTGTGCCGGAAATCGGAAAAGACGCTGCGCCGGAAGATCGAGTGTGGGCTGTTGGAAGGTCGGCGCGAGCCGCTGGAGTTCGGAGGGTTCATGTGGCTCATCGACGTGAACAGTCTGGATGAGCTGTACCCCGGCTCCCGCCCCTCCCAGCTGCCCGCGCTGTGGTCTTCGCCGGAACTGCCCCAAGTTCGCCTGAAGAACCGGGCCGAGGAAGAGGTCTCTGGCGAGCGCCAGTTGGCCACTACCGCGCCTCGCGGAGAGATGGAGCGTCGCCCGGACTATCTCGAAGACGACGATGACGACGAGGACGAAGAGTGGAGCGTCCGTCAGAGCTTCCTGGACTATATCCTCGACGAGAACCGCGGGCTAAAACATGAGCTCAAAGAGAAAGAGGCCCGTATTCTCGGACTCAACGAGCGCGCTTTCGTGCTGGAACGCGCGCTAGGCGAGCAAGAGGGAAAAGCAGCTACCCAGGCCCGTGTTTTGGAGTGGTTCCAGTCCCAGGAAAGCGAGCGCGAGAAGCAGCGGGCCGAAACCGAGCGCAAACTGCTGGAAGCAGGTTCGCAGCCGGCTCCGGTCGCTGAGCCTCGCTCGTCGCTGCTGCCCGTGCTGGCCGGCGTCGGCAGCACGCTGCTGCTGATTCTGCTGCTGGTGGCCAGCGGCGTGCTGGGCGTCCAGGTGTAGGGTCGCCCTTGCGCTGTGGCTCACGCGAAAGCGGCCCGTCTCTCCGAGGCGGGCCGCTTTTTTGTGTTCGGAAGGTCAGGATGACCCGCGAACGTTGGAAAATGGAGAATTCGAGTGGGAAAAAGACGTCGTTTCCGTTCGAGATTTTCCCGACCGGCTTGCGTTAGACGGGACGCGAGGTCAGACCGCGCAGGAACGGGTTGTTCTCGCGCTCCTGGCCGACGGTGGTCCGAGGCCCGTGGCCGGGCTGCAGGATGTAGTCGTCAGGTAGGGGCAGGATGACCCGCTCGATCGAGTCCATCAGCGCCTGGTGCGAGCAGCCGGGCAGGTCGGTGCGTCCGACCGATCCGGCGAACACGACGTCGCCCACGATGGCCTTCTTCGTCGGATGGTGGATCAGCACGACGGAGCCCGGCGAGTGACCGGGCGCGTGGCGCACGTCAAAGGTCATTCCCGCCACCTCGAAGGTGCCTTCTCCCGGCAGTTCGTGGTCGATGGTGGGCACCGGACCCGGATTCAAGCCGAACATCAAGGCTTGACGCGGAGCGGCCGCCGCCATCTCCCAGTCGTCTTTGTGCAGATAGGTCGGCACTTTCAGCTTTTTCTTCGCGTCTTCGGCAAAGGCGACGTGATCGATATGGCCGTGGGTAAAGACGATCGCCTCGAGAGCCACTCCGATATCCTCGGCCCGCTGTAAAATGGACGGAATTTCATCGCCCGGGTCAAGCAAAAACCCGCGCCAGGTGGTCTCGTCGTAAACGATCATGGCGTTCATCGCAAACGGCCCGACTTCCATAACTTCCCATTTCATCGCCTTCACCTCGCCTTTCTGCTCCGCCCCCCGCGCCGCTTCGGCTCCTCTCCACCTGGCTCCCGCCTCCCCCCCTCCCACCGGATCCGGAAGAGGTGTGGCGTGGGGCCTGGCAGTAAGGAGGGGTCTATGCCTAAACTTGGTGCCCACGTCAGCGCTGCGGGCGGGGCCTTTCAGATCTTTGCGCGCGGACAGGCCCTGGGGGCCGAATGTCTGCAGCTTTTTACCCGCGCTCCCTCGCAATGGAACGCCGCTCCGCTGACCGGAGAGGGGATCGCTCGCTTCAAGGCCGAGCGCAAAGCCCACGGAAATCCGTCGGTCATCGCCCACGATATCTACCTGAACAACCTGGCCGCCGCCGACGAGACGATCCGGCGCCGCTCTATCGAAACGATGGTGGAAGAGGTGGGGCGCTGCCACCGCCTGGGGATGGACGGTCTGGTCTGCCACCTGGGCGCTCACGCCGACAGCGAACTGGGGCTGCAGCGCTACTCCGAGGCGATGGCCGAGATTTTCGACCGCACCGGCGACCAACCGCTGCCGATCTTCCTGGAAACCTGCGCCGGCCAGGGTACCACCCTGGGCCATCAGTTAGAGCACCTGGCTCGCATCATCGCTCTGAACGGCGGTAGCCTCAGGCTGGGCGTGTGCGTGGATACTTGCCACCTGTTCGCGGCCGGCTACGATCTGCGCAGCCGCAAGCTATATGACGCTTTCTGGCAGACTTTCGACGATGTTCTGGGGCTAGACCGCTTGAAAGCGCTGCATCTGAACGACTCGAAGAAGGGTCTGGGCAGTCGGGTGGACCGTCACGATCATATCGGTCTGGGCGAGATCGGCCCCGCGACCTTCCGCTGGCTGGTGCGGGACGGTCGTTTCCGCAAGATTCCGGCGGTGATCGAGACGCCCGAGTCCGAGACCATGGCGAAGGTCAATCTGGACGCGTTGAAAGCGCTACGTAAGCCGTCGCGGGCTAAAGCTGTCGAGGCTCTGGCAAGCGTCTAGACCTGGTTTTCGCACTTATCGCGAGGCATGGCCTATTGAGGTGCCGTTATCGCTAGGAACGCCGAGCGAGGTGCACTATAGTGCACCTCGGTCCCGCTTGCAAGCGAAGCGTTACCGCCCCGGTCGGGATAAGCGAGGTGTGACAACGCGAGAATGGTGCCTCAGTAGGCAAGGACCGTGAGAAGTGCGAAATCCAGGTCTAGAGTTTCAGGAGCATTCGATAGACCCCCTCGGTGACGGCGGCCAGTTGGTCGTAGTCCAGGGTGTCTGGAGTGTCGCTGTCCAGGTGGTAGTGCGGGTTCCGAAACGGAGCGGTGTCGGTGATCATCAGCGCCGGATAGCCGTTTTTGCTAAAAGCCCAGTGGTCGGACCAGTTGACGCCTTCCACCATTCCGGGGGCGGAGAGGCCTTCGGAGGGCATGGTCGGGTCCTCTTGGAACGCCGCCAGGCAGCGGTCCAGGAACGGCTTGGAGGTCAGGTCGCTGATAAAGGCGACGAAGTTTCCGGTGTCGGGGTAGCCCGAGATGCCGGTCGGGAAGTGCTGGCTATCGCCCTTGTCGGAGTAGAAACCGATCGACTCTAGCGAAATCATGCCCAGCAGTTTTTCCCTGCCCTCTTTGAGCCTGGTCGCGTAGACCAGGCTGCCCATGGCGCTGGTGTGGAAATAGGGCGGCTCTTCGTTGGCGAAGAAGAGGAAACGTACGGTGGGCCCGTCCACTTCGTCTTTGAGCAATCTGGCCAGTTCCAGGGTGGCGGCACAGCCGCTGGCGTTGTCGTCGGCGCCCGGCGTGCCGCTGTCCAGGGTGTCGTAGTGAGCGCCCACGACCAGGACCTCGGGTCCGCCATTCTTTTCTGCCCAAAGGTTCACCGAGGGTTGGCCTTCGACGTCGTAGGTCTGCTTTTCGACGGTGTAGCCCATCCCTTCGAGTTGGGTCTGCAGGTAAGCTTCCGCCTTCTTGTAGCCTTCCGGAGTTACCGTGTTGCGCGGTCCGATGGTTCCGGCCAGCATCACCACGTGGGCCTTCAGGCGGTCGCGCAGGGCCGGGTCGACCTTCCAGGAGA
>JAEXNA010000230.1 GCA_023447635.1 Vulcanimicrobiota bacterium | reverse complement strand
GAGCGATAGGGGTTTCTCCACCTGATTTTCAGGGAGATGGGCTGGACCTGAAATATGGAAAAGGCCGCTGGTCTACGACTGTAGATGCTGACCGGCAACCGAAGAAGGCGCTGAACTCGAAAGAGTCCGCGCCTTTTTCTATTCCCCGGAAGGGTCGCGCTCGGCAGCTCCATGCTGTCACCCTGACCCATCCGGGATCAGTCGGGTGTGCGGGCTGATATCAGTTCGTAGAACCGACTTATCTGTGAGAAAAGCGATGAACCTATCCGATGAGCGATGGCCTGCGAAGCTATACGCTCGGACGGCTCGCCCTTGCCAGCGACAGGGAGGCTCTATCCGGATGTATCCCGTGGCGGCCTCCAACTCCCCGCGAGTGAGGAATAGAGTTCAAGTTCTGAGCGGGGCATAATGCGTTCAGAGGCCGCAACGGCGAGGCAGAGACCTCCCGGGCCACTGACAAAGTCGATTCATGAGCACGACATCGCCGCGCGATGGCCGGAGTTCAGATGAGAGAACTGAATAGCCGAACCCGTCCCGCCCTCTTATCGGCCTGGACGCGGAGCAAAAAGGGTCACGCGCTGGCCCTTTTTGCTTTGTCTCCCAACTGGGCCAACCGGTCAGGTCGCCGCCCCGTCCGAGGTGCCTGGCGGCACGACCAGGGTGATCCGGCTGCCCTGGCCCGGAGCGCTCTCTAACAGCAGCTTCCCGCCCAGAGCCTCCATCCGCTCCCTCAGGCTGAACAGCCCGAAGCCGCCATCGACACCTTCTCGGGCGCGGACCTCGTCGGGGTCGAAACCGATTCCCCGGTCGGAAACCGTCAACTGGACGGCGCCGTCGTCGTCGTGCAAAATCTCGACTCTGGCCTTTTCTACCTCGGAATACTTCCGTGCGTTGACCAGCAGTTCGTGAGCGGCCCGAAACAGCGTGATGCGAAGCTCTTTCTCCGGCACGTCGAAGCCCGACGGCGCCTCGACCTCGACCTCTAACCCCTGAGGCAGATGCTGCTGGGCCAGCCAGCCTAGCGCCCCACCTAGCCCGAGCGTATGTAGAGCCGGGGGGTATAAGTCGCGCACCACCGCCTTGCCCAGCTTGACCGCCTCCTTGACCAGAGCCTGGGCGCTGTCCAGACCCTCGTCGAGCGTCTCCAGGTCGATCGGACTTCGCAACCCTTCCAGCCTGAGCGAGGTCGCCATCAGAAGCTGCAGCAGCCCTTCGTGAATCGCGTCGGCCAGGCGCAGACGCTCGCGCTCTTCGACCTGGGTCAGCTGACTGGCCAGCGCTCTGAGCTGCTGCGTGCGAGTGTGAACCCGACGCTCGAGCTTCTCGTTGCTCTGCTGCAAGCTCTCGTTCGCCTCTCGCAAGGCGATCTGCGAGGCCGCCAGCATCTCTTCAGCGCGCTTGCGCTCGATGGCCAGACACGCCAGATGAGCGGCGCGCTCGATATGCAACTGCTCGCGACTGTTCGGCTCGCGCGGCTCGCGATAGTAGACCACGAAGACCGCAATAAGCTCTCCCCCACTATCGCGGATCGGGGTCGACCAGCTGGCCCGTAGCCCCTGAGCAAGAGCCAAATGCCGGTACCCCTCCCACAGCGGATCCACCATGATGTCGGGGACGATCCGCTGCTGCTTCCCTTGCAGCGCCTCGCCGTAGGGGCTGGTCGGCCCGACCGGGTAGCCATCGAGCAGCTCGTTGAAATCCTTGGCCAGAGAGGGCGCCCCACCAGGCCGCAGACAGATCGCTTCCGGGTCGACAAGGAAGACCGAACAGATCGCTCCAGGCAGGTGCCGCTCCAGCCCCAGCATCAGCTCGTCCAGCACGCCTGTCAGCGCCAGGCTGCTGCCAATGGTCTCCAGCGCCTCCTTCTCCCAGGCCAGCAAGCGCTGGGCCTCGCGACGCACCCGGATGTCGGTGAACATAGCCAGCGCCCCGATGTAGTTGCCCTCGGCATCAAGCAGCGGGTTGGTCGCGACGCTCACCCACACGTCTTCACCGTTCTTATGGCAGAACTTGAAGTCGAACTGCTCGGTGATGCCTTGCTGACGCCGCTCGAGATAGTACTCCAGAAGCTCCTTCCCCTCATCGTCGAGAAAGTCGGCCAGCGGACGGCCTAGCATCTCTTCGACGGTGTAGCCCAGCATATTGGCGATCTTGGGGTTGACGTAGTCGGTCAGAGCGTGGACATCGATGGTGATGATCCCCTCTTCGGCGGCCTCGATTATGCGGCGGTAGCGATCCTCGGGGCTGAGGTCGGACGGGGACGGAGAGGTCATGCGGGACACCAGAGCAGAACGATTACAACCGGGAAAGGCATCCGAGGACCCTTCCCTCCCTCTCGCCCAAGCCCTCTCCGAGAAGAGTGGCCGAAGCGCTTTTTGTTAACGTTTTGTATCCAACTTCAGAGGACGATCCCTCCAGGTCAAGAAGTTCGCACCTATGAATACCAATTTCAACCCCGGAATGAGATTTCAGACCGCTGCGCCAGCTCCAGCAACCGCTCGTGGCCCCGCGATCTCTTCCGTCCCCGCCGAGGCTCCCCCGCAGGCCCCTTCCGACGGCTTCGCCAGCGCGGGCTCCGGCGTGAAATTTGGTACCTATCAGAACCTTGCTGGCACGCCTGCAGCTTCACCGAACGTGGGCGGTACCGAGGTGCAAAAGCCGAAGCTCTCGGCCCGCGATCTGGAGATCGCTCAAGACATCAGAGACAACGCCGCCGACCTGGAAATCAGTCTCAAAGACTCGATGAACCTGTACTTCAACGGCGACAGCGCAGCCTTCGAGCTTGGTATGAGCCCGGAACAGGCTGCGGCGAATCGTGCTGAAAAGCTGCAGACGAACCAGCATATCGCCGACTACCTCGGCATCGGCAAGGAGGGCGAGTCCGCGCCCTCCGCTTCCGCTCCCGCCCCCTCCGCTGGCTCGCCGTTCCAGCTTTCCAACGATGGCTTCGCCAGCATCGAGCCCGAGATGAAGTTCAGCGGCTACGACGTCTTCTCCGGTACCTCCATGGCCACCCCGATTTCTGGCGCTGGCGGGATCGCCGACCTCATCCTGGGCGCCTACGATCCCAGCAGAGCTCCGAAGCCCGAAGTGGCGACCTTCCAGGGGCTTCACGACACCTCCACCCAGCAGAACTTCGCCAGCAAGCCTATCGCCTTGATGGAGTAGACGCTCCGTGCCCGACCTGCGCTCCGTCCTGGTCCCTCAACTCGTCAGGATGAAGCCGGGGGCGATCGGCCGCCTGCCCGTCTATCTGCAAAGATACGGCTGGAGCCGGGTGCTGATGCTGCACAGCGACGGCCTGCCGAACTCTCTCCAGGCGAAGCTAGAACTCTCCCCCGTCGTCCAAAAGGTGGGCGTCGAAGACGCCTCTCTAGAATGGCTTGAGAGCCTGGAAGGCCGGTTGGAGGGGGACCTCCAGGCGGTGGTGGGAGTGGGCGGCGGCAAGGCGCTCGACGTGGCCAAGATGCTGGCCTTCCGGCAGAACCTGCCCTACCTGGCCGTCCCCACCTCGCTATCCAACGACGGCTTCTGTAGCCCTCAATCGTCTCTGACCGTGGCCGGACGCCGCACCAGCATGCCCGCTCGCCTTCCCGTCGGGGTCGTGGTCGACCTCGATGTGGTGAAGCAGGCGCCGAAGGTGCTGTGGCTGTCAGGGATTGGAGACGTCGCGGCCAAGCGCACCGCCATCCCCGACTGGAAGCTCGCCTTCCACACCGACGGCACGCCGTTCGACGACCTGGCCGCTCTGCTTTCCGACGCCAGCGTATTCCAGCTGATGGCGCATCCGGTCCCTGACGAGGACGGAATCCGTCTGCTGGGTCAGGCGCTTCTGTTCAACGGAGTGGCGATGGAGCTGGCTGGCTGCAGTCGACCCGCCAGCGGCTCTGAACATTTGATCTCGCACGCCCTGGATCTGCTGGCCGAGCGCCCCCACCCCCACGGGCTGCAAGTGGGCCTCGCGACCTACTGGATGGCTCGACTGCGAGGGCAGGAGGTGGCCGATCTGGACCGCCTGTTCGAGACCACCGGGTTCTGGGACTGGTGGAGGGAGAACCCGATGCCAGGAGCGGAGTGGAGGGCAGCCCTGCAAGCTGCCCCGATGATCAAGGCCAACTTCGTGACCGTGCTAAGCCAGCCCGGAGTCGAAGCGCGAGCCATCGCGCTGCTAGAGTCCGACCCGCGACTGCTCACCAGCCTCCAGTAGCCTGCAGACTTCGGCGACCAGTTGGGCTCGGTTGTCCTCCCAGCTCACGGCGTCGCGCCGGCGGGGCTCTAGCGAGTGGTCGCCGTCCATCCAGACCATCCGGATCGCGTCCGAGAGGCCGTAGCCCGCGACCTCGGCCTCGGTCCCGAACGGGTCTCGTCGTCCCTGGAAGATCAGAGTGGGTGTTTGCAGATCGCCAAGGTGCGCCGTGCGCAGCTTCTCTGGCTTGCCGGGCGGGTGGAACGGATAGCCAAAGCAGATCAGCGCGCCTATCCGAGCCTCGTCCGCCAGCATGCTGGCTATCCGGCCTCCCATCGACTTCCCTCCAATGGCTCGGGGCTGGAGCTCCGCGATGACCTCCAACCAGGTTTTCCGTAGGATCGGCTCTCTATCCGGAGGCCTGCGCCGCTCCTCGCGCATGTAGGGAAAGTCGAAGCGAGCCACCCTGATGCCCGCCTCTCCCAGCGCCGAAGCCACGTCCTCCATCCAGGGCGATCGCATCGAAGCGCCCGAACCCGGTGCCAGAACCAGCAGCGGACCGCCTTCGGGGCCGTTCCAGAGATACTCGATATCGCTCACGCCGTCGACCTACGCCTGACGCAAGAAAGCCACCTTCGTGAGGTGGCTTTCTAAAACTCTCGAGATTCGGAACTTACGAAGCGACGAAACCAGCGACGGCACCTGCCAGACCGGAAACGCCCAGAAGGCCCAGTCCGAGGTTGGTGGCCGTTCCGCTTCCGAAGAGCAGACCGCCGGCCAGGGTCACCGTACCGGCCAGGTTGGCCACGACGCCAGCGCCTGCGAAGTTCGAAGCCGCTTTGTGGTCGTTGAATCCGGCCTGCGCGCCGATGCCGAAGTTACTGGCTACGCCGACCAGCGGGATCAGGCCCATGGCGCCGAAGGCGGCTCCGCCCTTGAAGCTGTTGTTCGAGTAGGAAAGCGTGACGGAGTCGGAGCTCTGCTGCTCGACGACGGGAGCGGAGGCGGCAGCCGGGCGGCGAGCGGCCAGAGGTGCGGAGGCGAGGGAAGTATTGATCTGCATAATGGTCTATCCTTAAGTTCGCCCCCGAATTGAGGGTCGTAGAGTGTTCTAGGACGATAAAACCATGTCACCCTTAAGGAAGCCTTAACGTTTTTCAGGTACCAGCAAACTACGCAAAAAGTCCGCGTTGGGCTCGGACGGAGGGGCCAGCCGTTCGAACTCTGCCCGAACCTCTTTCACCTCACCCAGCCTGTAGCGAGCCAGCAGCCCGTAAAGCCGATAAAGCGTCTGATCAGGGGAGGGCAGGGCCGAGGCGGCTTCGGCGGCCTGCGCCGCGCCACGAAGGTCGCCGTTGATAAAACGAACGCGCGCAAGCTCAAACAAAGTCTGAGCGTCGTTGGGGTTGGACTTGGCGTCCTTTTCCAACGATTCGAGATGGGCCGGCGTTGCCAGAAAGCGGGTCTGGTAGTGAAGCTCGTTGGGATACGTTTCGAGAGCCAGGCGAGCTAGCTCGTGCTTTTCCAACAGCGACACGTTCCCCACGTAGGGGTAGACACGGAACGCCATCAGGCCACGAGCGAAGTGATCGATCAAGGCCGTCTGGGCCTTGCTCGCCTTCCAGGGTAAAACCCGAGGACGCTTTTCGTAGAAAAGCCAGGGCGCGTCTACGGTGAAATCGTGGTGGGTGTACTGAATCCGCGGGCGGTCATCCGTCAGCGGCGGGGTCAAGCGAGTGTAGGCTCGCAACTGCTCGGGATCGGCCAGGCTCATCGCCGCGATTTTCGCCGCAGAATCGAAACCGGCCGAGGCTAGGAACGCCTTGTTTTCATCCACAGCTTTCTCTAGCCTGGCAAAGTCCAGGTCCAACGGCTCCATTTTGCCCAGCAGGCAGAGCTGCAGCCCTTCAGCCTCCCACAGATAGGTGTAGGGGAAGACGTCCTGAAAAGCTCGGATGATCGTCTTCGATTCTTCCACGGAGAGCTGGAAGACCGGCAGCCACTGGGCGGTGATGCCGCCCTCGTTGAGCCGACTTGCGCACAACTCGTAGTACTCACGGCTGTAGAGGTTCACGATTCCAGCGTGGGTGGGTGGCGGCGGCTCGGCCGAAATGACGTCGTACTTCTTCTGGGAATACAGTAAGTGGTTTCGCCCATCGCCGATTTCGATGGAAAGCTTCGGCGAAGCGAGGACGCTGGGACCGATCTCCGTATGAGCCAGCATCTCGGGGATGCGAGCCGAAAGCTCCAGGCACTGAACGTGGACCGTCTGCTTCAGACTGACGGCCGTGTTCAGGGTATTCCCCAGACCCATGCAAACGATGAGCACTTCCTTCGATCGGTCGTTGAGCAGAATCGGCAAAGCGGCCAGGCCCGTGGTGTAGCGCTTGGCCGTGCTGGTATTACCGGCCATGTTGAATCCGTCGACGTGCAGGTTCTCGCTCATCTGTTGCAACGTCTCGTCCCAGGCCCGAATCAGCGCGATGGACCCGTAATGGTCGTCGACCGCGAACACGATCCCCTTGTAGTCCTCGCCGTAGAACGTTTTCAGAAACGCCTGCTGAGGGGTCAGCCAAAGCACCACAGCAAACAGCCCGATGCTGCCCAGTCCGACAACCTTGGCCGACGGTTCTCGCAGCAGAACGGCCGCCCCCAGCAGCACCGAGAGCCCGGCAGCCAAGGCCAACGAGCTCTGCAGGCCCAACTGCGGCAAAAATACATATCCGGCCATCAGCCCGCCCAAAGCTGCCCCGACCGTGTTCAGAACGTAGGCGTTGCCAACCGTTCGACCCGAAGCCGACGAGGAGTGGCGGAGTCGGTCGGTGGCCAGCGGAAAGAGCAGCCCCAGGCAGACCGCGCTGGGCAGCATAATTAGGATCCCAGCTACGATGCTGGGCAGCCAGGCGCCCGTCGTGGCTCCTTCCATCGCTTGCCGGAGATCTCGGACCCAACCGATGCTGAAGAGACTGAGGTAGCCGGTGAACCCCAACATCACCAGCAGCCCTCCGATAGTCGAGCCGCTCAGGTACCAGCGCCGACCGAACATCGAGATCAGGGCGCTCCCCAGCACCAAACCCAGGAGATAGACGGCCAGAGTGATAGAAAAGGCGTAGACATCGTTACCGTTCAAGAAGGCCAGCATTCGGGTCCAAAGCACCTGAAAGGTCAGGCCCAAAAACCCCGACGAGGTCAAAGCCAGGATCCCGACACTGGAGCCTCTTGTCATCCGGGACGGCTCACCTTCATCGTCCCCCGCCGTAGGGGCCTGACGAGAAACGGGCAGATCTATCTGGGCCAATAGAGCTACGGCGAAGTAGAGCGTAAAGGAGACCCAACCCGCTCGGGTCACCCCGTAGGTCGGGACAAGCCAGAAATCCGTCAGCAGAACGCCTGCCGCCGCGCCCAGGGTGTTGATCGCGTAGAGAAGCCCCAGGCTGCGTGCGAAGTCACCACCCAGATGATCGACGTAGTGATGCGACAGAAGCGGAAGACTGGCCCCCATCGCGATGGTCGGCAGCAAAAGAAGCAGCGACAGCAGCCCTAACTTCGCGAACGGCAACAGTCCTGGCGCCTGGTGCGCCAACGGAACCAACAATCCCGGCAAGACCGGGATAGCTGCCAAAACCAGCAAGGCGCCCAATCCTGCCAAAGCTTCCACCGCGGCAAAAGCCAGCACGAGACGACGAGTGCGAAGGGCCAGCCGCCCCCCCAGATAGGCACCTATCCCCAGTCCAAAAAGAAAGACCGAGACGGTCAGAGAAGCGGACTGAACCGTGCTACCGATGACCAGAGCCAGCCGGCGCACACAGAGGGTCTCGAAGATCAAGCTGGCACAGCCAGAGAAGAAGAAGAGCGCCGCAGGCAGCAGTCGGGTCATCCTCTCGGTCGGTTCTTAACTCGACCAGCCTTCCCTCTTCCTCTAGCTCTGTGTCCCCGCTCCATCGCCGGCCAGATCTCGTGCCGCTTCGGCGATCCAGCGGGCGGTCTCTTCGGGGTAGGTCACCGGGATCATGTGCCCGCCATCCATGATGTCCAGTCGCAGATCTGGGGCCACGCTCTCCAGCCCTCGGCCGTGGATTTCGGGGTTCAGGATAGTGTCGCCGCGACCAAACAGCACCCGGGTCGGGACGCTGAGTTGACCGTAGCGTGCGATCAGGCCGGCCAGGTCCTCGGCTGCCCCGCGCAGGTCGGCCGATGAGGCTAGGAAGTTCGCCGGACGACGAGCCAGCAGCCCGCCGGCCCGGATGTCGAAGTCGGTCGGAACGGTGTCGGGTGCGAACACCTGCTCTAACTGGGTCTTGGGGCCGTAGCGCGAGACCGGCGCCACCGCCATCCAGGCCATCGCCGTCCGCACCCGAGGCGAAGTGATGGCCAGGCCTCGAAACGCGGGCGGTAGCACTTCCTCGAACTGGGTCAGCGGCGCGATCAGCGCCAGCGCTCCCACCTTCTCGGGGAAGTCCAGCGCCAGTTCCAACGAGATCGCCCCACCCAACGAGTGGCCCACCACCAGCGGTTTTTCCAACCCCAGTTTGTCCAAAAACGACGCGAAGATCGCCGCCTGCGACCTTAAGCCTGCCCCCGTCCCGGCCGTCGCCGTAGAGTAGCCCGAGCCCGGTCGGTCGACCAGGATCACTCGGAACTCTTCGGCCAACAGGTCGACCAGGTAGTTGAAGTTGCGAAGCTGCCCACCCAGCCCGTGGATCAACACGATCGGCTGTCCCTGGCCGCGGTCGACGTAGTGCAGTCGAGCGCCTTCGACCTCGAGGAACTCTCCGTCCACCGGGACCAACCGCTGGACCCGGCGCGTCTCGGCGTAAGTGAAAGCGACAAGGCCGGCAGCGGCCGCCGCACTGGCGGCCAGACCGCCCAGAAGCAAGCGTGGTAAGGTTTTCATAACCGCTCGGTTCGGAACGGCCGGTCCACGTCCCCCTTCCCAGGAGATGCGTCAAGCCGGGGGAAAAGCCTCACTATGACAAGGGTATGTCTGCTCCTCGGCCTGATGCTGGCTCTCTGCCTGCCCGGCCTGGCTCAGCCTCCCGTCAATTCCCTGGCCCCGTTCGAGCAAGCCGTGGATGAGCAGCGCTACGTGGCTGCGGGGAAGCTGCTCCAGGCCATGCCCGAAGGGCCGGAAAAACAGCTGTGCACGGCCGAACTGGGAATGGCGGCCGACCGCTCCGACCGGGTCGCCAACGCCCTGGCTGGACTTCCACCGACTTCGCTTCCGCCCCGCCTGCGCGCCCGTTACCTGCTGGTGTTGGCCTACCAGGAGCGCACGTCTCAGCAAGCCAGTTCCGGCGACAGCCGCCAGACCGAGCGCCTGCTTCGGGACGGGCTGCGGGCCGACCCGCCCCTACGCGACCATATCCGTCTGCTGCTGGCCCAACTTCTTCTCTACCGCGACGAGCCCGTCCGCAGCGAGGAGATCGTGACCGAACTCTTCCGCCTGGACCCACGGGCTGGGTTCGACGGTCGGCTCCGCCAGCTTAACCAGCAGGGTCGTCATTCGGAGTATCTCGCTCTGGCTCAACTGCTCGACGGGCAAGCTCAGGCGCAGAAGCTACCCCAGGTCGCGATGAACTATCGGCTGCTCGCGTCCATGGCTCTGCAGCGCGCCGACCGTTTTGACGAGGCGGTCCGTTCCCTGCAAGGGATTGTCGACGAGTCGTTGCGTACCGGCGAGACGGCTCTGGTGCCGATGGCGATGACCTTCACCAACTGGTTCCGCAAGCGTCATACCGGTCAGGGGTTGACCCAGGCTGAGGTCGACAAGGTGCTCGAACAGTTACCGCCCGGCGACCAGGCGCTGGACCTGCTCGACCTGGCCTCGCGAATCTTTCCCGACCAGCCTCGCTACTCTCAACGAGCCGTTCAGATGGCCCAGGAGTTGGAAGACCCGCTGCTAGCCGCCTCGCTGCTAGTCGAGCAGGCGCGTCGGGAGAGCAACCCCCAATCCGCCACGGAAAAGCGGCGCCAGGCGCGCGAACTGCTGCGCGGGCAGCGACAGCAGGGAGCCGAACCCAGCGGCTTCGGCAGCGAAGTCGCCACCAACCTGTTTGTTGCCGGGCTAAGCGACGAGAGCGATGACGAAGTGCAGCGGCGCTACCGTTGGGTCCTGGAGCGCCACTTCCTCAGCAATGGCGGTCCCTGGACGGGTCTGCTGGAAAGCGTGTCCCGCCGCGAGGCGCCCTGGCTTTGGACCGGAATGGTCTTCGACAGCATGCTGGAAAGGACCGCCGACTGGACTCTGCAGCGCCGCACGGCCGAGGTGGTAGACAGTCTGGGGTGCTGCCCGCTCTGGACCAGGGGGAGAGCGATGCCCGCCGTATCTACCTGGCCGATCTGCATCGTAAGCTCGCGCTGGCTTCAGGCCGCTCAGCGAAAGCCATGGAGGCGGAGATCGCCCTAACGGTAGACCGAATGTTGGAGGCCTCGGCCGATCCGACCACGCTCCGTTCTCTGCTGCTGGCCACGCCCGCCTATGCCGAGCTCACGTTCCTCCAACCCTCCCCTCCCCTTCCCCCCTCCAACCCCACCGTCCACGGCGAGGTGAACGGATTGGAGAAGGTCCTGGAGAAACTGGAGGCGCTGCGTCGGCGCGAGCCAGACAACGAAGCGCTAGGTCAACTCGGCGCCGTTCGTATCAAAGCGATGGTCGAGGCGGTGGGCCCTGACGAGGTGATGGTTCGTCCGGTATTGCTGCGCCATTCCGTCCTGCTCCTGGTCGCCTCGGGAGGGCGATTGGCCGTCACTGAACGCTTCGTGAACATGCCGGAACTGCTGGCGAGCGTGGGCCGACTGACCGCCCTGGCAGCCGACCGGGGAGCGCTCGAGGACGGGCTGGGCAGGGATAGCGAGTACGTCTCGACCCGCCTGCTGCAGCCGGCGCTGGCCGAGTTTCCCGGGCGCCGACATCTGCTCTGGCTGGCCCAGGGGCCGCTCAAGGAGCTTCCGCTGGCGCTGCTGGAGGTCCAGGGAGAGAGCCTGCTGCAGCGCATGAGCGTCAGCTACCTCGATGGTCCCGGGAGCTCCCCGAAGTTCCCCCTCAGCGCGAGCCTGCCGACCCTGCTGATCGGCGGCTCGGACGACCTGGCCGGAGCCGCACAGGAGCTGGCCGAGGTTCGCGCTCTGTTGCCGAAGGGGGCAAGCTGGCGACTGGGTCAAGAGTTCTCCGGACTACAGTCGCTGGTGGGTCAGCATAAGCTGGTCCACATCTCTTCCCACGGGTTGCCCCCTTCGGCCACCTCGACCGGAGAGCTGACCGGGAGCGAAGGTAGCCTGTCCGCTTTCCGCCTGGCGGACCTGTCATTTGCGCCGGGCACCCTGGTGGTCGCCGCCGCCTGCCAGGTCGGATCGGAGTCGGGCCAGGGGCCGGGCGATTCGACCGTGCTCAACGCTCTACGAACGGCTGGCGCGGCTACCGTGCTAGCGTCTCCCTGGACGCTCGATGACCAGAGTTCGAAGGAGCTGGTGCTGGCGTTCTATCGTCACCTGCTCGAGTCCGAACGTCCGGACGAGGCGCTGGCCTCGGCCCAACTCGAGATGCGCCGCACGCATCCCCACCCGTATCACTGGGCGGGCCCTCGCATCGTGACCGGTCGAGCTCGCTAGTCGACGGCCGTCGGCAGGTTGCTCGCTTCCAAGCGAAAATATCTCTGGTCTCATGATGGCAACGCGTTTTTCTCACTGGCGTTCTGCGGCCCTGAGCTGCGGACTGGCTCTGACCCTTTTCGGCCTCCCTGCGGCGGCCGACTGGATGCTGATCTCGAAGAGCGGGTCGAAGCCGAACCGCTCGGCGCTCTACGTCGACCTGGACTCGCTGCGCGAAGTTCCTACCGAAAGCGGGTGGCGAACCCTGCTCGACGTGCCGCCAGGGGCAGAGCGGGAGAAGCTGTTCCGGAGGCCCCTGGGACAGGAGTTGGAGGCAGTCGAGGTGTTGGAGAGTCCGGCGGGGCCGGAGAGCCGAGACCTGCTGTTCACGATCGAACCCGAAGGGAAGCTCTATCGCGTGGCGCGGGGACGGGTCTGGGGGCGGGACGGCAGCTGCGCCCCGATCGGAGCCTCGCCCTGGAAGCCGGTCGAGCCGGGCCAGACGACGAGCCTGCTGAAGTTCAGCACCGAGCAGAAGCCGTGGAGAGAGGCGCTGCTGGCGCTGCTACAGCGGACCCAGCGCGAGAAAAACGTCAGTGAGCAGACCGAGTTGGCGCCTTTCGGCTATGAGTATGTGCAGGGCGGCGATGCGGCCGGGTTGGGCGAGATCACGCGCAAATACGTCTGGACCGACAGCGACCCGGCATCTCTGGCCGGTACCCTGGAAGCGGCCAGGCGTCAGCGTGGACCCTTAAGAAGTGAGGCGCTGCCGTCGACCGCGCGTCTCGAAGGGCTGGCCTCGTACTTCAACGACTCTCGGCTGGAAGATCGAGGGACGATCCTGGCCCCGCCCGGCACCGTTGTGTACGCCTATCCGATCTCGCCCGAAGTCTCGCTGGCGTTGGCCGTCAAGGACCGAGTCGGCGTCTTCTCCCTGGGCGGAATGGCCGCAGAGATTTCGAGCACCGCCTTGAAAACGCAGGTCCACGACAGCCAGGGGCACTTTGTGTTCGAGGGTCTGAAACCGGGACTATACGCCGTCGAGGTCCAGATCCCGTATCGCTTCATTCTGCTCACGCCTTATCGGGAAAAGGTCTACGAAGAACGAACCGTCTACGTCGACGGATCCTACGACGTCGACCACGTGGAAGAGGCTACCGGCTACGACAGCTCCTGGCAAAACGCCCCGGGGAACTGGACGCTGGACGTGGTCGAAGTTCTGCCAGGCGACGCGCCGACCCGGATGCTGCTGAGCAACGTGCGCACCGCGAGATAGCCGCTAGCGCTGCCGCGGATCTGGCGGATCTCCTGGACGGCGTTCGCCCACTTCGCGCGCTCTTGCGGAGTCCTGGCGTGCTGAGCCATGTACTGGCATCCGCGAAGGGCCTCCGGGGCGTTCTGTTTATCCAGCCGCGTTCGCGCGGGCACTCGGTGAACCCGCACTCGGTGAACCCGCACTCGGGCACTCGGCGCGCCCCCGTCCTTGAACGGAGACTCCAGGAGACCTACGATGGTCATCGAATCTTTGAAGGGATGCCACTTCGTGCAATGCTCCGCAAGCTGTTCCCTCAAACCTTCCGGCCTTCGTCCCGACCTTCGACCGCGCTGCTCGAGCGGTTCCCGCTGGCCTCTTACTTTCCCGTCGCGGGCATGCCCGGGCGACCTCGCTGGGAAGAGCTGTACCTTCCGCTTCAGGAAGGCTACCCCGACCATCACGAAGACGTCTGGTGGGAAGTTGGCCGTTTCTGGGTCGAGCGGCTGAAGCAGCAGTTGGGGCCCGAGTTCTTCCTACTCGAATCTTACGATTGCTTGCTGCTAAGCTGCCTGCCGCCAAAACGAGCGCAGTTCTTGCTCAGCAATACCGAGACGATCCTGCAGCGAATGGAGTCGCTGCTCGGGACCAACGCCCTGCAGCGCGGTAGCTACGGCCCTCATCTGATGCTCTGTTTTGCCGATAGTCACGGGCTTCATGAGTACCTGGTCGAGTTCGAAGACGACAGCGAGTCGATGGCGCCCGCTGCTGTGTTTATTCCCGGGGGATGTGGCCACATTGCGATGTACGGCGACGACCTGCGGATGCTCGAGCCCACCCTGGTCCACGAACTGACCCACGCCATGCTCTGGCATCTCGGTCTGCCGCTCTGGTTAGAGGAAGGCGTGGCCCAGGTGTTGCCTCAACTGGTGGTTCACTCTCGCGGCATAGAGATCAATCGCGACCTGGTCGAAGAGCAGCAGGAGGTCTGGGGTCAGGACGGGCTGCGCGGCTTCTGGGACGGCTCGGCCTTTCGCTGTCCTCGACGCAGCGAGGCTGCCTACAACCTGGGCGAGGTGCTGGTGCGTTCGATGCTCTCCCGCAAAGGCGTCGACTTCCAGGGGTTTCTGGCCAGCGCCAGCTGGAGGGACTGCGGCCAGGGAGCCTCTCGCGAGTGCCTGAAGTACGAACTCACGGATCTGGTCCGGGACTTCCTCGGCCCCGACGTTTCCGGCCTCCAACCTCCGTCTTCGCTTGGTGCGTCGTTTGCGCGGTCCTGACGGCGATCACAATTTTTTTAACATGAACCCGGCGTGTTTTAAGCCGACCCAACAACCCGTCCCTTTAGGTTATACCTATGAAAGTTGGAGACTCGTCAAACAGCAGCGCCTCGTCCACCACTCGCTCGTCGTCCTCGAGCAAGACCGAGAGTTCGTCCTCGACCTCCAACACATCTGACAAAGATCCGGCCACCGGTTCGGCCTCGTCTTCCACCGACCACGACTACGTCCCGAGTTGGGAGAGAAGTCAGGAGTTCGACGCACCAGAGTCCGAAGTTTCTCTTGACGAACTGCAAAGCTCTCTCGCCCAGAACTTTTGCGACTTTATCCAGGGCGACCGCGACACCAACGCGCAGGGCGTGCAAGAGTACATGAACAGCCAGGACCCTGCAGCCTACCAGCAGGCCCTGGAGCAGTCCGGTGTGCAGATGGGGACCGGAGCCGGAGCCGAACCCGGGACGCTGTTCATCGACGACCAGTTCACGGTAGCCGATACTGCTAACCTGGCCGACCCCGACCTTACCGGTCACGGCTACAACGTGGCTGACGCCGCCCGCGATCAGGGGTTTGAAGGGCCTATCGTGGGAAGCAATTCTCTGCCCGCCATGAATCACGTCGCGAACACCCAGGGCGCCATTCAAGCTCTGGAAACGGCGGGGCAAGACCAGCAGGCCGCCCTTCAGTCCCTGGACCTCTTCACGACCAGCATGGCCGGTGGGTTGCTGGAACAAAAGCGGAACACCTTGCAGGCGCTGACCTGTGACGGCGTCACCCAGTCTGCCGTCAACTTCTCGCAAGGACAGACGCCGGCCACCGTCGTGGACCGCCTGTACGGAGACATGAGTCCGGTACTCTCCGGCCAGCCCTCCTCGGACCCGGCCGAAGCCGCCGCTCAGCAGAACCTGGTCGACAATCTGGCCAGCGCCTTCGCGGTCGATCAGCAGGCGCTCAACAGCGCCGACCCCGCCATCCAACAGGAAGCCCAGCAGCAATTGATGCAGGGGTTGGTCGACCGGGTCAGCGACACCTTCGCCAATAGCCCCGACCTGGAGTTTGCTCGCGGAAGCTACGACATGGCCGTGGCGAACTTCGAGGCGGGCAACAACTCGGTGGTCGTCTCGTCGGGCAACCAGAACTACGTCGCTCAGGATCTGACCGAAGAGTTCGGTGCCTTGAATTTCCCCTCCAACTTCACCTCGAACGTTCTGGACACCAGCCAATCCACCGCAGTAGGCGCCACCTACGGGAGCGGTGCGACGCTGCAAGAGGCCGGCTATAGCAACCCGGGGGAGGTCTACGCCAACGGGACCGTGACCTATCCCAACACTGAGGTCCAGGGCACCTCGTTCGCCTCTCCCCGCTACGCCGCCGTGGCCGCCGAGATGCACGGGCAGAACCCCAGCTTTTCCAGCGCCCAGGTCGAGGCCGCGATCGCCGGACAGATGACCCACACGCTTGCCACCCAGAGCGGGACCTCGGCAGTGCTGGACCCGACCAGTGTTGCCAGCTTCTTGCAGGCGGCCCAGTAACGGAGCAGTAGCTTTCCCGCCATTGTTCACAAACCGGTAACCTCGGGGGGCTCCAGGTCAACGACCAGGACACCTCAAGCGACTAGGATTCTCGACATGAACACCACGACCACTCTCGACGATATGCTTCTCGACCTGGAAACTGCCGAAGCCAAACGGGCTACTCGCAACGAGGAAGCCGACTTTCTCAAGCTGATGGAAGGTTGGATCTAGCGGCGAGCGTCGACCTCCGAGGCGGAGACGCATCGATCTCCGTAGAGGCGCAGCATCGGTCTCCGTGGCGGCGAGGCATCGATCGCCGTGGTCTAGCAGGGGGCTCGACCTTACCTTCCCGAAGGGGGCCGAAAGAGCCCCGATGTCCAGTAGCACGAAAGAAAAGTTGATGCAGGCAGCTGGCAAGCTGTTTGCCGAGCGTGGTTACGACGCCACGTCGGTCCGGGACATCTGCCTCGAGGCGGGTGTGAACATTGCCTCGGTCAACTACCATTTTGGCGACAAGCGCTCTCTCTATCGTGCCGTGATCGAGTGGGGCGCTTCGGAAAGTCCCAGCTTCCGCCATCCGCCAGGCGAAGGGACTCCCGAAGAGCGTCTGCATCATCTTATCTTGCACGCCCTCGAGGACATTTTCGAAACCCGCGAGGCGACTCTGGTCATTGCTCGCGAGTTCCTGGATCCGCCGGACGACATGATCGAAGTACTGAAGGCGCCGATGACCTCGCATTTCCAGAGCGTGCTGGATCTTTTCGACGAGCTGTCCGAGCGCCGTCTGGGCGACCTGGAACTGCACATGGCAGTGATGAGCCTGATGGCCCAGTTGCAGTATTACCGGGTGTCCCACAAGTTCATACCCCACGTGATCGGCCACGAGCGCAACGAGCAGTTGACCGTTCCCGTGCTCGCCGAGCACATCACTCAATGGACCATCAGTTCGCTGCGACGTAGTTAGAGCGACGCGGGCTCGTTGAGTGCCCGCGTGCGGGCTTGCCGAGTGCCCGCGCTACCTTATCTAGCGACGCGGTCGCGCCGAGTGCCCGCGTGCGGGCTTGCCGAGTGCCCGCATACCTCGCTAGTCCATTCCTCCCATCCCCTTGACCCAACCTCTCTTACACTCTATTCAAACAATCGTTTGATTGAGTCAAGCGTTAGATACAGGCGATGATGACTAGCTATCCTCAGCATGGCGGGGCGCTCCGGCGCCTCGCCTCCTTTCTCCACCGTACCCAACAGCCCGGCCTCGCCCGGCTGCTCCCCCTCAACCTCCTCCTCGGCCTCGCCCTGCTCAGCGGCTGTAGTCACGGCACGGCCCCTCCCCAGGGGAACCTGGCCACCGCCGTGGCTACCATGACCGTGACCACCCAGAAGGTGACCCGCCGTCCTGTACAGGACCAACTGGTCGTCACCGGGACCGTGGAGGCTTGGCAGACCCTGACCATCTCACCCGAGACCAGCGGTCTAAAAATCCAATCGTTGACCGCGAAGATTGGCGACCGCGTCCTGCAGGGCGCGCCCCTGGTCTACCTCAACGACAGCGAACTGCGGGCCCAACTCGAAGCCGCCCGCGCGCGCTATCGCTCCTCGACCGCCTCGCTCGAGAAGTCCCGCCAGCCTAACCGCCCTCAAGAGATCGCCTCGAAAAAGGCCGCCGTCGACCAGGCGCGCGCCGTGGTGGCTCAGGAAGAGGCCAACCTGCACCAGAGCAAGGTCAACAAGGCCAACGCCGAGCGCACCGCCAAACGCTACACCGACGCCCTGCGCGAAGGCTACGTGACGGCGCTGGAAACCGACGAACGGGTGACCGACCGCGAAGCTCAGCAAGCCGCCGTGCGCACCGCCCAGGAAAAGCTTAGCGCCGCCAAATTCAGCCTGACCCAGGCCCAGGAAGAGCTGAAACTGGCGCAGGCCGGGGGACGCAGCGAAGACATCGAGATAGCCGCCGCCGATCGCGACCTGGAACTGGCCTCCATCCACCAACTCGAGGCCCAACTCGCCCGAACCGTGATCAGCGCGCCCGACTCGGGACTGATTCTGACCCAGACCGGCTACATCGGCGACGTGGCCAGCACCGGCACGGCCATCTTCACTATGGCCCGCCAGGGGCGGCTGCAGCTTTGGGCCACCGTGCCTCAACAGCGACTGAACAGCATCGAAATCGGTCAGGACGTCGTCTTTGAAGACGGCGAAAAGGCCACCGTATCCGAAATCGATCCGACCATCGACCCGGCCACTCGACAGGGCCGGCTGCGCATCGAACTCGACGAGACGACAAAGCAGAAAGTCGGCGCCTTCCTGCGTGGAACCATCGCTTTCGCCCCGGGCGAAACCCTGGTCGTGCCGGTCGATTCGGTGATGGGCCAGTCCGGGGCCGAACACGTCTTCGTGCTGCAAGGCCAGCAGGTCAAAAGCGTCATGGTCCGCCTGGGCCAGCGTCACGGCGACCTGGTCGAAGTGACGGAAGGACTGACCGCCGACCAGCAGGTCGTAGTCACCGGCGCTCCGTTCTTGAACGACGGCGACACCGTGAGGGTCAGCAAGTCGTGAATATTTCCGCCTGGGCGATCAAGAAACCGATCCCCTCGATCCTCTTGTTCATGGTGCTGACCCTGGCGGGCATCGCCTGCTTTGGAACCCTGGGCATCGACGAGAACCCTAACTTCGACATCCCCATCGTGACCGTCACCGCCACCCAGGTTGGCGCCGCTCCCGAAGAGCTCGAGGTCCAGGTCACCCGTCGCATCGAAGACGCGGTCTCGGGCCTGGGGCGGATCAACCATATCGTCTCTACCGTCAACCAGGGCGCCTCGACCACCTCGATCGAATTCGAACTGGGGACCAACACCGACCGCGCCGTGAACGATGTGCGCGACGCGGTGACCCGCATCCGCACCGAACTGCCCCGCGATATCGACGAACCGATCATCCAGCGCCTGGACGTGGCCGGCGGCGCCTTCGTGACCTACGTGGTCAGCGCCCCGGCAATGTCGGCGGCCGACCTGTCCTGGCTGGTCGACGACAAGATCGCCACCGCTCTGCTTTCGGCCAAAGGCGTGGGACAGGTCGAGCGGGCTGGTGGCGTCGACCGAGAGGTGATCGTTCACCTGGACCCCGACAAGCTCGAGGCGGTGGGCCTGACTACCGAGACCATCAACGCCGAGATCCAGAAGGTCAACATCAACCTGCCCGGTGGACGGGCCGACCTTGCCGGCAACGAACTCAACATCCGCACCCTGGGTAGCCAGAGCTCGATCGCCCAATTCGAGGGGCTGAAGATCCCGCTCTCGGACGGTTCCGATATCGCCCTACGCGACCTGGGCACCGTCAAAGACAGCACCAGCGAGCCCCGCCAGCGCGCCTTCTTCAACGGACAGCCGGTGGTCGCGTTCTCGGTCAAACGTAGTACCGGCACCTCGGTGGCCGACGTCCAGGAGGCCGTGGACGCGAAAATCGAGGGGCTGAAAGCGACCCTGGACCCCGGGGTCAGCATCGAGAAGATCCGCAGCACGGCCGTCTTTATCAACGAGTCGTACCTGGCCTCGATCGAGCATCTGATCCTCGGCGCTGTGCTGGCGGTCATCGTGATCATGTACTTCCTACGCGATTGGCGCGCCTCGCTGATCTCTGCTGTGGCTATGCCGATGTCCGTCATCCCGACCTTCATCGCCATGCGCATGGCCGACTACACGCTCAACAGCATGACGCTTCTGGCGTTGGCTCTGGTCGTCGGCATCCTGGTCGACGACGCCATCGTGGAAATCGAAAACATCGTGCGTCACATGCATATGGGTAAGACACCCTATGACGCTTCCTTAGAAGCCGCCGACGAGATCGGACTGGCCGTCATCGCAACCACCAGCACTATCATCGTGGTGTTCGTCCCGATGGCGTTTATGGGCGGCATCCCCGGACAGCTGTTCGGGCCGTTCGGCATGGTGGTCGCGGTCTCGGTCTTCTTTTCGCTGGTGGTCGCCCGACTGCTGACCCCGATGATGGCGGCTTACCTGATGAAAGTGCCGCCCCAGCACGACGACAAAGGCGCTTTCACACGCCTGTATGACCGCTGTCTGGAGTGGTCGCTTCACCACCGCTTCCTGACCGTTCTGGGAGCCATAGGCTTCTTCGTACTGGGCGTGGTCCTGGCAGCCTCTATCCCGACTTCGCTGATCAACGCGACCGACCGCGGCGAGATCGTCATCTCGGCCACCTTGCCGCCGGGCAGCAGTCTGCAACAGTCGACCAACGTGACCTTGCAGGCGATGCGCTCTCTCTCCCAGCGTCCCGAGGTCGCCAAACTGTTCGCCACGGTGGGCAGCCCCGCCGGGCGAGGCGCTCAGGTTTCTCAGGGCGCTGTAAATAAGGCCTCCATTTATCTCACCCTGACTCCCAAGGACCAGCGCGCTCTTAGCCAGCAGCAGTTTGAACCCGAAGTCAGCACCCTGCTCAACGAGATCCCCGGCGTGCGCTGGAGCATGGGAGCCGAAGGCGGCCTCTCTGGCAAGCTGACCCTGGTGCTGGCCAGCCGCGATGCGCAACATCTCGAAAAGACCTCGGACCAGGTGGTCAAAGAGATGCGCCAGGTTCAGGGCCTGTTCGACATCGTGTCGGGCGCCGCCATCCAGCAGCCCGAAGTGCAGGTCACCCCCGACCTGGATCGGGCCGCCGAACTTGGGGTCAGCGTACAGACCATCGCCCGTACCGCCCTGACGGCCACCCTCGGCGAAAATGACGCCAACCTGGCCAAGTACAACCTGCCCGACCGGCAGATCCCTATTCGCGTCCTGATGGACCCCCGCTTTCGAGAGAACCTGGACGAAGTGAAACGTCTGCAGGTCCGCACCGCCTCTGGCGGGTTGGTCCCGCTCGACTCGG
The DNA here is from genome assembly GCA_023447635.1 of Vulcanimicrobiota bacterium. GTDB lineage: Bacteria > Vulcanimicrobiota > Xenobia > Xenobiales > JADMJV01 > JAEXNA01. Next base: position 9,996 of record JAEXNA010000230.1, on the reverse strand, counting down.
TCGCCCGGGTCGAAATCGGCCAGGGCGCTTCCCAGATCGACCGCTACGACCGCCAGCGCCAGGTGAAGATCGAAGCCTCCATGGCTCCCGGCGCCACCCTGGGCGAGATGCTCAAAGCCGTGCGCAAACTTCCCTCGATGACCACTCTTCCTGAAGGGATCAGCGAACTGCCCGCCGGCGACGTGGAAATCCAGAACGACATCTTCGCCGGCTTCGCCATGGCGATGATCTCGGCGGTCATGCTGATCTACGTGGTGCTGGTGCTCCTATTCGGAGACTTCTTCCAACCGCTGACCATCATGGTCAGTCTCCCCATGTCGATCGGCGGCGCTATTCTGGGACTGCTGATAGCCGGTCAACCGCTGGGCATGTTCGCCCTGATCGGCGTGGTGATGCTCATGGGGCTGGTCACCAAGAACGCCATTCTCTTAGTCGAGCACGGCATCCAGGTCCGAGAGACCGGGGTCAACCGCCACGACGCTATGCTGGAAGCGGGCGAGACCCGCCTGCGCCCTATCATGATGACCACCATCGCCATGATCGCCGGCATGGTTCCTATCGCCATGGGGATCGGAGCCGGAGCCGAAGCTCGCGCCCCGATGGCCGTGGCGGTGATCGGCGGGCTGATCAGCTCGACCTTCCTGACCCTGCTGGTGGTGCCCGTGGTCTACACCCTGATCGACGACCTCGAGCGCAAGCTCCTGGGCAAGAGCAAGGAGAGCTAGAGCAATGCGTTCGACCTTCCTACAATGTATGACAGCCGCGCTGCTCCTGAGCGTGGGCGCCCCGGCGCAAGAGGTGTACCAACCGCCCGTCTACGACATCACTATCCCGCCCGAGGTCAAAGTCGCTCCCCCCGGCTTCAACCTGGACCTCGAGGGGCTGCCGGAGGCGCCGGTGACCATCGAAGAAGCCGTGGCGTTTGGATTGACCCACCACGAGAACATCACCGAGGCTAGAGCCGAAGTGGCTCAGGCGGTAGCCCGCATCGCCCAGGCGCGCGCCTCGGCCTTACCTGACGTGGGGGCGAGCGCGAGCTACGTCGAGCCGCTCTACTTCTACACCGCAGGCGGCGGCTTCGGAGACATCTCGTCGATCCCCGGCTTAGGCAACCTGGGCGGCGGGGCGCTGAACCTGTTCAACCAGGCCGCCCAGGGGCCGCAAGGTGGGCTAGAGGTTCGCCAACTGCTGTTCGACTTCAACCGCACGCGCAGCGCCGTGAAAGCCGCCGAAGCGCGCACTCGGGCCGCCGAGGCCGGAGTCGAAAAGGCTAAACACGAGCTTGGCTTCGAAATCGCCCGCGCCTACCTGGAGTTTTTGCAGTCACGGCGCCTGGCCGAAGTCCGGCTTCTGAACGCCGAAAATCAGAGCGCCCACGTCGACGAAGCGCGGCGTCTCCACGCGACCGGACTGGGGCTGCCGATCGACGCGGTGCGCGCGCAGACCGAATACGCCACCGCCGTCTATGACTTTGTCGAAGCTCGCAACCAGGCGCTGCTCGACCGCGTCGAGTTGGCGACCTTCATGGGCCTCGACCCGCGAACCCCCTTCGAGGTGAAGCCCCCCGAGGTTCGACCCGCCGTCGAAATGGACCTGGAGAAACTGGTCGAGAAGGCGCTCAACGACCGCCCCGCCATCGCCGAGTCGCTGGCTCAGGTCGAAGCGCAGAAGTTCACCCTCGACAACAAACGAGCCGGCAACCAGCCTCGCCTCTCTACCTCTCTGAAGTTCCAGGCCAACAGGGTCACCCCCCAGCCTCAAACCGATCAGCTGAACCTGATGCTCAACCTCGAGTGGCCGATCTTCAACGGCGGCCTGACCCTGGCCGAGGCGCGCGAGGCCGAAGGCGCCCTGACGGCGGTCGAAGCGCAACTCCGTCGCCTGCGCCGTCAGGTGATCTCGGACGTGACGCTGGCCTTCGTGAAACTCGAAACGGCCGAGCAGAACCAGGGCACCGCCCGAGTGGCCGTCGAAGGCGCCGAGGAAAGTGTGCGAGTGGCCAACGGGCGCTACCGCCTGGGGTTGGCCGGATTTATCGAGGTGCTCGACGCCGAGGACGCGCTGCTGACCGCCCGCACCGACCAGGTGAACGCCAGGGCCAAGCTCGAGCAGGCCTACGCCGAGCTACGTCTGGCTACAGGGCAGCCGTGGGATTGATCACCACAGGACCGTTCTTCCTGGTTTTAGACGGTCCGGTCCAGATGGTCTTAGAAGTGGAAGCCCCCGGAGAACTGGTGCACTTTCGCATCCTGCACACCCTTTGTGGGAGGCCTGGAGGAGCTGAGAGCTTACCTGGACCCGGAGCTCTGGGCCGACCTTCAGGTGGAGTTGGAGGGTCGTTTTCCGGAGGTTTTGGTCGATTGGAGGCGGCTCTACCAGCGGGCCCACCAGATCGCTCACGCGCTGCCCAAGCAGCCGCCCATCTGGGAGAACACCGGAGACCTGGATGAATAAAGAAAAAGCCCGGCGTGGGGCGCCGGGCTTTTAGTGGGGGTTGGGTATGTTCGGTTGTAGGATGAATATATAGTAAGGGTTCTTGCAGAACATGGGTCTTTAAGTCCAACTTGCCCTATCCGATCGGTATACCAGAACGGAGACCACCCCTCTCCGAACAATTACCCCACAAGAACCCCACAAGGAGTTCCCCCCGAGGGACCAAACGATGCGCGGATGGCTTCTTTTCGCGATTCCGACCTGCCCCCTAATCCCGACCGCCTGATTCAAGCTGCCCAGCGGCAGCGCCAGGCCTGTGCCGAGAATCTGGTCGCGCTACCCGGACCGTTCTACGCGCTGGCGGACCTGGAACTCCAGCTGGGGAACACGAAAGAAGCTCTGGTGGCGCTCTTGAGAGGCCTGGACATCAACCCGTACGTGGCCCGCTTTCTGCTTTATCCCCAGGACTTGCCGATCGGCGATTCCTCTCCCCCATCGGGAACCCCGGAAGAGGCCGCCGCCTATCTGGCCCGGGCCGAAAGCTGGTCGGTGGGCGGCCTGAGCGTGCTGGAGAGGGTTCTGCTCGACCCCGAGGTCGATCAGGCCCTGGAGCGGGTGCACCAGGAGCAGGCCGAGCTCCGAGAGATGCCCACTAGCGCGCAGCGTTACGATCGGCTGGAAGCGCTGCTGGCGGAACGCCGCCAGCTCTTTGGCGAAGAAGCCGCCCATGCGCTGCACGAGCGGCTCTTCTCGGAGAAGGCGCCATCGTGAGCTCTCCTACCCTTTACGATCTTTACGACGAGCTCAACGACGATGCCAAGCTGTCGCTGGAGACGCTGGCCTTTCTCGGAGGCTCTCAGACGCCCGCAGCATTTGCCCGCATCCTGAACCAGATCAAAGACCAGCTAGGGTTGGCCCGCTCGAACGTCCGGGAGAGCATCGAGGAGCTATACTACAATGAAGTGATCGACGGCGATCTCGCCAACTTCCGCTTCCCCGCCCGCGGCGTGGAAGATATCGCTCTGGGCTCTAGCCAGCGCGGAACCTCGGAAGCCATCATACGTATCGTGCGCAGCGCCGGCGGGCGGCTTCACGACCCGCTGTCGGAGGCCCGTCGCACCCTGCACTCGGGACGCCCCGAGTACACCGAAGCCGTGCTTTCGCACGCCGGCTACCGCCATCAGTTCGCTCGCGGGGTCGAACGGCCGGAAACTCTGAAACAGTTTGCCGAGCCGCTACAGCTGGCCCTGGCAGAGAACTCTCTCAAGCAGGCGATGCTGGCCATGGCGCCGCTCGAGCCCTGGACCCGCTGGCTGCTGCCGATCTTTGCCGTCGGCTCTCGACCCCTGGCCGACCTGCTGGCGCTGGCCTGTATGATGCGTGCCGATGAAGCCGGTCTGCAGCGCTGCCTATCAGCTCACGACGACCTGTTGACCTCGTTTTTCGTGGAAATGCTGCACGACGACGTCGTGTCCGGCCATGCTAAAATCACCCAGCGACTGAGCGAGAACCCCCGCAACGCCCTGACCCATCCGATCCAGGATATGCTCTACTGCCTGGCTTGCCTGAAACTGGGCCAGAACGACACCGTCGATCGACGGCGTTCTATGATGGACACCGACGTGGTTCACCTGGTCGACTGGTGGCAGGTCAGCCGCCGGAATCAGAGCTCGCGCCCCTCGAACGGCGTGGTCTCCGTGCTGCGCCATGGCGACCGGCTGCTGCGCGCCTTCGCCGTATTCGGTTTTCACTGGAACGGCCTGCACGAGTCGCTCGACGCTTACGCCTTGACCCAGCAGCTGCGCCACTTCGAGCGAACCGGCTACCATCTGATGGCCGAGGAGTTCCGGGCCCTGCTGACCGCTCTGGAGGGGAAAACCGTACCCTTCACCCCAATCCTTGGCCTGCTAGAAAAGGGCTCGCTCTGGACTTCGGCCCTGAGCCAATTGGAACTGTGGTCGCAACAGGCCACGGTCAAGTCCGAGCCGGAGCGGGAGCACCGCCTGGTCTGGAGCGTGGCCTTTCAGAACGGTCTGCCTCACGAGGCGACCCCGCGCCTTCAGAAGCTAGGAAAAAGCGGCAAGTGGAGTTCGGGCAAGGTAGCCACCTACGAGGACCTGCAGCAGTCGCCCCACCTCGATGCCGACGACCACGCGGTGGTTCAACGGTGGGGCGCCATGCTTCGCGCTCGGTATCAGCAGCGGCGCTACTGGTTGACCCAACCGCAGATTCTGCCCTTGCTGGTCGACCACCCCCGGGTGTTCCATGGCGACCGCCCCGAAGAGCGGATCCAGCTCTCGATGGTCGGACCGAGGCTGCAGCTCCTACCCGAAGACGAAGGGATGAGACTATCTTTGTCGCTCGGTCAAGAAATTGATGAAGAGCACCGGATTCGCGAGCTCTCTAAGGGTCACTACGGCATCTGCCCGATGAACACTCGGCTGGCCGAGCTGGCTTCGATCCTGGGCCAGACCGGCGTGGTTGTGCCTGACGAAGGTCTGGACAGGGTGCAGCGCTCGGTCGAGAAGCTCCTGCAGCAAGAGGTCGAGATCGCCGGAGAACTGATCGGTCAAGAATCCAAGGTCGAGACGGTCGAGGCCGACAGCACCGTGCGCATCCGCTTGACCCCGCAGCGCCATGGATTGATGTGCGATGTCTGCGTCAAGCCGTTCCTGGGGCAGTCGGACATGTACGCGCCGGGCGACGGACCCGAGGTGCTAACCGCCACCGTTCTGGGCAAGGTGCTGCAGATGCGCCGTTCCTTCGGGGTCGAGCGGGAGCGCTGGGACATGCTCTTTGCCCGCCTGCCGTTCCTGGCCGACCGCGCCGCCTTCTTGCACCCGGGAGAGGTGCTCGAGCTTCTGGCGGCGGTCAAAGAGTTCCCGGAAGGACAGATCGCGGTCGAGTGGCCGGAGGGCGAGAAGCTGAAGCTGCGCGACAGCCTCGATGCCAAAGCGCTGCAGATCCGGGCTACCGGCCGTGAAGACTGGTTCGCCATCGAAGGCTCGCTGCAGCTCTCTGACGGAGAGAAGCTGCAGCTGACCGAGGTGCTGGCGGGCATGCGAGAGGGGCAGTCGTACCTGCAGCTTTCCGATTCGTCTTACGTAGCGCTGACCCAGGAGCTTCGTCGTCAGCTGGCGCTGTTGGAGAAGGCCGCGGACGCGGCCCCGGATGGGAGCTTCATGCTGCCCGGTCTGGCGGCGGGTCTGCTCGACGATCTGGACGTGATCGGCGACACTGTGTGGGGCGCTACCCGGGACAAGTTAGAGGCCGCTTCGCGCCTGCAGGTCGAGATGCCGGAGAACTTCCGCGCGACCTTACGCTCGTACCAGGAAGAGGGAGTGCGCTGGCTGGTTCGCTCGTCGGCGTGGGCCCCCGGCGTGTGTCTGGCGGACGACATGGGTCTGGGCAAAACGGTGCAGACGCTGGCCTTGCTGACCTTGCGCAAGCCCGAAGGGCCAGCGCTGGTGATAGCTCCCACCTCGGTCGGAGCCAACTGGCTGGATGAGACCGAGCGTTTCGCGCCAGACCTGCGCGCGCTGTCTTACGCCGAGGAAGGGCGCACCGAGCTGCTCAAGGGGCTACGTCCCGGCGACGTCGTGGTCTGCACCTACGGACTGCTGGTGCGCGACGCCAAGGCGCTGGCCGAGGTGTCCTGGGGCACGGTGGTACTCGACGAGGCGCAGGCGATCAAAAACGCCAACACGCAGCGTTTCAAAGCAGCCGTGGGGCTGAAGGCGGGCTTCCGGCTGGCCACCACGGGCACCCCGGTCGAGAACCATCTCGACGAACTGTGGGCGCTCTTCCGCTTCCTGGCCCCGGGTCTCCTGGGCACCCGCAAGCGGTTCAACAACCGATTCGTGGCCGGGGCCAACGACGGAGTCTCGAAGGGAGCGCTGTCGCTGATGGTGCGACCGTTCTTGTTGCGCAGGTTAAAATCGGCGGTGCTATCAGAGCTGCCGCCAAGGACCGACGTGACCTTGAAAGTCGAGCTGTCCCGGGAAGAGCGAGTGCTCTACGAAGGGATCCGTTTGCAGGCTTTGGAGCGGATGGAGAAGAGCGAGAGCAAGCTGTTCACCGTGCTGGTTGAACTGACGCGTATGCGTCGCGCCTGCTGCCACCCGGCCCTGGTGGACAAATCGCAAACGCTCGAGTCGTCGAAGCTGCACACCTTCCGTAAGCTGCTGGAAGAGATTTTGGAGGGCGGCCACAAGGTTCTGGTGTTCTCTCAGTTTGTCGATCATCTGAAGCTGGCCACCTCGGCCTGCGCCGGACTCGACGCTCGCTCACTGTATCTAGACGGCAGTACTCCCACCAGGGAGCGGGCCAAGCTGGTCAAGACCTTCCAGGAGGGCGGAGCCGAGGTGTTCTTCATCTCGCTGAAGGCGGGCGGGTTCGGCCTGAACCTGACGGCGGCCAACTACGTGATCCATCTGGATCCGTGGTGGAACCCCGCCGTGGAGGACCAGGCTTCCGACCGTGCTCACCGCATGGGACAACAGCTGCCTGTGACCGTCTATCGCCTGATCGCCAAGGATACGATCGAGGAGAAGATCGTCCGCATGCACTCGGAGAAGCGAGAGATGGCCGACCAGCTTCTGTCCGACACTGACCAGGTCAGCGAACTCGACGCCGAAGCGATCATGGGGCTGCTGCGCGACGGGTAGACGTCCGTCGGCTCCACCAAGGAGCTGACCCCTTTGGGTCTGCCAGGGAGTTTGCTACGGGCTCGGAAGTCTGCACGGGAAAATCGACTTCCAGGAGTGTCTCGCGTTGTCTATCTCGTCTCGTTTTGCCCTGTCCCGCCAAGCTTCGTCTCGTCTCGCCTCGGTTCTCGTAGCCGCCGTGCTCATGGGCACGACGTCGGACGTGTTAGCCCGGCCTACCCGGGCCGAAATCGACGCACCCAACCCCGTGATGGTCGAGCAGGTCGGGCGACCTTTGACCGGCTATCCGGGACAGAACAAGGCGCTGATGGAAGGCAAAGACACCGTCTGGTCCAGCTATCGCGTCGGCCCGAAAGAATACTTTGCCCAGCCTAATGAGTGGACGTGCAGCTCGTCGTGCTACCTGATGATGTTCCGCGCCCTGGTCGGCGCCGATCTGTCGCTAGCCCAGGCCGTCGAGCGGACGGGAGCAGTCGAAGGCACCGGCGCCCCCAACGATCAGGTGAAAGCGGCGTTCCAGATGCTGGGCTCTCGCTACGAGGTGATCAGCGGTCAGTCGTCTTTCAGCGACGAGAATCTGCCCGCCGACGCGCCGTCCTTGCGAGAGGAGAAAACCCGCGAACTGGCCACGCTGCGCAAGCTGCTCGAAGACGGCTACCTGGTCATGATCAACTTCCGCGAACCGGTCGAAAACGTGGGCCACTACGGCGTGCTCCAGGGCTTGAACGAACAAGCCATCGAGATCGCCGACCCTTATTACGGCCGTCGCTCGGTGATGCCGCTGGAGCAGTTCGACTATCGCTCGGGCTTTAGCAAACCGGTGCTGCACGGCTGGTACCTGGCCGTGCGCAACAAGGACCACAAGGCCGGCAAACGCGGCAAGTAGGTCTTTGCTACGGGGCGAGGACCAGGCTCTCTGGGGCTCTCAGCTTCAGGCGTAGAGCTGCGCCATCTGCTGAGCCATCTGGCTCATCTGTTGGCGCAGCTCGGGCGGCCCGACGACCTCGAGTCCGTACAGGCTAGCCACCCAGCGCGCTACGGCGGGCAGGTCGGTGATCTGGTAGGTCGCCCGGTCGCCGTCCAGCGTCTGGCTGGGGTGGGGTGGGTTCTCGGCCAGCCAGCGGCCCAGCGACTCGCTGACCTTGAGTTCGACCTGATGAACGGGCTGGCCGTCCACGTTCCAGCGATGGTAAACCGCGTCGTCAAGCTCCATGCGGGCTGGCTGCGAGACATCGCTCTCGAGAGCCTCCCAGTCCAGAATGCGGCTCAGACGAAAGCTGCGATGGTCCGAACGTAGAAGGTCGAACACGCGCAGATACCAGACCTGGCGGAAACCGAACAGCCCCATCGGGTCGACCGTGCGCCACTGAGCCGAGCTGTCTTTGACTCCCTGATAGAGAATGCGGATCTGTTTGCCGTTTCCGATCACCGCCTGCAATTCGAGCAGCATACTGATGCCGGTGTCTTCGGACGGTTCCGCCACGTGCAGAGCCCCGCGAATCTCGCCCAGGTGCTGACGCTTCGGCTCGGGGGTGGCACGGGTCAGCTTTTCTAGAGCGCGACGAGCGTTGTCGCCTAGCTCGTCCGAGTCCTGAGCCTCCAGCAGCCGCACACCCAGGACCAGCGCGAACACTTCGCCCGGCTGCAGATTGAAAGCGGGCAAAAAGGCGTCGGCGGCAAATCGATAGCCGTTGTCGTTGTAGAGTGGGATTCCGACGTTTTGCAGCTCTTCAAGATCGCGGAAAATGGTCCGCGCCGATCTTCCCGTAGCGTCGGCCAACTGCTTGTTGGTCAGACCGGGTTCGGCCGCAATACGGTGGATCAGGCCCAGCAAACGAGCCCATTTGGAATCTTTTGTCTCTCGCATCGCGACGGTATTTTTCCGTCTGGTCCGGTATCCTTTGCGACGAGGGTCATAGGTTATCTCTAAACCTTCGTGCTGTTTCAGGTACTCGATGTCGCGCAAAATGGTACGGGCGTCGACTCGAAATTCCGCTGCCCATCCGGCGGCGTCGAGAATCTGGTCTTGCCGCAGCAAGGCTCGGCGAAGTTCGAAAATGCGCGAAGTTCTAGTCATGCCGCTAGCCTAAGCGGCGGGAGTGACAGATCTCGTCAGGGCGATTTGGCCAGCTGAAGGCCCGTGAAAAGGCTCAGTCCTGAGCGCGAAGCGTACCGTCGAAGGAGAACTCCCACATGCGGGTCTGAAGCTGTCGACTTCCGCTCCACTGAATCTTGACCGGAACGGCCATGGCCGGTTTGCTGGTCGACCCGCGGTTGATAGGGTTGCCGATGTCGGCGGTCACGATGATGCCGTCCGGAGCGCTGGGAACTTCGATCTCGATATACCGGAAGTAGCCAGCCTGGCCGACCAGGTCGTCATAGTGAACGAGAGCCGTGAAGCCGCCATCCTTGACCTCGAGCGTGCTGGTCTTACGCTCGACTGCGAGCGACTTGAGGTTGTCGGGCAGGTCGTCGCTGAAGTCCCTGCTGGCGATCACGGTCTGGGACTCGGTCGAGGCCATGGGCTTCGCAGTAGCCGACCCGCTCGGGGCGGCTAGAGGGGTCAAAGGCGCCGAAATCTCGCCGCCTCCCTTGCACGAACCAAGCATCGTAGCGACTAGCGCCAGAGCAAAAACGTTTCTCATTCGCGCACGTTCTTGGCCTCCCCCTGGCATCTCCTATCCAGACTCCGGCATGTAGGTCACGATGCGCAGGCGGGCCGGGCGGTAGAGTTCAAGATCGAAAGTGTTGTAGACGGTCTGCCCGTTGTGAGGATGGCGCAACTCTTTGCGCCAGGAGTGGGGCCAGGCCACGTTATGCAGCGGCCACCATTCGCGGAATTCGGGGCTGGCCGCGCACAGCTCTTCGATGCGAGCCAGCCACGCCGGGTCCTCGA
>JAEXNA010000101.1 GCA_023447635.1 Vulcanimicrobiota bacterium | reverse complement strand
GTTTTCGTAGCGCTGGGAGGCGGCTTAGCTGATCAGCGCCGGGTCGGCCAGCACCTGGTCGATGAAGGAGTAAGCGATACGCGAACCCTGCTCGACCACCCTGGGCAGTTCCGAGGCGCTGGGATGGAAGCTGTCACCGATTTCAGCGGTGATGGAGAACAGGCCGTTGACGTGGTGAACGTCGTGCGAGCCGCCGCTGGTGGGGTACAGTTCGACGCTCTGCATCACGCGGTAGCGCTGGTCGCCGATGGCGTCGTTCATGGCGTTACCGATGCGCTTATAGGTGTCCACGTTGTCGACCTTGTCGCGGGTTCCGCCCCACGGGTAGAGCAGCATGCCGCCATAAGAGTGGAAGTCCAGCACGCCCTTCATGTTGTCGCGTCCCAGTTCCAGCTTGAGCAGGCTCTGGGTCTCGAGCTCCGAGGCGCCGGAGGGGCCGCGATAGGTGTCTTTGCGGGGATCATCCGAGGTGGCGCGGCCGTCGTCGCGGTAGCTGCACTGGTCGTCGCCTTTCGGGCGCCAGATGTGAGCGTTCTCGGGCTTGCTGTCGGCGTAGTTGCGGTTGATGTCCACACCGCGCACGTCGCCCTTGACGGGACCGCAGGGGGTCTCGGTGATGGGGCGGCGGTTCTTGCGCCAGAAAGAGTCTTCGTTGCGGGAGTACTCGTAGCCGTCGGGGTTCACCACGGGCACGAACCACAGTTCGGCTTTGTCGACGCGGTTCTTCGAGGCGGCGTCGGTATCGTAGTTCTCGAGGATGTTGCGAGCGACGTTGGTGGGCACTTCCGAGGTGGCCCACTCGCGGGCGTGGTGCACGCCGGTGATGACCAGGCCGGGCTTCTGAGCGGTAGCGGCGGATTTGATGTCGCTGGAGATACGCAGGGCCCAGATGTCGCGGCCTTCGTGGGTCTTTCCGATAGAGACCTTCTCGGCCTTGTCAGGGAACGCTTCGGCTAGGCGGGTCAGCTCGGCGCTGATCTCCTCATAGGTGTGGTAGACGTGTTTGTGGGGCGAGTCTTCGCCACGCAGGTGGGCCTTGTAATCGCTGACCACTTTGGCTACGTTGACGTCTTTGCCCAGGCTAGGGTCGGGGAGAGCGCCCTGGGACTGAAGGAAATCCTGGATTTCCGAATCCTGCAGCTGCTGGTCGCCATCGGCGTCGATCGCAGCGGCTTCTTCGGCGCGCTTGCTATGAACAGAGAACTGCTTGTCTCCCTGTTTGATCTGAAAAGGACTGAAGTTACCAACCGGACCCATAGTGATGCTCTCTCTTTCTTGTTGGACCTATCATAAGGGGAGCGACCCGACTTCAAGTAACACGGATGTAAACTGGCTGGTGAAAGTGGGGGATTTCTATCGAAAAGTTTTTCGCTTCTTGACCGCTCGGGAACCTAGTAATGACGGGGCTTTCCGCTTGCGAGGTGCTCTAAACCTCGATTTCAGGCCGATTTTTCGATAAAAAAGCCGAAAAACGGCAAAAAATGGACGTTTCTCAGAAGGAAATGGGATCGTCCGCAAGAACGACGGCCCGTCTACATCATACCTACTGGGAGGCCTAACATGGCAAAGACCAAAGCAGCAGCAGCACCCGCGAAAGCGGCCAAGAAACCCGCAGCCGCAGCCCCGACGATCGTCGGCAAAGCAGAGCTGATCACCGACATCGCTGAAAAAACAAAGAGCTCCAAAAAGGAAGCCACCGATATCCTGAACGTCGTGCTGGAGACCATCCAGGACCACCTGACCAAAGGAAACGGCGTACGCCTGATTCCTTTCGGTTCTTTCGAGGTTCGCGAGCGCAAAGGCCGCACCGGCCGTAACCCTCGTACCGGACAAGAGATCAAAATCGACGCTCGTAAGGTTCCCGCCTTCAAGCCCGGTAAAGCTCTCCGCGACGCCGTACAGTAGGACTCTCTCTCCCCGACTTGCCCTCCGGGGCAGTCAAAGAAAGGCCAGCTCGCAAGAGCTGGCCTTTCTTTTGCAGGGGGGAAGGAGAGGACCAGAAACCGTTGGCCTGAGTCGTCGAAGCTTTTCCCGTAGCCGGGGGGCAGACTGGACTCCGAGCGCGAGCTCGTACTCTCTTAGAACAGAATAAGAACAGAAGGAAGACGGGGGGAAGTCGCTGGGAAGGCGGCGGCTGGGGGAGGTAGACCTCCAGAAATGGCCGCCTTCGTAGTTACACTTCCATGGAGGATTCAGAGGAAACCACCCGTAACCGTATAGCTCGCCGCCCGTGTGGCGGCTAGTTAGCTCATGCAATGAATTCAGAGCACTTAACGCAAAGACAGCTCAAGATCCCCGATGCGGCGCCAGAGCCCCTGGCGCAGCTGCTGGCACGCGCCCAGCAGGGGCTGAGTTCCGCTCCCGGGCTGGATACGGTCCGCTGGCTGCACGACAGTCTGGCGTTTCTGACCGAGTTCTTTGCTGCGTTCTCGCTGGGCGCTCTCAAGACGGTCGGCCCCTACTCGAACTCTCTCGAGCAGCTGATCAAGACCGCTCCGTCGCTGGACCGTTCCGAGCGACTGTTGGCCCAGGCCTTTATCGACTGGCGCTCGCACCCCCATCATCCGGCTTATGAAAGCCTGCGCGACGCTTTCTTCCTGACCTCGCGTTTGCAGTCGTCCCGCACGGCGCCGCGACGCCACACCCGCTGGCTCGGGGTGGAAGGGCGCGGTGTCGAAGGGCTCGAGCAGTTAAGCCGCTGGAGCCGTCGCCTGGACCTGCTGGTTGGCGGCGACGACGATGCGGCCGCGCGCGAGCAGATCCGCCTCTACCTGCCTGTCCTCTGGATCTGGACCGACGCCCTGGAAGGCTTCTTCCGCGACTGGTCGCTGCAGGTCAAGAGTGAGGTCGAAGACGGCAAGCTGCGTATTAGCGGAACCGCCAATCGCGACGATATTCACCTTCAGCTGTTTTCCAGTCACGCTTATTCGGCTCTCAAGGCGGACTTTGTAGCCGAAGGTCCGGGAAAGGTCCGTCTCGACGGCTTCGCGGCGCTTCAGCTCAACGGTGCGGCTACCACGACTCCCGTGGCGGAAGTGGCGGCTCCGGACGTTCCCGAGACGGCTCCTGTGCCCGCTGCGGAACCGGTCGCCGACCCTGGCGATATCGAGTTGGTTTACGACGACGCGACGGGGACCTACGCTATTGCCGACCCGGCGCCGGTGGGCGAGATCCCTGGGCCGGACGCCCTTGATGACTTGCCTGGTCCCGATGACCTTCCTGAGCTGCCCGGTCCCGATGACCTGCCAGAACTGCCCGGCCCCGAAGGCCTGGACGATCCGCCGAGCCCTGATGACCTGCCGGAACTGCCTGGACCGGAAGGCCTCGACGACCTGCCCGGCCCTGAGGCGCTGCCGGCCCTTCCCAGCGCCCCGGACCTGTCGAACTTCTCGCTGGATCTCGAAAGCGACGCCGACGACCCTGCGCGGGTTGCCGCCGCCGCCAGCACGGACACCGACCTTTTCCAACGCGAGGATCGTCCTGGGGCGCCCCATCCGGTCGGCGCCGAGCCGGATCTTTTCGAAACTCCGCCTGTCTTTGCCGAAGCCGCCGCCCCTGTCGTCTCGCCCGAGCCGGCGCCTGCGGTGTTCGAATCGACGCCTGAGGCCGCGGAGCCGGAGGTTTTCGAGCCGCTTCCTGTCGTCCTAGATCCCGTCGTGCCGGAGCCGGTGGTGCCTGTCGCTGAAGAGGTTCCGCTGTTCGAGGCTCCGCCTGCGGTGGTGGAGCCGGAGCCTGTGGCACCGGTCGCTGAAGAGGTTCCGCTGTTCGAGCCTGCGGTGGTGGAGCCGGAGCCGGTGGCTCCTGTCGCTGAAGAGGTTCCGCTGTTCGAGGCTCCGCCTGCGGCGGTGGAGCCGGAGCCGGTGGTGGCGCCGGTCGCTGAAGAGGTTCCGCTGTTCGAGGTTCCGCCTGCGGCGGCTGAGCCGGTCGCTCCGATAGCTGAGCCGGATATGTTTGCCGTTGGGAATCTGGACCTCGGTTCGGGTGAGGGGCCGTTGTTTGCCTCGGGCGAAGGCGTGGTGCCTGTCGTACCGAGTTTCGAGCTTCCCACCGAGCCGGCGACGCCCTGGGCCGACCTGATGTCGGTTCACAACGACTCACCGTCGAGCGAGCCCGAGCCTGACGGCGACGACGACGATGTCGACGCTTCGGCTCCTATGCCCGAGTTTATCTCGGCCGCTCCGTCACGCGCCGAACTGCCCGATTTCAGCGACGACATGCCGGATTTCGGCTTCGGGAACTTTGGTGCCCAGCCGGCGGCCGAAGAGCCTGTTGCCCCCGTGCTGCCGGACTTCACGGCTCCGCCCGTAGCCGAAGAGCCCGCTGCTCCCGTCCTGCCGGACTTCAGCGTTCCGCCCGTGGCCGAAGAGCCTGTTGCTCCCGTGCTGCCGGACTTCATGGCTCCGCCCGTGGCTGAAGAGCCCGCAGCCCCCGCTCTGCCCGACTTCACAGCTCCGCCCGTAGCCGAAGAGCCGGTTGCTCCTGTACTACCGGACTTCACGGCTCCGCCTGTAGCTGAAGAGCCGGTTGCTCCTGTACTACCGGACTTCACGGCTCCGCCTGTCGCTGAAGAGCCCGTGGCCCCCGTGCTGCCCGACTTCTCGGCTCCACCTGCCTTCAGTTTCCCGTCGGCCGAGCCGGCCGCTCCCACCGTCCCCGCCTTCAGTTTCCCGCCGGCGGCCTCGGACGAGCCTCCGGCCGCCCCTGTGTTCGAGGCGCCGAGTCCCGCCCCCGAGTTCGTCCCTCCAGCGGCGGCTCCAGCACCCGAGGCTTTCCCGTCCTTCGAACCCGAGCCCGCAGAACCCGTTCCGCCGGCTCCTGCGAACCAGGCCATGGCCATGGGAGCGCAGGCCGAAGAGATCCTCGATGACGACTTCAAGTTCAGCGCCGAGGCCGGACCGACGCGACCTCAGTGGAAGGGCTGGGGCGTCAGCGAGCGCGAGGCGGTCCAGCAAGCCTGCGCCGAAGCTGTAGGAGCGACCCTCGGTAAACTTCCGGCCGCCTACTCCGGACCAGTCTTCCAGGCGTTGCGCAGCGACGTCAATCGGTTCCAGGTCGTGCTGGGCGCAGGTTGCGGCAAGAGCCACCTGGCTCAAGACCTGTGCGCCTTAGAGACTCAAGGCCCCTTCGGACCGGCCTTGCTGCTGGAATGGCCCGGCCATCACAACGGCGATGTGGGCGGCCAGGAGCTTCTCGCTATCTACTTCCAGCTTCGCGACGATGCTAGAACGCGCAGCGTCCAGGCGCTCTTGCCCGAGCCCGAAACGGTGGCCACGCTGGCGGCCGCCGCCGACAAGGATGGATTCGCCTCGGCCTTCCAGCGTCTGCTAGGACAGCTAGCTCTGCTGAACCGGGCCGGCCTGACCCTGATTCTCGACGAGCCGCACGACGGCATCCGGCAGAACTTGCCGGCGCAACTGCCCGGTCGACTGCGAGTGATCAGTTTGGTGACCGCCCTCAACAGCATCCCCGAACTGGGCGCCAAGGTCGAACTGCAGTCCCTCTGGCCTCAAGCCGCCATGGAGCTCTTCGGCCCTACCGCTGGAGACGTGGTGAACGACCCGGCGGCCAACCTGCTGCGGGTGGGTCTCTATGCCCAGCTGCGCGCTGCCGGCGGAGCCGCCCCCGGAACGCTGGCGGACATCGGCTCGGCCGTTTTGACCTCGGCCAGGGTCGATGCCGATCTGCTGGCCTGCCTTGCCGTCGAGAAGAAGCCGGTCTCCCTCGACGATCTGGACCAGTGGTTCTTGAACTCGAGCTCGGTCGTGAGCTGCATCCGCGCCTTCCCTTCGCTGTTCGGACTGCGCAACACGCGAATGTCGCCGCAGCTGGGGCTGTCTCATCCCAGCATCGAGGGCGCCGTGGTCAACGCCTTGCCCGAGGCGTACAGCAAAGCGGCCAATCGGCTGTTGGGCTGGGTGGTCGCTCAGCTCGAGCGGACCTCCCCGGACAAGTACGGCGGTCTGCAGGTTCGCGAGATTGTCCTTCGCAACTTTGTCCGTCTCTATCGCTTCGCCTCGCTGACCGGCTCGCGCGAGATCGTCGAGTGGGTCAACCGTAACAAGGACCTTCAGCGCAACAGGGTGGCGCTGACCACTCACCTGGAAAAGCCCGCCAATCGCTGGGAGCTGCAGCGTCTGCTCGAGCTGCTTTCCGAGTCGCTGCGCGGACTGGTCGCTGGACCGGGCTGCGAAGACCTGCGCGACGAGCTGGCATGGGCGCTGTCGCACCTGGCGCTCAACCAGCTTCACCTGGGCCTCGCCACCGAGGCCAGAGAGAACGCTATCGAAGCGCTCGATCTGTTCGGCGATCTGGTGGAAAAGGAAAAACAGCACGAGTTCCGTCCGGCGCTGGCGACCACGCTCTACCGAGCGGCCCGCATCGCCGAGACGCTGGGCCTTATCCAGGAGGCGCGCGGCCACGCCGATAAAGCCGTTTCCGAGCTGGTCGAACTGGTGGAAGACCGGGGACGTTCGGACCTGCAGTCCCGCCTGGGGATCGCTATTGCTCAACGCGGCGGTCTGAAGAACGACGCCGGCGATGCCGCCGGCGCCATGAAGGACCTGCAGCGGGCCGCGACTCTGCTGGCCTCTTCCTCGGAAGAGAAGCAGCGCGAGAACAAGGCTTCTCAGATCGAGGTGCAGCTGGACCTGGCTTCCATCTACTTGCAGGCTCGCGATTTTGACAACGCGATCAAGGAAAGCGGGAAAGCCGTCCAGCTGGCCACTCAGGCCGTGGAAGAGCTACAGTTCGAAGAGCTGCAGCCGTTGCTGGCTTCCTGTCATACCTCTCGAGCGCGCTGCTTCCTAGAGCTCAACGAAACTGACCGCGCCCAGCGGGATGTTTCCAAGAGCATCAGCCTGCGCAATCTGGCCGTGGACGAAGGCCGCCTGGACCAGCGCTTCGAGCTGTCCAAAGAGTACGTTCTTCGCTCTCAGATCGACCGCGGTCGCGGGATGTCGGACGACGCAGCTCGCGACCTGAGTCGGGCCGTCGAACTGTTAGAGCAACTCGACGCCGAAGGGCGCCGCGACGCCAAGAGCCAGCTTCTGCTCTGCCTGGTCGAACGTTCCAACCTGGCCCTGGCCGGCGGCGATTCGGCTCGCAGTATCGAGGATCTCAGAAAGGCGTTTGCCGTCTCCCAGGCCGATACGTCGGGCAGCCCGGAATCGGCTCAGGCCCGCCTGTCCGTGCTCGACGGTCTGTTGCGCGCCTATCTGCGGGCGGGCGATTCCGACCAGGCGCTCAACGTAGCCACGGAACTTCTCACGCAGTATCAGGCCAACGGCGATTGGGATAACTATGGTCGCGTTCAGGTCGTCCGGGGCGACGCCCTCGAGCGCCAAAGCAATCTGGCAGCCTCGAACGAAAGCTACGGGCAGGCTATCGGGCTGCTCAGCAAACTGATGGAGCAGGGGCAGACCGACGACCGGCTGGCCCTGCTGGCCGAAGCCTATCTGGGCTCGGGTTCCGTCGAACTCAAGCTGGGCAATTCGGATCACGCCAACGAGCAGATCAAGCGCTCGCTCGATATCTTCACCCACCTGTTCCAGCAGCGCGGCGTCAAGGCCGCCCTGCCGAAGATGCTCAAAGCTTACTCGCTGTTCGGCGCCGTAAGCTTGAACAAGGGCAAGGTGCAGGACGCTCTGGTCTCGCTGAAGAGCGGCTTCGATATCCTTGGCTATCTGGAAAAAGAAGGCGGCGCGGCCGCCGACCAGATGGACCTGCGCAAAGCCGAACTTTATCGTGCTCGGGCGCGGGCGCTGATGATGCAGGGCGAGGTCACCCAGGCGCTGCACGACAGCGAAGAGGCTCAGCGGAACTTCTTGCTGGACCGCCAGAAGAACCAGAACGGTCCGTGGAAGGACGAACTGGCCCGAACCTGGACGCTGCGTTCGCAGATCTTCTTCCTGCTCAAAGACTTTACCCAGGCCGAAAACTCGGTCCAGGAGGCGATCGCTCACTTCGAGGAACAGGTCCGCGCCGGACGCTGGCAGTACTTCGACGACTTGCTCAAGGCGCTGGGGATCCGGGCCGAGAATTCGGGCAAGGCTGGCAAAATCGACCGGGTGCTCGAAGAGTACGGCCGCATGCTCGCCTTCGCCGCAGGAGCAGGTCAAGCCGGCTCTCCGGTCAACGTCGACCTCGAGTCGGCCCGCATTCTCGAGCGACGGGCCCGGGTCTATCGCGACCAGAGCCTCTTCAACGAAGCCTACGGCGACTACGAAAAGGTCATCGGACTGTACCGCAAATTGCTGGGCGAAGGGTTCCGGGCCGACATGGCGTTGGATCTGGTCCGCGTCCATCTCGAGCGGGGCGAAATGATCTCGAGCGCCGGCCACGCCGAACACGCTATCGGGGACTACACCCAGGCGGTGGATCTGGCCAAGGCGCTGCTCAATCAGGGGCAGTTCGAAGCGGCCAGCCCTCTGGCCCGCGCGCTGCACAAACGCTCGGACTGCTTCCGCCTCAGCGGCAAACAGCGCGAGGCGCTGCAGGATCTTGATGGCGCTGTCGGCTTCCTGGGCCAGATGGCCCAGCAGCGTCCCGACCCCGAACTGCTGGGGAACCTGGCCAAAGCGCTGCTCAGTCAGGGCACCCTGCTGGCCGGCTTCCAGCAGATGCCTCAGGCCGCGGCCAGTCTGGACAAAGCGATCGGGCTGTTCACCAATCTGGTCGAACAGCAGGGCCAGCGTCAGCACTCTTCGGACATGGCTCAGGCTCTGATTCAGCGCGTCTCGCTGACCGGAGACAAGACCGATCCGGCGATGCGTCAGGTGCTGATCCGCGCGGTCGACCTGGTCACCCAGCAGGCCCGCGAGGGCAAGCCGGTGGCACGAGATTTCCCCATCGACTGCTTGCGCGCCGTGGTCGACCTGCTGACTCGCGAAGACTTCGACACGGTCGGCGACCTGATCGACGCGGTACTGCGCCTGGTCGAACTGGTCGTGGCCGACGGCAAGAGCAACCAGGACTTCGTCAAGTTGACCGACCTGCTGCTGGCGGCCAGCGCCGGCCTGATCGACGACCGGCGCACCGCGCGCCGTCCGCACTTCCTGGCCCTGGCCTGCGTAAGCTGTAACCGCGAGATCCAGATGTTCGGCAAGAACTCCCTGCCGCGTCTGGTTTACTGCCTGTACGAACTGGGACAGGCGCTCGAGCGCAGCAAGCCGCCCACCGTGCTCAACTACATCGGCAGCTCGTTTGCCCTGTTGGGAGAGCTGGCGTCGCAGCAGCAGAACAACGAAGACTTCCTGCGCGAACTGAAGATGATGGTCACCACCTGGCGCTCTCTGCCGCCTCAGGTGCCGGCGCTGGCCAACGTGTCGCGTCACATGCTCAGCCAACTGCTGCGCTTGACCTGAGGCGTCCGAACTCGAAGTCTGGTCTGCCGGGCCATAAAAGAAAAGAGCCGCCCCATCTTCGGGACGGCTCTTTTGGTTGAAGGGGGTGGAGGCGCGCCCTATTCGGCTCGCGCCACCACCGAAGTGTTGACCAGCAGTCGGTCGATGCGCATTCCGTCGAGAGCGTCGACACGGAAGGTCAGTCCTTCCAGAGCGACATCGTCGCCCACCTCGGGGGCGCGCCCCAGGTGCGAGAAGACCACGCCGCCGATGGTGTCATTGAGTTCGTCGTCGATGGTGACGTCGAAGAACTTCTCGACGTCGCGGGTCAGCACGAGGCCAGAGATAGAGTACAGGTTCTCTCCCACGGCGACGATGTTCTGAGGCTCTTCCTCTTCAGCTTCCTCGTCCACGTCGCCCACGATGCGGGTCAGCACGTCGCCCAGGGTCAGCATGCCCGCCGTGCCGCCGTACTCGTCGAGCACGATGGCCAGGCGGGTACGCTTTTCGCGCATCTGGGTCAGCAGTTGAGCACAGGGCAGGGAGCCGGGCACGAACAGCGCCTCGCGCCAGAGCGAACTGATGCCGCTCTCGATCCCGTCCGGATTGCTGCCCAGGAAGGAGACCAGGTCCTTCATGAACAGGATGCCCACGATCTCGTCGGTGTTCTGGCCGAACACCGGGTAGCGGTCGTGCCCCTCTTCCGAGGCGATCTCCATCACCTGGCGGATGTTGGCCGTGGCGGGGATGCAGCACATCTCCGTGCGCGGGATCATGATCTCGGTCGCGACCATCTCGAACAGGTGGAACACGTGAGAGATCATCTCGATCTCTTGCGGTTCGGCCTCGCCGGCCTGTTGGCGGGAGAGCAGCAGGGCCTGGATCTCCTCTTCCGAGTAGACTTCGCCGCCGTGGTGGCCGTCGGATTTTTTGACCCCGATCCATCGCAGCAGAATGCCCGTCATCCAGGACAGCGCCGCGATGCCCGGCTTGCAGATGGTCAGGAAGATTTCCGCAGGACGGGCCGTGAGCAGGGCGACCCTTTCCGGTCGGTCGATAGCGACCATTTTGGGGACCTGCTCGCCGACCACCACGTGGAAGACGGTCACGATCGAGATAGAGATGGCGAAGCCAAGGCCGCTTTCATGGGAGAGGTGGACTCCCGTGGCCTTTCCGATCAGCTTCAAGACGGTGTCCTCGGCCACCATACCGAGAGCCAGGGAGGCGATAGTGATGCCAAGCTGGGCTGCGGCGACGAAGTCGTCGACGTTCTCCTTGCCCCGTTTGACGGATTCGGCGCCGCGAGCCTTCTGTTTGACCAACTCGTCGACTTTGGTCTTGCGAACCGCGACGAGGGCGAACTCCATGGCCACGAAAAACCCGTTGATCGTCAACAGCAGGACAACGATCAAAAGCGACCAGGAGATGGACAGTTCCGACTTGGCGGCGGGGGAAGCGCTCTCAGCAAGGAGTAGCAGCGCAGATGGGTCCATATCCGGTGCGGTTCGACGGATCCGCTCGTGGTTTCCTTCCCGCAGAAGTGGTTGACAGAGAGGTGAGCGATCTGTATATTTGTCGAGTCGCTGATAGCGGTAACGCTAGTTTTATGGCTGGGTAGCTCAGTGGCAGAGCAGCGGACTCATAAGCCGTTGGTCGACAGTTCAACTCTGTCTCCAGCCACCATCGAAGCCCCCGAGATTTCGGGGGCTTTGTCTATTTCTGGGGCTCTCAAGGCTGCACCGGGAGCCTTCAGGCGACACCTAGGACGACACCTAACCGGCACCAAACCGGGTCTTGACCGGGACCTACCCTGGCGAAGAAACCGCCGGCAGCCGCGACCGTCCGCAGCAGTCCCGGTAGGTCGCCGGTTTGCGGCAGGGGCAGGGCGCCTCGGGCGCACAGGCGGCAAACGCCGCCTCTAGCTGCGGGGCCACCGTCATCACCTGAGCTGGCGCCATCCGACGCTTCAGCATATTGGCCATCATCCGCATGTGAGGGTCGATATGACGGAAGAACCGCTGGTAGCCCGCGCACAGGTAGTTCAGCCCCTCTTCCCCGTCCGGCGTGGTCAGAAAGCGGTGCTTGGGACACTCGCCATGACAGGCGAAACGAACGTCGCAGGTCTGGCACATGCGGGGAAGCGTGCTCATCTTTTCCTCACCGAAGCGCTGCTGGGCCGCCGAATTGACCAGCGAACCGAGCGGCTGCTCCATGATGTTGCCCAGACGGTTCTCTGGATAGACGAAGTGGTCGCACGAGTACAGGTCGCCGTTGTGCTCAAGCGCCAGCGCCGCGCCACAGGTCTCGCGGAACCAGCACAGCGCCGCCGGCATGCCCATCCAGGACTGCAGCGAGACATCGAAAAGCTGCACGTAATGTCGACCGACGTCGTGCTGGACCCATTCGTCAAAGATAGCGCAGAGGAACCGCCCATACGGCTCGGATTCGACCGACCAGTCGGCCAGGCTGCCGTTCTGCACCGGAAGCACCAGTTTCAGCGGCGAAGGATTCGCGGTCAGCCGTTCGACTAAAGGGATGAACTGCATCACCTGGCTGCCGATCTCTTTGAGGAAACGGTACACCTCGAGCGGGCGATCCTGGTTGGCCCGGTTGACCACCGTCAACGTATTGAACTCGACGCCGTTGCGCTTCAGCGCTTCGAGTCCGCGCATCACCTTGGCGAAGGTAGGCCGCCCCCCGCGGTCGACCCGGTAGTGATCGTGCAAGGGCTGCGGTCCGTCGATGGAGATGCCGATCAGGAAATCGTGCTCGCGAAAGAACTCGCACCAGGCGTCGTCGAGCAGCACGCCGTTGGTCTGGAAGGCGTTGGTAATCGCTTTCCCGCCGGCGTATTTCTTTTGCAGTTCGACCACCCGGCGGAAGTAGTCCAGGCCTAGAATCGTCGGCTCGCCCCCCTGCCAGGCAAAGCCGACTTCGGGCGTCGTATGCGCCTCGATATGCTGGCAGATAAACGCCTCCAGAACGTCCGGGGGCATCACCCAGTCCGTCTCCGGAGGGTAAAGTTTCTCTTTTTCCAGATAGAAGCAGTACTTGCAGTCGAGATTGCAGATCGGACCCGTGGGTTTGGCCATCACGTGAAAGCCCGGCAAACGACTCATCGCCGTCATTTCGCAGCCCTGCCAGCGGCTCCTTCGCAACGTCAAGGTATCTAAGCCCCTCTGTCAGGAGCCGCTTGGCCTGCTCGGGGTGGAGGAGGTGGGCCAGAGCTGGAATTGGGCCCCAGGGACAGGCGGCTTTCGTCACAGCATTAACATTTGGGACATAATTCAAGCCTGGTCTAACGCTACTATCTGCCTATGAAATACCCGCTCGCCTCACCGGCGAGTTTTTTGGAAGGAATATAGAATTATGTTGATCAGCGCCAACGCCCCCGCATCCTACGCTTCCCGCGTGAACACCCAGCCCGCCGTGGCCGCTCAGGAAGAGCCGATCGCCTCCCTGCCCAGCGAGTCGTTCACCCTCTCCTCGGACAACAAGAGCCACTACTCCGGCGGCAGCATCGCCAGCCGCGTGGTCGGCGGCGCCCTGACCGGTCTGGGCGCTCACTACTTCACCGGCGGCGACGTCTGGGGCACCGCTAAGCTCGGCGCCGCTATCAACGGTACCGTCGGTGCTGTGGTCGGTGGTCTGGGTGGAGCCGTGGTTGGCGGCGCTGCCGGTAACCCGCTCGCTGGTGCCGCCACCGGCGCTGCCGTCTTCGGTGGTGTCGGAGCCGTCAGCGGTGGTGTCAAGGGCGCTCTGGTCGCTGTGGTCGGTAACGCCTTCGGTGGTGGAGCCCTCGCTTTCGCCGCTTCCGGTGCCGTCCTCGGCGCTGTCGGCCTGTAAGACCTCGACTCTCTGCAAGAAGACCTCCCGCCGGAAACGGCAGGGGGTCTTTTTTCATGTCCGGAACCTCCCATCCCATGATCAACGGAAGCGCTCTCGACATCGGCGGAACCCGGGCCCGTCTTTACTATTTTGAAGGTGCCGCCGTGCGGAACCGCTCCGAAATCTCCTTGCCTCCCCGCCAGGGGGGTGAGGAGGAGGCGGCCTGGGGCTCCCGTCGGGTCCAGGCCATCGCCGACCTGGTAGGGGAGTGGGCGGGGCCTTGTCCAGGGGGCAGGATCCCTACCGCCTGCGCCGGACGAAAGGACGAACGCCGCGAGTCGGTGGTGCTCTCCTTCTACGCCTCCACCCTGCCCGATCTGGTCCCCCTGGTAAAGGCGCGCACCGGCCGCGACCTGGGGCCGCTGCTCGACGACGATGTCTGCGCCGGCTGGGGTCATCAGGCAGCGGGTCACCTGGACGAGTCCGAGTCGGGGACGATCGTCCTGACGGCGGGGACCGGAGTGGCCGAGAGCCTCTGGAGGGACGGCGCTTTCCTGCCCAAGGGCAGCTTTCCCAGACTTTCGGACCTGGGGTTGGAGGACGCCCTGCGGGCGGAGGCCTGGAGGGGCGGAGAGCTACCGCTGGAGGCGCTGGCCCGACTTGTGGTGGCGCGCCGGGAGCAGGGCGAGTTTTCCCGCCTGCTACTCTCGGGACGGTTTGCCCAGCGCGACGATTGGCCCGCGACCTTGGAAGGGGTCGAACTCCAGGTCCGGGCCCTGGACGAGGCGCCTGCCCTGGGAGCGCTGGCCCAGAGTCCGGCTCGGGGGCAGGCAACCCCTTAGCGGTTGGAGAAACCGCGGCCGGTGTCACGCAACTCCGTCTATCAATCCGCCTTTGTCCAAAACCTACCTGGCGGAATCGCCGTCGCCGGACTTCCCGTCCCTGGAGCCGAGTTTGTCCAGCTGCTGCTGGCGCTGCGCGCCGGCTCGATCGAGGAGGCGCCGGGGGAAGAGGGGTACGCCGAGCTTCTCGCGACCTGCCTCTGTCGCGGCGCGGGCCCCTGGGGCCGCCAAGAGTTCGCTTTAGAGTGCGACCGTCGCGGAGCCGCTCTACAGGTGGTAGCCGGACGCGACCTTTTCCTGATTGAACTCTCGGTTCTGCCCGAGGACCTATCCTGGGGCCTGGAGCTGATCGCCACTATGATCGGTCAGCCTCACCTCTCGGCCGAAGAGGTCGAAGTCGCCGCGGACGAGCAGCGCGAGGGCAACGCGGCTCGAGCCGACGAGCAGCGCACGGCGTTGGGCGACCTGGCTCGAGGCACTCTCTTCTCGTCGTCCCACGCCTACTCCCGGCCGATTTCGGGAGGCCCCAGCAGCTTGCAGGCGGTGGACGCCGAGGCGCTGCGAGCTTACCATCAGCGAGTGCTGCTGGGCGACTGCCCGGTGGCGCTCTGCGTGGCGGGCGCGTTTGGGCGCGAGGCGCTGCTCGAGCAGGCCGGGAAAAGCCTGGCCGGACTGGCGACCGGCCGGCGTCCGCAGACCAGGGTGACGGATCAGAGCGGGCTTTTTACCCCCAACCCGGCCCGCTTCCAGCAACTCGAGTTTCCTACCGAGCAGAACCGGCTGCTGATCGGCCTGCCGGCTGTGGGTCGCTGTCACGAGACGTTCCTCGAGCATCATCTGGCTAACGAGATCTTCGGGGGCGCCTTCCTGTCCCGCCTGACCCGGGCCGTGCGCACCAAAGAGGGGCTGGCCTATTCGGCGGGCAGCGGCTTCTGGTCGGCTTTCCGAGGCGGCTGCCTCTGGCTTTCGCTGCAGACCGATAACAAGAACATCCCCAAAGCGCTCCGCACCGTGCGGGTGGTGATGGAAGATCTGTTGAGCAACGGGCTGCCCGCCAGCGAGGTCGAACAGTTCCGTCGTTTTGCCGAAAGCTCTTTGACGTTCGAGTACGACTCGCTCTCGGGACTGGCCTCGCGCCTGCTCGACCACGTGCTTTTCGGCGAGCCGTGGCAGCCTGAAGAGCGCCGACTGGCGCTGCGAGAGCGCTCGTCCCCGCAGGCGCTGGAGGCGGTCCTGAAGGGGCTGCTCCGCCCGCAGGACGCGGTCGTCTGCTTGACCGGCAAAGCCGCTCCCAAAGGCAGCGAAAGCGCCTTCTTCTCCCCTCCAACCGCCGCTCAGCGGCGCAGCCTCACCGTGCCTCCGCTGCAGCCTCTGCCTGGACCTCCCCTCCCGGAAGCCTCCGAAGTCCAGGCCCGCGAAGTGGCCCGGGCTCCGAAAGGGACCCTGCTGGTCTACCCCAACGGGGTGCACCTGCTTAGCTTGCCTCGCCCGGAACTGTTGTCGATTTCGCTGCAGGTCTGGACCCGCACGGGGTCTATGGACGAACCGGTGGGTGCTTCGGGCATGTCGCACCTGCTCGAACACTTGATGTTCCGGGGCACGGCCAACTTCCCGGACGGAGAGTTCGACGCCATCCTGGCCCAGAAGGGCGGGATGAACAACGCCTTCACTTCGGAAGACTTCACCGTCTATACCGACTATCTGGTGGCCGAAGGGCTGCCGGAGGCGCTCTGCTTAGAGGCGGACCGCTTCGCTCACCTCGAGATCGGGGAAGAGATTTTCACCACCGAGCGCGAGGTGGTGATGGAAGAGCGCTCTCTGCGCGTCGACTCCAGCCCCCTGGGCAAAGTCTACGAACAGCTGCAGAAGACGGCGTTCCCGGACCACCCCTACGGCTGGCCGGTGATCGGTTGGAGGGAAGACCTGGTCGGCCTGACGGCGGCCCGTCTCATGGAGCACTATCGCCAGACCATCGAGCCCGAGCGTCTGCTGGTGGTGGTGGCCGGCGGCTGCGATACCGAGACCGCCTCGCACTGGGTGGGTCGAACCTTCGCCGCCCAGATTCCCACTCCAACCGCCTCCCGGCCGGCCGCCTGGCCCGTCCTGGCCCCCACCGGCGAGGTGCCGAAGCTGGCCTCGGAGACGCTCTGCTTCCAGGAGCGCTCGGGATACTCTTATCTGCTGGCGGCCTTGCGTTTCCCTCGCGAGGGGCACGCCGACTATGAAGCCGCCGAGCTGCTCTCTCGTATCCTGGGGCACGGCGACTCTTGCCGGCTGCACGACTATTTTGTGCGGGAGACCCGGCTGGCCCTGGAGGTCTGGACCTCGTACGAGCCCCAGTCGCGGGACCATCCGCTGCTGCATATGGGGTTGGCCAGTACGGACGATTTCGAGGTCGAAGAGCGCAAGGCCGACCTGGCGAAGTTCTTGCGCGCCTTGCCCGACGCCTTGACCCAGGACGAGCTGGACAAAGCTCGCCGAGGCTGGCTGGCCGAAGAGGCGTTCGGCACGGACGAACTCGAGGAATGGGCGCTGGAGCAGGCTGGTCGCGTGATGGTTTTGCCCTGGGACAAGGTGTGGAACGTGGGCGAGCGGGTCGAAGCGGTGACTCTGGAGCAGTTGGTAGCGGCCGCCCGCCGCTATCTGGATCCCGAGCACGCGGTTTACGCTCACCTCAAGGCTAGCGCCGAGTCTCGCAGCTAAAGGGCACACGTCAGTTTTAAGGCTTCCCGGCCAGGGTGGTCGGGGGGGGTCGCGAAGGTCTCCCTATGAAAGAGAATTTTGCCTCCGCGCTAGGCTTTGGCCTGGGTTTGGGTCTTCTTCTGAGCACTCCCGTTCTGGCCCAGAGCGATCTGGTGGAACTGGTCAAGGTCGACCCTTCGCTACGCCTGGACATCCGCTACGCTACGCCCAACAATTTCCTGGGCTTCCCGGTCTACCCGGAAGCGCGCGCTTTCCTGCAGCGCCCCGCAGCGCAGGCGATCAAGGACGCCAACGCCGAACTCAAGGCTCAGGGGCTGGGGCTGCTGATTCTCGACGCTTACCGACCGCACTTCGTGACCAAGCTGATGTGGGACCGCACGCCGGCCTCGCAGCGCGACTACGTGGCCGACCCGGCCAAGGGCTCGCGTCATAACCGGGGCGCGGCGGTGGATCTGACCTTGATCGACCTGGCCAGCGGGAAGCCGGTCGAGATGCCGTCGCGCTACGACGACTTTTCCGAGCGCGCTCATCACGACTACGCCGGGGCATCGGCGAAGGCTAGAGCCAACCGGGCCAAGCTGAAGGCGCTGATGGTCAAGCACGGCTTCGAACCGCTGGCCAACGAGTGGTGGCACTACGACTTCGGCGGCTGGCAGAACTACCCGATCTCGAACGAGTCGTTTCAGGACATCGGCAAGTAGCCTCGGGGTTAGACCTTGCCGAGCAGCTTCATCAGGTCCCACCAGGCCAGGGGGCGCTGAGAGGGAAGCCGCCAGCCGGGGTGGCTCTCGGTGCTTTCATCGCCCAGGTGGTAGAGCACTTTGGTCAGCAGAAGCTGGTCGTGTTGGTGCAGCGCCCGGCCCAGGCCGTGCCACGGACGGGCCGGACCTTGCAGGCTCCAGGAGCCAGCGAAGTCGATGGCGACCATTCGTCCGCCGGGGGCCAGCATGATGTTGCTCTCTCGCCCCTGGACGCTCCAGTGGTCGTGGCCGATGTCGCCGTGCACGACTCCGGCGTCGGCCAGGGTGGCCAGCAACGCTTCCGTTTCGGCGACCAGGTGCGAAGCGGGAAGCTGTCCTCGTTGAACGGCCTCGAGCGGGGTGCCTTCGATCCACTCCATCACCACCACCCACGGTAAGGGTCGGGCCAGGGGAAGTGGAGCTCGTCCGCTACCTTCGAGGCGACGCAGCGCCCGCCACTCCCGGTCCAGGGCCAGGCGGCCCACGGTATGACGGTAGATGGGGGAGCAGTGATGGTAGGATTTGAGCAGGGCCGCCCGGCCCTGCCAGGGGACCCAGCCGATGTCGGGCGCGTTGGCGCGGGAGGGGCGCAGGAGGCGGGCGGACTGAAGCAGGGCGCTTAGGGAGTCGCTCATCGTAGTATCCTCTGGAACGAAAAACGAGAGGCGGGGGCCTCTCGTCTTCTTGTCCACTTTGCCTGGAAAGGCTAGTGCTCTGTCAGGCCTAAATGATGGGATAATGATGGTGAGGCGCGGTTCTGAGGAAGTTGTTTTGAAGGCGCATACCGAGTTGTACGTAACTGAAAAACAACAATGTCAGAACCGATGGATCGCCGTCAGGATCCCGTGATTTAGGTTTGACGGAGCACTAGATGGTGGTTTCGATCTTGACGATCTTGTACTTGACGTGACCGCGGGGGGTTTTGACGCCCACCACTTCGTTCAGCTTCTTGTCCAGGATCGCGGCGCCGATAGGCGACTCGTTGGAAATCCGGCCCTTCTCGATGTCAGCTTCGGTGGTGCCGACCAGGGTCATCACGAAGACTTCCTTGGTGGCTTCGTCCTTGAGCTGGACGGTCGAGCCCAGGTGGACTTCGTCGGTGGTCAGCTCGTTACGGTCGATGATCTTGGCCCGCGAGAGCAGGTTCTCGAGCTGGATGATCTCGCCTTCGATGAAGGCCTGGTCGGACTTGGCGGTTTCGTACTCGGAGTTGTCCGAGATGTCGCCGAACTCCTTAGCCTGACGGATTCGCTCGGCCACTGCGGCTCGGTCGGTGGTTTTCAGACGCTGCAGCTTCTCTTTGTACATGTTGAAGCCTTGCTCTGTCATTGGGATCGATTCTTCGCGCATCGTAACTCCTCTCAACTTGGAAAATGGGGTGAAATTTTATTTGCGGAAGGCCCTGTTTCGGACCGTTCCGAGGTCTCTTCGCACTTCTGAGGGCACAATGTACTCTTCGGCTGGCGAAGCTCCTGCCAAAGGAGCCGCTGGAAGGCGGATTTCCCCGATTTCTTCTGACGCTGTAGGGCTATTCCGCCAGCGGCGCCGCCTCGGGATCTGGCAGCATCTCGGGTGGAGCCGGGGTTTCCGAGCCGGGTGGATAGAGAATCGGGTCTTCCGGCATCTCTTGCAGGGCGGCCGAGGAGTCAGCTTCTTCTATCGGCTCGACCGCTTCGGCTGCCGCGGGGTCAAGGTCGGGATTGGTTTCCGCCATGTAGCGGCCCATGATCGAGTTGACGTAGTTCACGGTCTCGGGGTAGGGCGGGACGCCGCCCCAGGTATCGACCGCGCCGGGGCCGGCGTTGTACGCGGCCAGAGCCATTTCGACGTTGCCGAAGCGGTCCATCTGCTGGGCGAAGTAGCGCACACCGCCTTCGATGTTCTGCTCGGCGTCGAACGGGTCGTCGATGCCCAGCAGCCAGGCGGTGTCGGGCATCAGCTGCATCAGTCCCATGGCGCCGGCGGGCGAAAGCGCCAGCGGATCGAAGCCCGACTCTTGCTCGATGATCAGCCGGACCAGAATCGGGTCGATCTGATAGTGGTCGCCGTAGTGCTCGATCAGCTGTTGCAGATAGTCGTCGCTGGCGAACAGCATGGTCGAGGCTTCGCCGTCGGCTAGTTCCAGGGGAGGGGCGGCCATCGGCTCGACGTCTTCCAGCGAGAAGCTGCCGTACAGGCCGCTGCGGCTCTCGGAGATCAGGTCGACGAGGGCAGAAAAGGAACGCGTCGCTTCCCCGGCCAGTTTCTCGGCCCGGTTGTCGACGATGTGCTCGGCTCGGATGCCCGTCAGCAGGAAATACTGCAGCAGCGACAGTCCTACCACGCTCAGAAGGAAATAGCGCCCCGTCATAGCCGGGAGCCATTCTCAGCTCGAGGGGAACCCTCCTCGTGATAAAGGCGGAATTTCCGCACGGGGCTGCGGATCGGGAAGGATTCCCTCGCCGGGCGGGCTAAATCTTAGCGGAGCAGGACAGTTGTGACTTTCGCCCCTGGGAGGCTAGACGGTGTCGGAGATCGGAATCGCGGTAGGGATCTTGTTGCTGATGATGCTTTTTGTCGGAGCGCGCCGCTCCCGGCGCCGACGGGCGCTTGGGTTGCCTGGAGAGTCGCGCGGCAGCGTCAGTCTACAGGCGATGACCTCGCGCATCACCGAACTGGCCCCGTCGCTACGCGAGACGGCCCGGGTCACGGCGGCTCAAACGCCTCAGGCACCGCTCGAAGCCGGTCACATCTGGGCCTCTCCCAACGGCCGACGCGTCTACATCAACTAGGCTGCTCCGCCCCTTCCACTGCGGATCAGTTCGCTGAGCGAACAGAGATCCGCCCGCCCAGCCAGCGGATCGCGAATCAGTCCGCTGCGCGAACAGAGATCCGCCCGCCCAGCTAACGACTCTCGCCTCCTCCAGCCTCTCCCATAGAGCCGTCTGCCTTCAACCGGCCCGTCCCAGCCCGCAACTCCCGCGTCCGGCGGGGCTTCTCGACCGCCAGGGAACCGCGTAAACAGGCGACTTGGGCCCTTGTCTTCGAGGAGTCTCCCCGCGGGGCGTCAAACCGCTGGGCATGTTCAGGCCTCACAGCCGCCTTCAGGGCCGGCGCTTTCCCCGCTTCTTACTTCTCCTGATCCTCACCGGAGCGCTGCTGCTGGTGGGCTGCGACTGCTCGGAGGGCGAGACGACTTCGGCGTTTGGGCCCGAGTGCTGCTGCGATGACGGAACGGGGACGGACGGTGGAGGCAGTGGGTCGGGGACCGGTACGCTGCTGTTCACGGATATTGCGGCTAACAGCATTCGGCGCTTCGAGGGGATCAGCGATCTCAATAGCTCGACCGTGACCGACCCGCCGTTGACCGGCAGCAGCACCAGGATGACCCGCCCGGGCTATCTGACGATGCATCCCACCAACAGCCAGTTGATCGTGACCGACGAAGGAACCAACGCGATCCTGTTCTTCGCTGACCCGCTCGAGGTCAACGGGAACGTCCCGCCAACCCGCATCGTGACCGGCGCGAACACGCAGATGGTCGCTCCGGTCCAGGTCTGGGTCGACTCGGCCGCCGACGAGATGTACGTGCTCGACCGGGGTAGCAATCAGGTCCTGGTCTATTCGGCTTCGGCCACCATCGAGGCCGACGTGGCCCCTATCCGGCGCATCGGTGGACCGACCAGCGGAATTACGAACCCCACGGCGATGATCGTGCGCTCTGACGCCAACCAACTGACGGTGATCTGCCCGAGCGAAGTGCTGACCTTTTCGGATTTCCGAACCATCAACGGCGACGTCAACCCGCTGGGCCGGGTCAGCGGTCAAGCGACCACCTTCCAGAACCTGGTCTACGGCGACTTCGACTCTTCCGGCGCCCTGGTTCTGGTCGACCGCGGCACGCGCAGCATCCTCTACTTCGAGAATTTCAACCCCGAGCAGAACAACCAGGCTCCGACCCGCACCATTCAGGGCGGCAACACCGGTATCACCACGCCGGCCCAGTTCGTGCTCTCGGGCAGCGATATGTACCTGGCCAACGGGGCGGACGTCCTTTTCTTCGAGTCGGTTCGCGAACTCTCGGGCAACCCGTTCCCGGACCGCCGCTTCTCGGCCTCGAATCCGGCCAGCCAGACCATCCACGGCCTGCTCGCTCCCTGACCCTGTCCCCCTGGGCGCTCTAGTTTAGATGGACGGCCAGTCTCCTCGTTTTTGTGGAGGCATCCCATGTGGCTCTGCCTCTTCGGAAGCAACCCACGTAAAGAGACAGGCTGTTCGTCCATCTTAACTTGAGAGGAGTGCCTGGCTCCACACGTGTTCTCTTCCCTCGGCGGCACGAGGCCGGTTGGGAAAAGCCAGCCTCTGTGAAGGGGGCGAGGGCAGAACTCGGCGAAGCGGTTTCGAGTGATAGCCCAAAGAAGCCTCAAAACCGCTGCGGTCAACCTGGTGACGGGGGGGAACCTCTTGATGGGGGTGACTTCCATCATTCTCTCCTCTTTCGGTCACGGACAGCTCGCCGTGCTCTGCCTGGTTACCGGGATGATCCTGGACGCTTTCGACGGCATGCTGGCGCGGCGCTGGCAGGTGTTCTCGAAAATCGGGGCCGAGTTAGATTCGCTGGCCGACCTGACTTCGTTCGTGGTGGCTAACGCGATTCTGCTGTTCTTCTGGTTTCACGGCAGGGTCGATCTCTCGTGGCAGATTCTGGCCGGCGCGATCTTCACGCTGTGTGGCGCGTTTCGTCTGGCTCGTTTCAACGTCGAGCCGACCAGCGGCGGACTGTTTCAGGGCATGCCGACGACCGGCGTGGCCCTGCTGATCGCGGCGATCTACCTGACCCATCCCAATCTGGACCCGGTTTACGGCTTGGCCTGGCAGGGCGTGCTGGGACTGCTGATGGTCAGCAGCTACCCCTACCCGAAGGCGGGCCAACTTCGCAAAGTTCCCTTCCCGTTCTTCCTGGCGCTGATCGCCTACGGAGCCTGGAACCTGCCCGCCGCCGTAGCCCTGGGCTGCCTGGCCTACGTCGCTTCCGGCCCCATCCTCGCGCTGCGCCAGGGCACCGCTCGCCCCGGCCTCTAGAGTTTAGGGACCCTTTACCGCGAGTCCGACGGGGCGTACCCGCTCTCCGACCGAGTGTATCGTCCTACGGAAACGGGTGCCCCGATGGGCGCCGACGCGCCAAGCCGAGGTGACGCCGCGCCAAACCGAGATTCGCGGCGTCAAACCGTCGAATTCCGGCGTGACGCCAGGCAATCCCGGCGTGGACGCCGGTATTCCCGGGCGTCAAACCGGAAAAGTGTGGCGTCACGCCGCGCTGGCCGGTTTGGAACCGACGGCCAGGCGACGCAGCCCGACAAGCCCTGAAAATCCCTCGAAAATGCCCCAAACACGCCTCGAGCGCGTCCCGAACACGCCCCGGCAGGCCAACCGCGCCCGCCAAGCGGACAAAGGGCAAAAAAAAAGGGCTATTCGCCCTTATCTTCTCCGAACCGCGCCACCGGGGTTCGCCCCGCGATGACTCGGTCGCCCACCTGGACCAGCACTTCGGCTTTGCCCTTCGGGATATAGATATCGGTGCGCGAGCCCAGACGGCTCAGCCCATAGCGCTCGCCCTGGGTCAGCAGTTCGCCCTTCTGGCACCAGGTAAAAATCTTGCGCGCCAGCACGCCGCTGCGCTGAGCGAT
The DNA here is from genome assembly GCA_023447635.1 of Vulcanimicrobiota bacterium. Classification (GTDB taxonomy): domain Bacteria; phylum Vulcanimicrobiota; class Xenobia; order Xenobiales; family JADMJV01; genus JAEXNA01. The sequence continues at coordinate 5,519 of JAEXNA010000101.1, read as the reverse complement.
CACACAGCGACCGTGTTCATTCTCGAGCACGATGTAACTGGAATCGTTCTTGTCGTGGTCGCCCAGGAAAGCGGGCGAATAGCCGCCCGGCTCTTCCCAGCGGTCTACCACGCGACCGGCAACGGGCGAGCGGTTGATATGAACGTTGGTCGGCGCCATAAACGTCTCGATACGCGTCCAGGTCAGATCGCCCATACGAGGATGGCGAATCTCGCGGATGCCCACGACCTGCCCATCGGCTGCAGCCAGGCAAAGGCTACGGTCGGCGACCACCAAACGTTTGGGATCGCGATGGAACCAGGCGGCCAGTCCGGCCATCACAAAAGGAAGCTGCCAACCGGGCTTCTTCGCCGCTTTCCACAGAGCGCCAGCGCCCATCAGCGTCGCCACCATGGGGATCCCGTCCGAGGCAAACGCCAGCGGTCCGATTTTGACGCGGCGCTGTTCGGGGTCGGGGCGCATGATGTTGGCCTGTTCGGCGGGCGCTTCGTCGAAGCGCAGCGAGCGCACGAAGGCGGGAGGGAAATTCGAGCGGATCAGTTCGGCCCGGTATTCGTGGGCGTCGAGCATCTCGCGAATGATGTCGGAGACTTCTTCGAAATGCTCGTCCTTATTGATCGGCTGCAGAGCGTCGCGGATATCGCGGAAGTAAGCGTACTCGATGTAGGTCAAAGAGCCGCCCGGCTTGAGCAGGGAGCGATAGTGGTCGAGCACTTTCTGCAACAGCGGGCCCGTCAGCGTGGTGAACGGGATCGAACTGATGATGACGTCGAATTGACCCTCGGCCGGGTACTCCGTGATGTCGCCCAGGTAGAAGTCCACCTGGTGGGCCTTCTTTTTGAACTTCGGCTCGCTGGCGAAGCGGTTCTTGACGTAGTTCAGGAAGCTCTCGTTGAGATCGCAGATGGTCAGGTGATCCTCGGCGGACATGGAAGCCAGGATCTCTTCCGTCACAGGTCCGGTCCCGCAACCCACCTCCATGATTCTCTGGGGGCCGCGGCGGCGGCGGATTTCCGAGCATAAAGCTCGAGCGGCGGACCCTCCGGTAGGGAAGATCGCTCCGACATCTTTGAATTCGGAAGCCACTTGCTGGAAGAAAAGATACTTATCGCGCAAACTCATCCGACGCTGGTTCCCGTGGCTCGACAAAGATCCTCTCCCATCTGGGCACATGTTAACAGGAGGTTCAGGAGATTCGTCTTTTCATGAAGGACACTTGTATCATCATTGTCGCCAGGAAAGGGAAACCTATGCTCGCCAAGCTTTTCGGATACCGTGTGGAACTGATCGAACACTCGCCTGAACTGACCTTGGTGAAGGCCGATACAGCCGTGCCCGTAGGTACCCAGATCCCGGTCAGGGTCAGTGGAGCCAACGGGCGCCGGACCGGGTCGGTACCGATGGTCGTCGTGTCCTGTCGCGAGTCCGAGCACGGCGGCTACCTGCTGGGAGGAAAGTTCCTGGTCGACCATCCCGACTTGACGGGTTTCGAGCTGCCGCCTTCGATCAGCGACTCCTTCGCTCGCTCGGCCCCCCGCGCCAGCTGCCATCTCTGCGTCCTGTCGCGCGACCTGCCGGGCTTCCGGGTGATGACGGTCGACCTGTCGGAAGGCGGTCTGCAGGTGGAGGCGCCTTCGGCGGTCGAGGCTGGTACCTCGGTGCTGTTGCGGTTGGAGTTTGACACGGAGCAGTTGCCCGCCATCGAAGCGACGGCCTGCGTGGCCTGGTGCGCTCAGCAGGACCGCAACCACTATCGGGTCGGCCTGCGCTTTACCTCGATCGATGAACGTTCGCGCGGAATCATCTCCCTCTATAAAGATCTCCTGGCCAAGCGTGCCGACGCCTCGATCCTGTCTCGCACTTCGTTTGCCGAGCCGGAACTGGCGCTGGCGGTCGAGAACGCCCCGGAAGCCGCTCCGCTTCCCGAAATCCACGTGCTCGAATGGAAGCAGGTTCCGCTGCCCGCGCCGGTCGCTCTCGTCGGATACATGCGCGCCGGGTCGCAACTGCAGGTTCGTCTGCGCGGCAAGGCGCCCGGGGCCCGCTCGCGAGAGTTCCTGTTCTCGGGCCTGATCGGGCTGCAGGACCACATGTCGGGCGACCCACAGGCGGTCGACATCATGCAGTTCCGCTACACCTCGGTCAACGAAGAGCAGCACCGCTTCCAACTGCTCGCCGCCGATAACACGGTGCTGTTGGAGATCGAAGCGGGCGCCTGCCGCGAGACCTCTCCCGAAACAAACTAGCGGCTCAGCGTCAGAGGAAAAAAAAGAGGAGAAGGTGGTGCCTTCTCCTCTTTTTTCTTTAGGCGGCTCAGGCGGCGGGGGAGTCCTCTTCGGATGTCTCTTCCGATGACGCCACGGGGGGGCGCTTTTCGGGCGCTGCCTCTTCAGTGGCTTCCTCGGCCGCCTCTTCAGCGACTTCCACGGCGGCCTCTTCAGCGGCTTCCTCGGCCGCCTCTTCAGCCGCCTCTTCAGCGACTTCCTCAGCGACTTCCTCGACGGCCTCTTCAGCGGCTTCCTCGGCGGCCTCTTCAGCGGCTTCCTCGGTCGACTCGGTGGCGGCGGTCTCTACGGGAGTCGGCTCTTCGGTGGGTGTGGTGACTTTTTGGCGTTTCTCTCTTTTTGCCATGGGGGATTTCAGGTTCCTCTCTGAGCGTTGTGGACATAGCGATAGCTGGGACGTTGTCAAAGCAAGCCGACGAAGAGGTCCGAGGCGCCTCGAAGTCCTTCGCCGGGCGCGAAGACATAGGGGTAGTAGGGAGGGGATAGAGGGGTACAGAGTCGGCATCGAGGGCCAGTCGAATCAGGACCGTACGGTCATATTATAGGGGCCGAAGACCCCCCGTCGCAAGAGGATGGAGAACGTTTTCCTCCCCATTTTTCAACGTTTTTCCGGCGAGAAGCGTCGTTGGGCGAAGGTTCGAAGGGCGGCGTTGAACCTCGGGATCGGTAGCGGGTTTCGCGATCCTGGCAGGCTTGATGTAAGGGGAGTGACGAAGGCCACCGCGTGTCCGTTCTGATCCTCCTCCTTGCCCTTGGCTTGCTCATGGCCGTGGCCTACCGCGGCTACTCCGTCATCGTCGGGGCGCCCGTCTGCGCCATGCTGGCCGTGCTTCTGGCTATCGGCCCGCAGGCCGTCTTGCCGGTCTTCTCCGACCTGTTCATGGCGGCCACCGTCTACTTCGTGCAGAGCTACCTGCCGGTCTTCTTGCTGGGCGCCCTGTTCGGCAAGATGATGGAGTTGACCGGAGCGGCGGCCGCCATCTCGGGCTGGATCGTGCGCACCCTGGGGGCGCGCCATACCCTGGGCGCCATCGTGGTCGCCTGCGCCGTGCTGACCTACGGCGGCGTCTCGCTGTTCGTGGTGGCGTTCGCGGTCTATCCGTTCGCCAAAGCGCTCTTCCGCCAGGCCAAGATCGACCCCAAACTGATTCCGGGGACCATCGCCCTGGGGGCCTTCACCTTCACCATGGACGCCCTGCCGGGCACGCCCCAGATCCAGAACATCATACCCACCACTTTCTTCGGCACCACACCCTACGCGGCGCCGATCCTGGGCCTCTGTGGAGCCGCCTTCGTGCTGACCTGCGGAATGCTCTACCTGGAAAAACGCAAGCGTGACCTGGGCACCTACGAGTGGCCTGAACTCGAGGAAGGCGAAGAAAAGCTGCCCGAGCAGGCCGACCTGCCGCCCGCAATCCTTGCCTTCCTTCCGCTCTTCACGGTGGCCGGGGTCAACTTCTTCTTCCTGCGCTACCTCAAAGGGACCGGCGTCAAGGACGTGGGCCTCTCCCAACTGGGCATCGACCCGTCCGGCATCGACCCGAAACTCCTCAAAGGCGCCGATGACCTGGTCGTCCACGTGGGCGAGAAGGCCAGCATCTACTCTATCGAGGTCGCTCTGGTCTGCGGCCTTCTGGTGGCGGGGGCCATCGGCTTCAAACGCCTGGGCGGGAAACTGCAGTCCGGCATGGACAAGGCCGTGGCCGGCGCTATGCTGGCCGCGCTCAACACCGGGTCCGAGTACGGCTTTGGCGCGGTGATCGCGGCGATGCCCGGGTTCGCCATCGTCAAGACGACTCTGGCCAACGCCTTCTCCAACCCCCTCCTCAACGAGGCGGTCTCGGTCAACCTGCTGGCCGGTATCACCGGTTCGGCGTCGGGCGGAATGAGCATTGCGCTGGCCGCGATGTCCGAGAACTTCAAGGCCGCAGCGCTCGCGGCGGACATCCCGTTCGAAGTGCTGCACCGCGTCGCTTCCATGGCCTCGGGCGGTATGGACACGCTTCCCCACAACGGCGCGGTGATCACCGTGCTGATGATCACCGGAATGACGCATCGGCAGTCGTACCGAGATATCTTTGCTTTGACCTGCATCAAGACTCTGGCGGTGTTCGTGATCATCGCCATCTACTCTACGACCGGACTGGTCTAGAAGATCCGCCGGGCGTTGGCGCGCCCGCCCATCGAGAAAGGCACCACTTATGTCGAAACATGCACTGGTAACCGGGGGGACATCGGGAATCGGGTACGGGATCGCCGTCCGACTCATGAAGGACGGGTACGACGTCAGCGTCAACGGGCTGATCGCTCCCGAAGAGGTCTCGGACCTGATTCAAGGGCTGCAGGCTCACGGGACGGGGCGAGCTCGCTTCGCGCCGGCCGACCTGCGCGACCCCAAGGCGATCGAGGCGATGATGGCCGAAGCCAAAGCCGACCTCGGGCCGATTTCCGTGCTGGTGAACAACGCCGGCATCCAGCACGTCTCGCCAGTGGAAGATTTTGCCACCGAGAAATGGGACGCCATCATCGCCATCAACCTCTCGTCGGCCTTTCACACAACCCGCCTGGCCGTGCCCGACATGAAGGCGGCCGGAAGCGGTCGCATCGTCAATCTGGCGTCGGCCCACGCGCTGATCGCCTCGCCCTTCAAGTCGGCCTACGTGGCGGCCAAACACGGCGTGCAGGGTCTGACCAAAACCGTCGCCCTGGAACTGGCCAAGTTCGGCATCACCTGCAACTCGGTCTGCCCTGGCTACGTGCGCACCCCGCTGGTCGAAGCGCAGATCCCCGACACCGCAAAAGCCCGAGGGATGACCGAGCAAGAGGTGATCGACAAGGTCATCCTGGCCGCGCAGCCTACCGGACAGTTCGTCTCTATCGAGCAGGTCGCCGACACCGTGGCGTTCCTTCTTACCCCGGCCGCCGCCAACATCACCGGCACCGCCATCTCGATCGATGGCGGCTGGACAGCTCAATAGGCTGGACAGCCCAGGAGACAGGAAAGCCCAAAGCGGGAAGAGTTCTCGCTTCGAGGCGGAATAGATCGGGTTAGAGAGAGACAAAAGCTCTAAGCCAGGAGAGTTCCCGGCCCAAGCCCCCGTCAGGAGTCGCCCGATGCCTTGTCCCAGTTGCGGTCCATCATCTAGCTGCCCCCACTGCCGGAAGAGCCCCGTTTTCGGAAGCTCGACTGGCTCCTGGGGCGGCTCGTCGGGTTCCGGCGACTGGGCCCAGACG
>JAEXNA010000225.1 GCA_023447635.1 Vulcanimicrobiota bacterium | reverse complement strand
GTCCGTTCCCCATCACTGGTTCCGGCTGCGTCTGTCGAGCCATGCCGCGGTTGTTCCATCCATCGGCGCTGGGGGACACTTGCTGATGCTCTTTCCTCTCGTGTGAGAGTTCCGAGACCACGAAGGTCTGTGCCCAACCTCTATCTCTTTCACCGTTTCCCGTGCGGGGCGATAGGCCCGTCCGCATCTCTCTCGCTCTGCGGGGCGACTCCGTGACTGGAGTGAATGCAAGGTACTCGAGACCCCATGGCGTGTCAACACCCTGAGCAAATTCACCATCAATGTTAACATTCTGGAAACACGGTTGTAACAAGCGGGGCGTCGAGGTTCGAAAAAGCGGTATTCTGCCGTGACTGACGAGTCGCTTTCATCTCATCCGAGCAGCGAAGGTTTCTCTGAACGACCGAGAACTGTTCCTTTATGAAGCTTTCCCAGTGGAGTTTGCTCGCTCTCGGAACCATCCTTGCCGCGTCGGCGGTGCTGGCCCGCTATCAGCCCGAGCGGCGTGTTGACCTATCGCCACCGCCGGAGCGTCCGGCGAGTCTTGAAGCCCTCCCGGAAGGGGACATCGCGCAAGGCTCTCCGTCTTACCAACTTGACCCTCCGGTTCGGGCCGACGAACTGCACTGCGTGGGGATCTATGAAGGCGATTATGGCGGCGGCCCGACCCACAGCTACAAGTTTCACCCAACGGGGAAAGCCCTTGTCCAGGTCGACCGGCCGGGTCGAACGGTCGCGCTGGTGCTCACAGCCTATGAACCTACGCTTTGGACGGTCGAGGTCAACCCGGGTACGCGCGTCACCGACGTGATCCTCAGCGGCTATCACCAGCAGACCGTCCAGGGACTTGACCCAGGCACCCGTGTCGTGCAGTCCAGCTACGACCGCCCCGGACCCTATCACTACTTTCGCTTCGATACCACGGAGCCAGTCCCGGAAGAGAGACCTCCCATCGAACATCTTACCGGCCTGACTCCCACCTCTCTAGAAACCACCTACGCCATGCCCCCTGAGGGCCTGCGCGTCGGTAACCAGGTCGACCGCTAGGTCTGATGAGCTGACTGTGGATCCTCTCTCGCTGGGAATGATAGGTGTGTTTTTCCTGGGCAGCTCTCCCACGCTGGTCACGGGCTACTTACGCAAGGAGTACCGAGCCGGGGTCGAAGCGATGCGACAGAAGCAGTGGGAGAAGGCGGAGAGCCACTTTCGCCGTTTTCTGGACCTGGTGCAAAAGCGCCCATGGCTGAAGAAGGCCAGCCTCCTGAGCCTGCTCGGTATGGAGTACAACGTCGAGGCGCTGACCTACTACAACCTGGCGATTCTCGCGCTGCACCGCGAGGACCAGAAAATGGGGCGACGTTGCCTGGAGCTCTCCGTGAAAAGCGACCCGTGTCTGGGTTTGGCGCACTTCAGGCTCGGGTGGCTGAACTATAGCACAACCCACCCGCTGGCGTCGGCTCGCTGCTTTCGCAACGCGCGGGCGTTCGGGATCAGCGAGGAAGAGTTTGACTCCATGGTCTCGATGATCGTTGAGAAGGTGCTCGAGGCCCAGCGCAGCACCGAGGGTCAGGCTTCGACCGGCCGCTTTGTCGGGATGGGCCAGATTTATAGCCACCTCGGTAGGATGAGCGACGCCGCTCGCTGCTACAAGCACGCTGTTTCCCAGTCCGAGCCTGGCTCGCTACAGGGCTGGATCACGACCCTGCTCTGCATGGGGCGGCCCTTGGAAGTTCAGCGCGACATCGCCTGGCTCGAGCAGCACGAACCCGACGCCGAAGAAACTCACCATCTTCTGGCGGCCTACCACTGTATGCTGGGAGACTTCGAGAAAGCTCTTTCCCACGACAATAGGGTGGTTGCGCGGGCCGCTGACCTGGGGGTTGCGCTGGGCAACAAGGCCGAGACTCTGCTGGTGGCTGGCCGCTGGGACCAGGCCGAGGAGACGGCCCTGCGGGCCCTGGCGGTTGGAGGGGACAACGCGACGGCCCACGCGGTGCTGGCCCAGTTAGCGGTCAGAGAAAAGCGCTGGGCCGACGGCCTGGCTCACGCCGAGACCGCCGCCGCTCTGAACATGCGCATCGCCTGGGGGGTAGAGGCCAAGGCTTATTGTCTTTACGGTCTACAGCGGTCCGAGGAGGCGCTGGAAGCGTTCGCCCTGTTCCTCGACGTCGCTGAGCTTCTCTCGCCCTTTGAAGCCGACCTCGAACTGAGGATGGCCCAGGCTTGGAAAATGGTCGAAGAGCTGCGGCCAGAGACAGCCCGCTCTTGATCAAAGTCCGCAGGCGAGGCCCGTCTCCACGGGGGACGGATTAGCGATCGAACCGCCGAGGAGGCTGGCTTTGATTGACCAACCTGCTTGACCAGACTACTATGGTGATATGAAAAATGTGTCTGTCTACGAGGCCAAGACCCATCTCTCGGAGCTGATCCGCCTGGTTCTTCAGGGCGAGGACGTGGTGATCAGTCGTGGCAAAAAGCCCGTTGTCCGATTGGTGGCGCTGCCCGAGGCAAAACCGCAGCGCCAGATCGGTCTGTATCCGCAGGCGGTGAAAAGGATTGCACAAGACTTCAACGCGCCGCTCCAGGATTTCGAGGACTATATGTCTTGAGTTTTCTCCTGGACACGCATGTCTTTCTCTGGATTGTCGGTGGGGGACCGCTTTCCCAGGTCGCCACTGAGATTATTCTCGACCCCTCAAGCGAGCTTTACCTGAGTGCCGCCAGCTATTGGGAAATCTGCATCAAAACTAGTCTCGGAAAACTGGAGCTGAGCACAGATTGGTCCATCCAGTTTGCAGATGTCCTGATGCGAAATTCGATCGGATGGCTAGATATCACACCAGAGGCGGCGCGACGGGTGGTGGACCTGCCGTTCCATCACCGCGATCCGTTTGACCGGATGCTCATCGCCCAGGCGATGGAGGGTCGTCACCGACTGCTCAGCGCTGACCAGGCCCTGCGCAGCTACCAGATCGAACTCGTTTGGTGAATCTTCGCTAGGATCCGTCCGCTATGCGGGCTGATATCTGTCCGCACAGCGGACGGATCCCGGGGGAGCAGAGGGCTGCTCTGTCCGATGCTGGCTGAACGGGAGAAAAGGCGCCGACTCCTTCGAGGTTCATCTCCCGGGAACACGGCCGCAACAATCGGCGGTTCGAGGCTCCGGGAAAAGCAAAAAGGCCCCGTCTACGGAGGGCCTTCCTGCTCCACATCCAGGCCAGTAAGAGGGCGGGACGGGCGTTGTGTATTCAGTTCTATCATCTGAATCCTCTCACCGCGCTGCGGCAATCGGCTCATGAATTCGTCTTGTCGTGGCCTGGGAGGTCTCTGCCTCGCCGTTGCGGCCTCTGTCAGCATTATGCCTCGCCCCGACACTGGCTCCATTCCTCATGCATCTCTACTTCAAGGGGACCAGCGGACCTATCCGGATGCCCCGGGCGGGGCGTCGCTCTCTGAGATTTCACCGAGCAAAGCTACCGATACGAATTTTGGACTCGGCCTGCTTCCTGGGCTTTCCGATCTGCTTTCCGTTCACCCGTTCCTCGATTTTCTCTGTAGGTCGAGCGATGATCCCTGGGTGGTCGCTCGGCCTGGTGATCCAGGTGAGCCCGGTCTCCCGATCCGCTTGGGGCGTGATTTCTACCAGTCTGGTATCCATCATGACCTGGTCAGCGGCCAGGTCGATTTCCGAGAGGAGCTCGCCTACCTGATCGAGAGCGTTGGGGCTGCCGAGCGCGACCAGGCTTCCCGACTCGACCGCATACCTTGCGTTAGGAACTAAGGTCGAAAGGAGCGCTCTGGCTTCGTTCGGTTCCCAGTAAATGACGGGAAAGATCCGAACGGTCGCGGGACGCTCTTCGGTGATGAGTCCTAACTCTCTGGCCTTCGCCAGGAGCGCCTCGGTCTCTTTTCTGTGAGCTTGGCGAGGGGAGGAGCCAGCCAGGGCCCGCCGCTTCATGCTCAGTTCTGGAAACTGCGCTCGCAACAGTTTCAAGGCGGCCCCGAATCCGGGACGGGACTCTCCGCGACTTTCTCAGCAGACTCTTCGCGCTGCATCAGCCAGTCCCGAGTGTCAGCCGCTGGTTCGGCTATCGTGGGCCCGATCAGAGCCAGGGCAAAGACGAGCGTCGCTACGAAACGTCGGAATCGCATTGGGGCCGGTTCGAGATTCTCGCGTGGCCTCCTATTCGACTGTGGCTATGGGGGTGGGCTTTGTCCTGGTGAGTGCGGCGCGTTATAATGGTGCCGTGACCCTTTTCGCAAATAAGACCTGGACTTACGAGGACTACCGACAGCTTCCTGATGACGGGAATCGCTACGAGGTGCTCGAAGGCCTCTTGTGCGTGACTCCAGCCCCCACATCTTATCACCAGACCCTCTCCCGCCGTCTTCAGTTCCTCTTCTATCAGCTCGAGCTAGAGGGGAAAGGGCTGGTCTTCAACGCGCCGATCGATCTGCTCATTCCCGGCGCGGAGCCGGCTCAGCCGGACCTGGTCTACCTTGCGCCGGGACAGGAGAGCCTGGTGACTAGGCGGGGGATCGAAGGCGTCCCCGAAGTCGTCATCGAGATCCTCTCTCCGTCGACGGCCACGCGCGATCGCACGGTCAAACTGCACCTTTACGAGGGCAACGGGGTCCGCCGCTACGGTCTGCTGGACCCGTCGGCTCGAACTTTCGAGCTCTTTGTCCTCGACGGCCCAGGCTATCGACTCGAAGCCAGCCTGGGCCCCGGCGATCAGCTGGCGCTGGCCGACTACGGTGTCACCATCGACATGGCCGCTCTCTTCGCGGGCCTGCCAGACGATCTCTAGACCGAGGTCGCCCGGCTCGCCGTCCCCACCGGGGAATACCAGAGGTCGAACAGTAGGGGGCGGCTTTCCGTCGGCGCTTGTTTCTAGTCTCGTTCGAGGGATGTTCATGATATGGACGACCTACGGTCCGAAGCTCAGCTCGCGTTGGTGGCCGCTCAGGCTGGAGTCCTGGCAGAGAGCTGCGAGCGCTCTCTTGGCTGGCAAGTGTCGAAGCTCTCGAGGCGCTCCGAATCTAGGCCACACCCTCTCGCCGTCCCCGCCGGGAAATGAGCGAAGCGGGATCAGTCGGGTGTGCGGACTGATATCTGCTCGTACAGCGGACTGATCGCGGGGGGGTAGGGGGCGCTTCGTCCGATGCTGCCTGCCGGGGAATAGAAAAAGGCGCCGACTCTTTCGAGTTCAGCGCCTTCTTCGGTTGCCGGTCAGCATCTACAGTCGTAGACCAGCGGCCTTTTCCATATTTCAGGTCCAGCCCATCTCCCTGAAAATCAGGTGGAGAAACCCCTATCGCTC
>JAEXNA010000044.1 GCA_023447635.1 Vulcanimicrobiota bacterium | reverse complement strand
CTATTTCCGCCCTCCAGAAGCGACATTCTTCTGAAATACACCTGGTATTAGGCGGCGAATCTCACTCCTGGAGGACGAAAATATTCTTCGTGTAGCAACGAAAGTCCAATTGATGACACGCCCTAGCAGCGAACCGGGCTTTTTGACGAACGACGAACTTTTCTGGAGAGGCCGGAGCTTAGCAGGCCTGGGCGATCTCGGATTTGATGTAGGTCACCGTGCCGGAGTTCTGGTCGATGGTGACGGTCTCGATCTCGAGGCAGCCGTTGCTCAGCGGGGTCTCCCAGCAGAAGGTCTCGCGCTGACGGCGGGCCAGACGGGGGTTGACGCCTTCGCGCTCGAGCACGATCTGGCGGATTTCCAGAGCTCTGCGGTAGGCTTCGATCTGGGCGGAGTTGGTGTTGAATCCGATGTCTTTGGTGCTGAAGGTGTATTTCATTTCACTTGCTCTTTCCGTCTGGTCTTCTTGGGTTAACAGTAACCCCGCTCGGTCTCAGAACCATCACGGAAACGTTAAAAGCCCGAGCGGGAGAGGACAACGAGCCCACAAGGAAAACTTCACAAAAAACTAATGAACCCTAGAATTCTTTTCGTGCAACCAGACGTGGGGCCGCCCGGCGGGGCGGCCGGGGTTGCCGCCTGGATGCTCGACCATCTGGCAGCGCGTTACCAGGTGACCCTGCTGACCGGCCGGCCGTTCGACCCCGCAGTCAACGACCAGCACTACGGCACCTCCCTGACAGGGAGGAGCCTGGAGACGGTTCTGATCGATGGATTCTTGCTCCGTCTGCTCGAGAGGTTCCCCAACTTTGCCAGTCTGCTGAAAATCCATCTCGTCATGCGCGCCGGCCGTCGCCTGGCCCGGGAACGCAACTTCGACCTGATCTGCTCGGCCTTCAACGAGGTCGACTTTGGACAACCTTGCGTCGAATACATCCACTACCCCTGGAACCTCTATCCGAGGCCGGGGGCGCCGCAAGGGGGGGTCAAAAGCTCCTTGCTGGGTCCGGTCGCGAAACTCTATAACTGGGGCTGCTGTCGTTTGTCTGGCTTCCGATCCGTGAGCCGACCGGCGAACCTGACCCTCGTCAATTCCGCCTGGACGGGGGCAAAGTTTCGCCAGCGCTATCCCGTGGCCGATTTCCATGTGCTTCATCCCCCAGCCCTTTCGAGAGCGCTCGACGACGACCGCTCTCGACGCAGGGCCGACTTTCTCTCCATCGGCCGGCTCTGTCCTAGCAAAGAGTGGTTCAAGCTGATCGATATCGTCTCGGCGCTGCGCCAAAGAGGTCATGACGTCGGACTGACCCTGGCTGGGTCGCATGACAACGTCGAGTTCGAGAAGGCGTTGCGCCAGCGTATAGCCGACGCGGGGGATTGGCTCCGTCTGGTCAAGGATTTCTCTCATCGGGAACTCGAAGAGTTGATGCTTACCCACGACTACGGGCTGCACGGAATGCGCGATGAGCACTACGGTATGGCGGTCGCAGAGCTTTTGCTCGGAGGCTGCCTGACGATGGTCCCCGACGACGGCGGCCAGATCGAAATCGTGACCGACCCGAGAATGCAGTATAGCTCGGTCGCGAGCGCCGTCGGGAAGTGGGACAAGGTTCTTCGCGACCCGGCGCTAAAGAGCGAACTCCTGGCCGGTCAACAAGCGCGTCGCGCCACGCTGACGCGCGAGCGCTTCTTGCAAGAATTTGGCGACCTGGTCCAGTCGCGCCTGAAGGCGCCTCTGTCTGTAGTGCCGACAGCCTAACGACCAACGTCAGAGTCGTGCGTTTGCCGATGATCTTCAAGGCCTTGCCGAAAAAAGCAGGCCAACAATCAGCGGACGGGAAGGCCAGGAGTCCGTGGCTTCCCCTTTTGTGAAGGCGCTCCATACCGACAGCTATGCCTTTTCCATCGACACTTTTTATCCAGCCCCATCTCCGTCCGCCCGGCGGCGACTGCGGGCTAGCCGCCTGGATGCTGGAAGCTCTCGCCGCCCGTGGTCCGGTCACCCTGCTGACGCTAGAGCCTTGCGACCTTCACGAGGTCGATCGTTATTACGGAACGACGCTCGCCCAGCGCTCGGTCACGAATGTCGTCGTGCGTCCCAAACTCCTCGACTTCGTCGAACGGCTGCCGCTCTCTAACGCTTTTCTGAGGGTTCACCTGCTGATGCGGGAAGCCCGACGCTATGCGCGCGACTACGAACTGGTCTGCTCCGCCTTCGGCGAGCTGGACCTGGGAGTGCCTTGTATCGAATACACCCACTTCCCCTGGAACTACTTTCCCCGACCCGATACACCGGCCGGCTGGGACAGCAACCCGATCCTCAAGGCGGGTCTGCTGGGGTACCGCTGGTTCTGCCGACGGCTGTCCGAATTCGACCCGGCCGGACGGCGCGGCAATCTGATTCTGGTCAACTCGGCCTGGACAGGGAAAATGAGCGCCGAAGTTTACCCCGGGGCTCACCACGTCGTCCTGCATCCCCCGGCCCTGGCCGAGCCAGTCGAAGACGATGGGCAACCTCGCTTGCCACGCTTTCTGTCCATTGGTCGCTGCTCTCCCGAGAAGGAGTGGCTGAAGCTTATCGACATCGTCGAGGGGCTGCGGCGAGAGGGTCACGACGTGGGCTTGACCCTGGCGGGCTCGCGCAACCACCCGGGCTATAGCCTTGCCGTCGAACTACGGGCTCGTCAGGCGGGCCCCTGGGTCGAGGTGATTTTCGACTTCTCTCGAGATCAGCTTCAGGAGCTGATGCGAACTCATCGCTATGGGCTACATGGGATGCAGGGAGAGCACTACGGTATGGCCGTCGCGGAGCTGCTATTGGGCGGCTGCTTGACGATGGTGCACGACAGCGGAGGTCAAATCGAAATCGTCACCGACCCCCGCCTGCATTACCGCGACGTCGGCGACGCCGTCGCGAAATGGAAGCAAGTTCTCGACGACCCGTCCCTGGAAGCAGAACTTCTCCGGGGCCAGAGAGCCCACCGCGACCATCTGGGGAAGGCGCGATTTGTAGCCCAATTCAACGCCCTGGTGGACGGCTATCTGACGGCTCGTCGAGACGGCAAGACCTACCGCAGCGCCAGCGAGGCCGCCCCCTCAGTTCTCTTTGCCCAGCCGAGCCTCGCGCCGCCGGGCGGCGGTAACGGAGTAGCGGCCTGGATGTTGGACACGCTGGCCAGAAGAGGCCCGGTGACGCTGCTGACGGCAGAACCGTTCGACGCTGTCTCGGTCGACGATTATTACGGCACGAACCTGGCCCAGCTTCCTGTTCGCTCGGTGGTCCACTCTCCCGCCGTCAATGATATCGTAAGTCGACTACCCGGCCCGACAGGGCTTCTTCAGACCTTACTGATCACCCGAGAGTTCCGAAAGCAAGCCGCCTCGTTCGACCTCGTCTTTTCGGCCTATGACGAAGTCGACCTTGGGCAGCCGTGCGTAGAGTACGTCCACTTTCCCTGGAACTACTTTCCCCGGCCGGACGCTCCGCCTCACTGGAACGAGAACCGCTGGCTGAAGCAGGCGCTCCGAGTCTATCGCCAGCTCTGCACCTTGCTGGCCGACTTTCGCTGGCGGCGTCGGGCTCGCAATGTGACTCTGGTCAACTCGGCCTGGACCGGTCGTCTGCTGGACCGCGTCTACCCTGGATCGGACTATCGCGTTCTGCATCCACCGGCACTTTCCGAGCGACTGGACGACCACTCGCGACGCGTCCCAAGGTTCCTCACCATCGGTCGACTCGCTCCCGCCAAGGAGCTTCTCAAACTCGTAGAGATCATCGACAGACTGCGGGGCCGCGGTCACGACGTCGGGCTAACCCTGGCCGGCTCTCTGGAGCCCCAGTTCGCAGCCTACGTACAGCAACTTCGAGACCTGGCCCAGGACGGACGACCCTGGCTGACCGTCCTTACCGACCTGGATCGGGATGAGATGAGAGAGCAGTTGCTCACTCACGAATTCGGGCTGCACGGCATGAAGGACGAGCACTACGGTATGGGAATCGCCGAACTCGTTCTTGGCGGCTGCCTGACCATGGTTCCCAACGATGGAGGCCAGACCGAGATCGTGACGGACCCCCGCATGAGATACGGTTCCGTCTACGATGCGGTCGAGAAGCTTCACGCCGTTCTCAGCCAACCCGAACTTCGCGCGGAGCTATGGCAGCATCAGCAACAGCATCGCGACCATTTGACCAAAGAGCGCTTCGTGCGCGAATTCGACGTCATCGTGCAGGGCCTGCTGGACCAGGTCGACCGTGCTCCGGGATGAACGCCGACCGCTAGGAGATATCATGAGAGACTTTCTTTTCGTCCAGCCCTTCCTTACCCCGCCCGGAGGCGGAGAAGGCGTCGCCAACTGGATGCTCCAGGCGCTCGTGTCCCGAGGCCAGGTGACCGTTCTGACCTGGGACCCCCCGAACTTTGCCGAAATCGACCGCTACTACGGCACCTCACTCGAGGGTCACCCTAACCTCCACACGCAGATCGTTGCTCCGCTGTTCCGCAAGCTGTTTCTTCGCCTGAGGGTCCCCCACCGGTTGCTGAGAGTCTATTGGCTGGAGCGGGCAGCCAAGGCGCTTCGTTCGAGCCATCGACACTGTTTCTCGGCCTACAACGAACTCGATCTCGGCCCTCCCTCGGTGCAGTACGTACACCATCCCAGCCAGCCTAAAGGCGTCTTTGGCGAGCCGCCCTGTGCCTGGCCCGACAGCCCGCTGCTGGTCCGAATCTGGCCGCTTTACCTCTGGCTCTGCCGGCGACTATCCCCCCACGACCTCGGGCGCATCCAGAAAAATATCACCGTCTGCAACTCGCATTGGACGGGACGGGCGCTGGCGCGCCTGGTGAACGTTCCGACCCATGCCGTGCTCTACCCCCCGCCGCTGGGAAGACCGCTGAGTTCGGACCCGCTTTTGCGTCGACCCGACTTCATCTCGATCGCTCGAATCGAACGAACGAAAAACTGGCTGAAGCTCATCGAGATCATCCGCCGTGTTCGCGAACTAGGACACGAGGTGAAACTTTCCCTGGCGGGCAGCCGTGAGGACCCCGAACTGCTCGTCGAACTACAGCAGCTAGAACAGCAGCATAGCGATTGGCTGCGCCTCTATCTGAACGAGCCGCGCGAGGTGCTGGACCGCCTGATCGTCGAGCACCAGTACGCTATCCACGGTATGGTCCAGGAGCACTACGGGATGGCGGTCGCCGAACTGGTGCTATCCGGCTGCCTGACCTTCGTCCACGACTCAGGCGGACAGGTCGAGATCGTGCCTCAGCATGAAACTCGATACACCGAAGTCGACGACGCCGTAGAGAAAATCCATGCTGTGCTTACGGACGAATCCCTTCGACGGACGCTCCTAGCCGACCAGGCCAAGAACCGCGCCAACATTACCCGCGAGACCTTTCTTGCCGACCTGCACGCCCTGGTCGACCGTCTGGAGTCGGGCGAAACCCTACGCCCCATTGCCCTCCGTGAACCCGACTATCAGAACGGAGAACCCGAGCGCTAGAGCCCCAGTCGCCCTTTCCAATAGTCGTAACCCAGAACTGGGGTGCCCAACTCGACACTGGGCGGGCAATCCATCAGGAGACGTCGGACGGCTTCTTCTTTGATAACCCCTAGCATCGCCTGGCTATCGGCCAGCCCAAAACTGAGCCAGAACTCTCCCCCCTTCCTGCGACAAAGTCCGGAGCAGAACTCGACGCCAGGACGAACGAGGTGGAACGGTCGAGAGAGTCCGGTCACGGCAAAGTTCGCGTCCATGCGCATAAAGCGGTGCAGATAGAAGCGGCGGGTTCTGTGAATCGTTTCGTGAGTGACGCAGAGCCAGCCGTCGTCCCAGGGGACGAGCTGAGAGCCTCCCCGCTGACCATCCAGGGCCCAGAACGGCTGCCAGCGCTTCCACTCGACCGCCTGCCCCAATCCATGGTGGTAGCGCAAAACGATCGTCGGGTCGCACTGATAAATCCAGCCTAACCCTTCGTTATCCACAAAGGGCATCCAGTTTTTCTGGAGCCGATAGCCTCCGAAGTCTTGGACCACAATATCGCCAAAGCCGTGCTTATCGAGCCTCGCCAGGCCGATCTGACCCAGGCCCGACAGATGATGGTCAGCCACGGTAAAACTTCCCCAGAGTTCGCCCTGATAGGAAAACAGGCGAACATCCTCAGGACCGTGGTACGCAGAGTTCGGCAGACCCTGACGACAGAGCAGTTCGCTGGAGCTCGTAACACCGCCATCCTGGTCGAGTTCGAGGAGGAAGTTGCGGTTCACGATGCCACTGGGCTGCCCTTCGAAGGTGCGGACCGAGCAGAACAGTGCCCCACCGTGCCTCGTGATCGAGGGGTTGCAAGCGCGAAACCCCTCCAGAGGTCGGAAATCCAGCTCTCGAAAGGCCCAGTCCGAGCCAGCCAGCTCGCTCAAGGTTTGGGCCGCGAAGGCAAAAGTTGGGATGGCTCGGGCCACCGTCTTCAGGATGGCCGGAGCGTGACGGCTCAGCCCCAGCTGATAAACATCTGCTACGGGCCAGCGATTGATGACGGCCGTTCCGAGTCCTGGCAAATTACCCAACTCCATCCCAATTTACGTCTACCCCATCGCCGCGCCGGAGCCAACCCTCCGCCAACGCTGGCGTCTGAATCCTTAGATCGAGAGGAGGCGCCGCCTTACCTCTTCCAGAAGCGGTCGACATGCGCCAAGCCGAAGCCACTCGCGACGTCCTTGTGGCGGGGCAGACCCCTATCTTTGTCGTCAGCCTTCCTGGCTCAACGAAGCGGCATCAAACCATCGCAGCTCGATTGAGAGAGCTAGGGTTACAGTTCGAGTTTTTTGATGCCATCGACGGTCGGGACCTGCCCAGCCATCTCGAGGACCAGGTCGATCCAGAATTCGGCTCGGCCAAGCAACTCCTCGGCAGGAAGCTTTCGGCTGGAGAAATCGGCTGTGCCTTTTCTCATGCTTTCTTGATGCGGGACATTGTGAGTCGGCAACTTCCAGCCGCCTTCGTCCTGGAAGATGACTCCTATCCCAGCGACGATTTTGCCGACCTGGTGCGCTCTTCGTCTCTAATAGCCGACAGCCGAATCGGGCTTGCTACACTTTACTACCAGCCGCTCCGAGCCTGGTCGCTCCTTTCCCGACGAGTTGGCGGCCGCTACCGCGCCTATCGACCTGCCCAGCATCCCTGGCACACGGTCGGCTATTTCATCAAACTGGAATCGGCCCAACGTCTGCTGTCCCACGCGCTGCCGGTCTCTTGCGTGGCCGATTGGCCGGCGCCCATCCACCTCTGGCCCACGACGTTCTGCATTTATCCTCGTCCTGTCTCGACCGACCTTGAGCCATCGTCATCGCTGATTCACGAAGAACGTACGAACCTGGAAACCGAGGGGCGAGAGAAACTTGAACATCGTTACGCCTTAGAAAGCTGGTCGATCCCGCAGCAGCGGCTGGGAAGGGTCTTCAGTTTCACCCTTCTCCCCTGCCTCTTGTGGCCCCAAGTCTTCGGCGACTGGCGAGAAGCGCTGGTCGTGCTACGAAGAGTCCTCCGGTCGCTTCCGCTTCGCTTACTGGGGAAAACTCTGGCTTAAAATCAAGGGGAGGACATCGACGACCTTACCAGTAGATATCAAGAGCTCTCACGGCGAGCTGCTAGGGAGTCTGGTAGGAAACTAGCAGCGCGGCCGAGCCGACCTGACCTCCGGGCCAGCACGATAGCCCCCCTTTCCGAGACACGCTGGAGGACGATCGGCCGCTGGTCCAGTAAAGAGTCTGAAGAGACTAGGCGGTCCTTTGCACAGCCTCGCCCCATATCATGCGAGACTACCTTTTCGTTTACCCCACGCTTCGCCCCGTTGGCGGGGCTGAATTCACAGCCGCCTGGATGCTACAGTGTCTGCTGGAGCGTGGAAATGTCACGGCGGTCACCATCGACAGGCCTGACCTGGAGGCTCTAGAGCGAGCCAGCGGCACGGCATTAACTAGGAGTGCGCTTCAGGTCGTACAAGCCCGCTGGTACTTCTCGGCCCATCTTGAGCGCTTGGGCCAACCCCACCAGCTGTGGCAGTTACGTTACTTCATTCGGCAGGCACGACGCCTGCGAGGCCGCTATCGCTTCTGCATATCCGCTTTCAACGACTTGGACCTTGGTCCCGATGTGGCCTTTCAGTACCTGCAGACAGCGCCCAGAAACCATGAAAGCGAGATCCAGCTCAAGAACTATGTAAGGAGCCCTAACCTTTGGAAAAACCAAGCATTGGCGCTCTATAGAGGACTATGCGACTGGCTGGCCCCCTGGGATGAACGCCGGATTAGAGCCAACTGGACCGCAGCGAACTCGATCTACACCGGCCAGGAATTTACCAAGGTTTACCAGCGAAACCCGGAGCGGGTCCTTTTCCCACCCCCGGTGGGAGTCTCGCTTCCGAGGGCTGCGGCGCCCCGCCCCTGGTTCTTGAGTCTGGCGAGAGCCAATGCGGACAAAGGATGGGACGACGCTATAGAGATTGTGAGTCGACTTCGGCTACTCGGTCATGATGTCGGGCTCTCGGCCTATATCATCCCCGACCAGCAAAGCCAACTCGATCTCATCCAAGCCCTGGCTGACCGTCATCCCGAGTGGCTCGAGGTCCATATCAACGCCCCGCGTTCCGCTATCGAGGCGGCGATTGCCAGTCACAAATTCGGACTACATACTTCTCATGAGGAATCCTACGGTATGGCCATTGCCGAAATGGTCCTGGGAGGGTGTCTTACCGCCGTAAGGAACCAGGGCGGTCAGACCGAGATCGTCAAGGAGTCCGAACTGCAGTTCCGCACCGTCGATGAAGCCGTCCAAAAGCTCAACCGTGTCCTGCGCTCCCCCGCACTCGAGTCTCGACTGCTCGCCTCTCAGCAGAATCGAAAGGACCTCTATACTCGCGAACACTTCTGCCAGGCGTTTCACGCTTGCCTGGACGACTACGAACAAATGCAGAAAAGCGAGACGACCCTTCCATTCTTCGACGGAACCCTTCGTGGGCGAACGTGAAGCCTGACCTTCAAAAGAACCGCCGCGACGGCTCGAACTCCTCGGACCACTTTCTCTTCGCCCAAGCAAACTTATATGCCTGAACAACAAGCCCGGATCTTCGTAGTAAGTCTCGCCCGCTCTTTAGAAAGGCGAGATGTCATGACCGACCGGCTACGGAAGGCGGAGTTAGAATTCGAATTTTTCGAGGCCGTTGACGGAAAACAGCTCTCGCCTCACCTTCTAGAGTACGTCGACCCCGAGCATTCGGAAGCGAGGAGAAAGTACGGTACACCCCTCACCCCAGGTGAGGTGGGATGCGCCCTATCGCATGCCCTGATTTACAGAAAGATGATCGATGAGCAGATTCCCAATGCTTTTGTTCTCGAAGATGATGTTACTCTCAGTCCTGAACTCGTGCGTCTCATCAGGGGTGGGGACTTCACCAGTCTTGACGGGGTCGGTCTCGTGTCGTTGGTTTACCCTCCTCTCTACGCCTGGCGAGGGCCGAGCAAGACGCTGGCAGGCGGGACAAGACTTTACCGACCCATGGAGTTAGCATCGACAACCGCCTGTTACTACTTGACCAGCGACGTGGCAGCCAGGCTTTGGAGGGAGGCGATTCCTATCTCTGACGTGGCGGACTGGCCTTTTCCCATCCACCAATGGAAGACGATGTTCTGTGCCTACCCCAGATTGGCCAGCACGAACGATGAGCCCGAAGGCTCGCTGATCGAAGATGAGCGAGCCCTCTTGATAAAGGCAAGACTAGAATTCCAACAGCCATATAAGGAACTATTCTTTACAAAGTGGCCGTTCGCGCCTCGCGTCGCAGCAAGGCTTTTGACCCTTACTCTTCTTCCGTCAGTCCTATGGCCAGAAAAGTTCGGTACAACGGCAGAAACGAAACGCTTCATAAGGGCCGCTGCAAGAAACATCAAATTTCGAGTGTTAGGAAGACTTCTCATTTGACGATGACTGAGCGAATTTGCCATCTCATAGCTACGATTCGACCTGTGGCGGGAGCGTGGTTCTATAAAGCCTTTCCTCAGGCAGCCCCAAATGATGATTGGCGACTCACTTTGGAAAAGAGGTTCGGTGGAGAGGTCTATTACGGTCCGTTCTCTGGAATGAAGATTCCCCGCTCGCTCTACGGTCGCTTGCAACTGAGTGAGCTCTTGGGACTCTATGAGTCCTGCCTTCATCCCGTTCTTTCCAGCCTCCTGAACAGTTCCTATCAGGGCGTAGTGGTCGTCGGCGGTAATAACGGATATTACGCCGCTGGCCTGTCTTACTTGCTCCGGCCGAGAAAGATCACCGTCTTCGAAATAGATGCCAGCTATCATCCGCATATTCTTAGCTGGTTCGAAATCAACCGGATGCCAAAACCAGAGGTCCGAGACCTTGCCTGCGCGCAGACGATGGCTGATTGGAATGGGCCTGCCGATCTTTTGTTCGTAGACTGCGAGGGTGCCGAACTCGAACTCCTCGACCCGGGAAGATATCCCTGGCAAAAAGAGGCCGACCTCGTGGTAGAGGTGCACCCCTTCTATGTCGACGGCGTCGTCGGGGAAATCGCTCAACGTTTTCGAGAAACTCATACCGTAGAGCTGGTCTACGACGATTTCCAGGAAGACAAAAAAATAGCGACAATCTTGGAAGGCGCCAACATCAGAGCAGCCTACCCCAGACATCCAACCCACCGCTGGATCGAGAGGGCCGGCGAGCGAGTTCTCACTGCCGGTTCCTTTTTGATCCTTCGTCGTAGGCCGAGGCGCCCTGCATGATCCGACGGGGCCGCCCGTCCGAGCATGACGTCCGGCCAAAGGGCGAGAAGCTGTATTAGGGCCCGTGGCTCTAGCTTGCGAAGGCATAAATCGTCGGCGCGTGCGATTCCGGCTGTACGGAAGGATCTCGGTGCAAGAATGAGGCGATATTACCGTGATGACCGAAAGGCTAAGCAATCTTGAGAGCCACGATTCCTAAAACGATACACTACTGCTGGTTTGGAGAAGGTCCCAAGAACGAGTTGATTCAGCGTTGCATCGCGAGTTGGCGGGAGTGGCTTCCCGACTACGGGATCGTCGAGTGGAACGAATCCAATTTTGATCCGGCCTCCCACCCTTTCGCTGCAGAAATGTACCACCGGAAGAAGTGGGCGTTTCTCGCTGATTACGTTCGAATGTGGGTGTTGTACCACCAAGGCGGAGTCTATCTTGACGTGGACGTCGAACTGTTCGGGCCACTCGACAGGTTCCTCGAACACTCGGCCTTCAGCGGAGTCGAACGAATGAATACCCACCTGAGCGCCTTCAATCCGCAGTGCTTCGGAGCCGTCAGCGGGCACCCGTGGATCGAAGAATGCTTGGCCTACTATGATTCCGTCGACCTCACCAACTCGAGCCTCCTGTTTCTGACCAACACTTCCATCGTATCGAAGCTCCTCATAGACCGCTGGGGGGCCCTCGCGAAGGACCGCTACCAGGTCCTGCACTCTTCGCAAGATCCTGGGCGAGGCGCTGACATCGTACTTTATCCGAGTTGGGTATTGTGCTTGCCGAACTACTGGGTCAGGCCCAGCGCGCTTCACCATTTCGCCGGTAGCTGGCTACCGCCGAAAGATTCGTCGGCGAAGGGGAGCCCGCTTTCTCGTCTTCCTTTGCCGAGACAGCCCTGGCTCAGCGACTGGCAAGTCAGCGCGGGAGCTAGCGGCCACCCTCTGGCTTACTACTACACGCCGCCCCTGCTTTACCCGTTGTTGGACAGCACCTGCGCGCTCTATCTGTGGCCCCGACAGTTGCTTCGGCGAGCCGTAAGAGCTCTGAAGCTCCGACTGAAACTGGATCCCGACAAAGCCTTGCTGGGCCAGCTCACCGACCGAAGCTCAGGACGGGACGCCCCCGACCAGAGCTAGTTTCTGGAACGTCTCGCTGGTGGCGACGAGTTCGTCGTAGGTGCCCTGGGCGGCGATGCGGCCGTTTTCCATGACCAGGATCCGGTCGCACGGTTTGACCGACGAGAGGCGGTGAGCCACCGTGACCAGGGTGCAGTTTTCCGCCAGGGTGCGCAGAGTGGTCACGATGCGGGCTTCGGTCGCCTGGTCCAGGGCCGAGGTCGCTTCGTCGAGGAGCAGCAGGTCGGGTTTGCGATAGAGCGCGCGGGCAATGCCGACGCGCTGCCGTTCTCCTCCGCTCAACCTCAGTCCGCGCTCTCCGAGAGACGTCTCCAGGCCTTGCGGTAGGTTCTCTAACAGAGTGGCCAAACCGGCGGCCAGGCAGACGGTCTGAACCTTCTCCCGATCGATCTCCTCTTCGCTCGAGCCGAAGGCCACGTTACGCATCAGAGTGTCGTCGAGCAAGATGACTTCCTGGGGAACGACGCTCAGATGCTTCCGCCAATCCTCCATCACCTCGGGGGCAAGCGGCGTGGTCCCCACCACGACCCGTCCCCCCGTCGGGGTCGAAAGGCCCGACATCAGGTCGAGCATGGTGGTCTTACCGGCACCGGTCGAACCGACGATCCCTATCCATTCGCGTCGGCCGACTTCCAGATCGACCTTGTCGAGGATCTGACGATCGCCTTCGGGATAGCGAAACTCGACCGCTTCGAACTTGAGCAAGTGCGAACTGGAATCCAACCCCTCGACGGGCCTCTGTTCGGCCGACTGACCCAGAGCCGGGGCTTCCAGCATCTCTACCGTGTCTTTGAGATGGACGGAGTCAAAGCGAAGTCGTGACCACAGGCCGAACAGTTCGTGCACGGCGGGTACGATTCGATAGGTGGCCATGGTGTACAAGGTCAACTGCGGCAGCAAGGCGTCGAAATCCGAGGTCTTGAGGATCAAGGAGACCGAGAGGGACAGAATTCCCGTGAAAGTGACCCATTCCAGAAACGAGCGAACGAAATCGACGTAGACGGCATGATACACCATACCTCGAGAAGCGCGCTCGCTGTACCCGGTGAACTGGTCGAGAAAGAAACTCTCCCGCCCGGTCGTTTTGACGAAGCGGATCGAGGTCAGCGCCTCCTGGGCTATCTTCCGCCGCTGACGATCGGCATAGTGCGCCTCACGCCCTCGGACCCCCAGCAGTTGGTTGGTGCCGAGTCGAACCATGCTGTACGCGATGGCAACCGCCACCAGCCCAACGGCGGCGACCGTCGGATCGGCCCAGACCATGGCCGCGAACAGCGTCAAAGCCACCGACAGATGGCCCGCGACCGCCAGAACGCCGTTGATGACGCCCTGAGTTACTCCACCCGAGAGTAAGACGTGTTGAACTTCGGCCGTGTTCTTCGAGATAAACCAGGAGTACGGGCGTTCCAGCGTCGCGCTGAACAGACGAGAGGTGATTTCCTTGTCTTGTAGCCAGACAAACTGGTTGCGCAAAAACGACTTGAGAGCGGTGAACCCGTGAACACAGGCCAGAATGGCAGAACTGAGCAGGAGACCCGTCTTGAGTCGGCCCTCGGGGGTGTCTACCCCAAGCCAGCTCAGCGCTAGACCGAGGGGCCCGGTGGGAGCGATCTTCCCCCCGCTCCCAACCAGTTGCATCATACTGGCGACCGCGCCGATACCGGCCAGTTCGACAAAGCCGCCCGCCAGCACAGCGATAGCGAGGGCCACGAAGCGGCCCCTGGCGCGAGGCTGGATCAGGCTCCAGAAAGTTCGGATCACGAAGACCGGCCGCCGAACAGTTTTTCAACCGCCCTGAGCAGAACCCCCAGTCCATATCCGACGGGGATCGAAAGCGAGCTCACCAGCAACACGGGGAAGGCTCTCCAGTCGCCGATCTGACGGGCCCCGCGTGCGCAGTCGACAAGGACCAGGGTAGCCCCCGCTACGACCACAAGGGCCCATAAGGGGCGCAACGGCCCCCACCACGGGGCAAAAGCCAGGAAGAGCAGAATCAAAGCCGGCAAGAAATGCGGGATCTCGAACGCTTGTCGATCCTGCAGTACGATATCAAAGCGTCGGCGTCCACTAAGCAGTTGCTTCTTAGCGTGCAGCAGCAGGTCGGGGCGCCGCTCGTGCCAGGCCAGCGCGTGCGGCAGGTAAAGGCAACGCGCTCCCGCCTCGCTAACGCGATGAAGCCACTCTTTGTCTTCGCCCGTATCATGGAAGCTCTCGTCAAAGTCGCCCGCTCGGTCCAGAGCGGGACGAGTGATCGCCATGTTTCCCGTACCCGGCAGATAACGCACCAGCTTGGTATCACCCATGCGTAGCCCGGCGTTGGTCAGCAGAGAATCCATGGAGTATCCGATGCAGCGGCTGACCAGCGGCGAGTCCGGGGGGACGCGGTCCGGGCCGCCGGTGACCTCGGCTTCGCCCGACAGCAGCGGAGCGACCAGAGTCGGCACCCATTCAGGAGGAGCCCACATGTCGCCGTCGATGAGCGCCAGGATCGAACCTCGAGCGTTCTGGAAACCGACGTTGCGGGCGGTAGCTGCCCCGCTTTTGGTAGGGACGTGGAAGACCCTAAGGTTAGGAACGGTCAAGCTCAGTCGCTCGAGGATTTCCGGAGTAGAATCCGTCGATCCGTCGTTGATGACGAGAATCTCGAGATCGTCCCAGGCCTGTTCATGCATGGAGAGTACGGTCCGCTCGATACAGGCCTCGTCGTTATGGGTCGGAATGATAATCGATACAAGAGTCATAAGGGTGAAGTTCTATCCCAGATGGTTTCCCAGTCGTAGGTTTCCTCAAACCGAACACCCGTGCGCGCTGTCTCTCGATGAGGCAGCGCTGATAGCCAGTCGACCATCTCGTCGACCTTGTCGCTGACCGTCAGGGCCGGTCCCAGCGCCTCTCGGTCCAGACCTTCGGCGCCCAGAGTCGTGCTCAGAACGGGACGCCCGCAGGCCACGGTCTCGAGTATTTTCATTCGCGTCCCTCCACCGGCCTTGAGCGGCACGATAACGCCGTCGCAGTCGCGGATAAGGGCGTGAATGTCGTCCACGAACCCCTCGAACTGTAGGAAAGGATAGCGGGAGGCCAGGTCCTCGCCCCCGACCCCGGCTATCACGAAGCGAACATGAGCCGGCGCCTGCGGAGCGATCTCTTCGGCAAGAGCGATCACCGCCTCGCGGTTGGGCGGATAGTCGAGCACTCCAAAAAACAGCACTCGTCGCTCGCTGGGGACGGGCGTTTCGGGACGACCGCCCTCCCCCTGAGCCCTCAGCGCCTTCAGGTCGGCTCCGTTGGGAGCCACCACGACCCGCCGAGGGTCGAGCCGGAAGCTTCGAACCATCAGTTCCCGATCGTCAGGGCTGACGCAAGTGACATGGTCGGCCTGGCCCACGATAAACGCCTCGAGAAGGTAGACCAGCCACCAGGCTCGGTGGCCGTAGCGCCGACTGCACTGCCACTCGACGTTATGCTCGTCCATCCAGAACGGCAGCCCGGTCAGTCGCTTGAGGAGCACGCCGTGCAAGCCGGCGATCAGCGAGGTCGCGACGATGGCTTCGATCTTCTGCTCCTTGATCAACCTGTAAGCCCGCCACAAAAAGGCCGGGTCGAACAGCGCCTTTCTTCCCGTTCCCGAGAGGGGCACCTCGCCGGCCCACTCGTCGCCTCCATCGCGACCCACGAAACTGGCCCAGACCTGATGTCGGCGGGCCAGCGACTGCCCGAGATGGTGATTACGCACTACCGCGCCGCCATAGAGAGGGCGATGAGGGAACGGGGTCAAGAAAAGCAGTCTCACCCGCGCCATGTACTCCTGCAGAGGGGGAAGCCCTGTCTGAAGCGACCAAAGTCGAGCGCCCCGACAAAAAAGGCCGCCCCGAACGGGGCGGCCTTCTTCAACCAGCATTTTGGTGGGATTAGGGGCCCGGGTTGAAGTCGAAGGACGGGTCCCTTTCAAGAACCTGGACCTGGACCGTGTTGTCCTGGGGGGTGTCGTTAGAGAAGGGGATCCTGATTTGGAACGGAGCTGTGACGAGACTGAGGGTCGCCGTCCCCGCCCTCAGGCCCCGAAGAATCCCTTCGTGGACGCGAGCAACGTTGTTTCCTTTGAACAGAACCGAAACCTCGCCAGTCCCATCCGTATTTTCGACGCGCCAAGCTGTGGTCACGTCCTGAGTTGTACCGTCCGAGTAGGTCACGGCGATGTTATAGTTAGCCGTCTGGTTGACGTTGATGGTCTGATCCGCGTTGACGAAGCCCACGTTCACCGCCGTGACATTGCTGGGCAGCACCTCGAAGGTGAACGAGTCGAACACTTCGCTGCTACCGTTAAGATAGACATTTACCGTGGCGTTACCTGCCTGTGCTCCCTCGGTGGAGATCAGGTAGGCGACGTTACCTCTGACGTTACTTATCCCTACCTCGGCACCGGTAGTTCCCGGGTCAAAACTGTACGTGAAAGTGTTACCGTACATGTCAGGTTGGTTGAACACGATCTGCTCGCGAACCCCGTTCTGGTAGGCAGAGAACGCGGTGATCGGATAGCCGGTGATGCCCTGAGGTAGCCGCAGCGAACCAGAGAGGGATCCGAAGGCGACCAGTCTGGCAGGAACAGGGGTTCCTACCGTCACGGGGATGGAGGTATTATAAGACGTTCCGTCCACGGAATAGGCGACCGTCATCAGAGTGGTTGTCCCGTTCGCCGAGATTCCAAGACTCCTATCACCCTGGGTAGTATTATCCGCACCTAAGTTGGATAACGCCCATGGCACTCGACGGTCAACTTTCCCCCTTCGCCTTCCCTGGCGGGAGGACCCTCGGGCTGGCCTGGGAAGCCCCGCGATACCGCCGGGGTCGAACCGGGCGGGGATTCCCCGTGTGAGGTCGGCCGATGGCTCGTCAGAAAAAAAAGAAAGACTCTAGCGCCACACCCGGTGAGGCGGCCCCCGCGAGCCTCCCCTCCTCCCCTTCCCTGCTCCTGGGACTCTCCGTCAAGGCGCGGCGGACCCTGGTCGTGCTACTTTACGTCCTGGGGACCCTGGCCTGTCTTTCAGTTCCGACCTATGAGTACATCTTCCCCGCAGACAAGACGCCCCGCCTGATCGGGCCTGACGCCTATTTCCACCTGCGCCAGGTGAAAGCGGTGCTCGACGACTATCCCAAAGTCGTGCGCCACGATATGCGAACCAACTTCCCCTACGGCGAATCGGGCCTGAATCAGGGGTTCTTCGACGTCACCGCCGCGAGCGTAACCAAGTTCAGTGGCGGGCTGATCAGCCCGGAGATGACCCTGGCCTGGGTCTCTCCCCTCTGCTGGCTGGCTGTGGGACTGATCGGCTACTGGTGGATCCTGCGCCGAGCCAACGAACTCTGTGCCAGCCTTTTCTTACTCTTCATGCTGCTCTATCCCGGCCCGCTCAAAGCGATCGCCGCTATGGGGCACGGCGACCATCATGCCGCCGAGATCTTGCTGGCCCTGCTAGTGGCCCTGGGCCTTGACTGGCTTCTGCAGCGAGAGACGAGCGAGAAGATGGCTCCGATCGCCATGCTCCCGCTGTTCTATTTTTACCTGTGCTGGGCGGGAACTCCGCTTCACCTGCTGATTACGGGAGCGGTGTTCTATGTGCGCGCCTGGATGCCCAGAGAGCGCGATGACGACCCCAAACTGGCCCAGAAAGGTGCGTTCTACGGCCTGAGCATGCTCCTCGCGGTGGTGGCCACCAAAGTCCTGTTGCCGTGGGCCGTCATCTGGAGCACCTCGGAGCAGATCTTTCTGCTGGCCAGCGCCGCTCTGGGGCTGGGCTACATCCCCCTGGTCTGGCTGGCCAGGCGCACGACGAAATTCCGCGCGCTGACGGCCTTCGGAGCCCTGGCGGCAGCGCTGCTGTTGCTTTACCTGACCCCCACCGGCCACTCGGCCATCAACGAAATGTTTTCTCCCCGCACCCGCCAGATCGCCGAACACACCCCGGTCAGCGGGGCGCTGCTGCTAAGCTGGTTCGGCCTGCTCTGGCTGCTGGCGCTGGGCGGCCCGCTGGTGATGCTCTGGAAGCGGGCGTTCTGGCCCAACATGGTGCCGATCCTGTACGGCGGAAGTCTGGTCTTCTTCTGGGTGCAGACCTACGACTTCAACTACTACACCCCGCCGATGCTGGCGTTCAGCGCCGCTTACGCCCTGGGCAGCCTGCCCTGGGGAGGCGCCTCCATAGCCGTGCTGGTGATCATGCTGATCGTGCCGTTCTTCCCCGGCTCGGAGCATCCGTGGCTATCGCGCAAGACCGCGCGGGAGATCATCCTGCACACCGACGGCCTGGAGGCCGCTTCGCAGTGGCTGAAGCAGGTGCAGGGGCCTCGCCGACCCGACGCCGAGCGCGAGTACGGCCTGCTGGCGCCCTGGGACCTGGGGAACATCCTGGCCGAAACCTCGGAAACCCCGGTGGCCTACAGTCAGACCGCCTCGCCAGAACTGGCGCGACGAGTCTATTCCGATGAGCCCGACAAAATCTACGAAGAGTTGGTCGGCGGCAGCAAGCCGCTGCGCTACATCCTGCTCCCGGCCCGAAATCTTGGCGAGAAGTTCCTGGGCGAGATGGGCGCGGCCAACCTGACCATCAACGACATGTATCGCCCTGGGGCGCAGGTCGAAGCCAAAGGAAAGAAGATCAAACTTCTCGAGCCCAGCACCCGCAACCGCAAATCGCTGATCAGCCGCTTGTATTGGGATGAGGGGCAGGAGTTGGGTCACTACCGCATGGTGTTCGAAAGCAGCGAGCAGGTGCTACAGGTCACCCGCCTGCTGGACGGCGGCCGGATCGAGTTCTACGCCTGGCCAGTCACGCCGAAATCGCTGCTGGACCTGCAGCCGCTTCTCAACGACCCGGGTAAAGTCCAGGAAACCAGTCGCGGCACGGTGGTGGGGGCTCGCCAGGCGCCCGAAGTCCGCATCTTCGAAACCGTGCCCGGCGCGCTGCTCGAAGGCTCGGCCCGGGCCAACTCGACGGTCAAAGCTCGCTTGAACCTGTACGCACCGACCACGAAGCGAAGCTGGACGGTGGCCTGGCAGACCAAGACGGACAGCAGCGGCAAGTTCTCCCTCCGTGTTCCCTACTCGACCGGGGCCCCGCTCAACGACAACCCGGAGACGATTCAGGTGCGAGGAGAGTACGAGCTGAACCTGGGTGACCGCAAGATCAACGTTGGCGTCAGCGAGGCCGAAGTGCAGAAAGGCGCCGTCGTCGCCGTTCCCAAGGCCTAGGGGCGCTGCAGAGGAGGACCCTCCGTCTTCCCTCGGAACCCAGCGCTATGCTTTTGCTCAGTGCCGATCGGCTTTCTTATGCGTTTCCTGGACGACAACTTCTAGAGACGGCCAGTCTCAGTCTCGACAAAGGAGAAAAGGTCGGACTGATCGGGCGCAACGGCACCGGCAAATCCACCTTTCTAAAGCTGCTCTGCGGACAGCTGACTCCCGATAGCGGCGAGGTGACGCTACGAGGCTTGACCACCGTCCGCATGCTCGACCAGCTGCCTTCCTTGGAAGAAGAGGAAGGCGAGCCGCTTCGCGAGGTGGTGGGTCGCGGCTGCGGTGAACTGTTCCACCTGCGCCAGCAGTACGACGAAGTCTGCCAGCAGATGGAGCACAGCGTGACCGACGCGCTGGAAAAGAAACTGAACCGACTGACCGACCAGCTGACCATGCACGACGCCTGGGATCTGGAAACTCGCGCGGCCACCTTGCTGACCATGGTCGGCTTCCCCGATCCCGATCGCCCTCTCAAGGGGCTTAGCGGCGGAGAGCGGAAACGGGTGGCTCTGGCTCGCACCCTGCTGGTGCCGCCGGACATCCTGATCCTCGACGAGCCGACCAACCATCTGGACATCGCCACCATCTCCTGGCTCGAGACGTTCTTGAAGAACGCCAACTTCGCCGTACTGATGGTGACCCACGACCGTTACTTCCTGGACCGCGTCTGCACCCGCATCGTGGAAGTCGCCAACGGCACCACGAACAGCTTCAGCGGCAGCTACTCCGACTATCTCGAGCAGCGCGCCGAGCGCGAGGCGGCAGTCGCTCGCGCCCAGGACCGCTTCGACAATGTGCTCAGACAGGAGCAAGCCTGGCTTCGCCAGGGCGCCAAAGCGCGTTCGACCAAGCAAAAAGCGCGCTTGCAGCGAGCCCAGGCGATGATCGAAAGCGGCAGCGGTCTGGCCGCCCCCGAAGGGCAGACGGAAGACGCCGCCTGGAACCTGGGGACCCGTCGACTCGGTCGCAAGGTCATGGTTTGGGAAGGCGTCGGTGGACGTATCCTCAAGCCGTTCGACTTCCGCTTCGAACCTGGCGAACGGATCGGCCTGGTCGGCGCCAACGGCTCGGGCAAGACCACCTTTCTCGAAATGCTTTCCGGCCGGCTCGAGCCGGAGGTCGGCAAAATCGAGGTGGGAGAGACGGTTCACGTCGGCTACTTCGACCAGCACACCGACTCGCTGCGTCATCTGCCCAAAAACACCCGCGCCGTCGAGGCGGTCAAGGATGTCGCCACCTCGATTCCTCTGGCCAACGGCAAAGAGGTCAGCGCCTCTCGCCTATGCGAGATGTTCCTGTTCACCGGACGCGGCCAGGCGACCCCGCTCGAGAAGCTCTCGGGCGGAGAGCTCAAGCGACTGGAACTGCTGCGCCTGCTGGTCGACCGTCCCAACGTGATCTTGCTCGACGAGCCCACCAACGACCTCGATATCGACACCCTGCAGCGTTTGGAGTACTTCCTGGACGGTTTCCCCGGCTGCGTGGCCATCGCCAGCCACGACCGGTTCCTACTGCAGCGCCTCTGCGATCGTCTGCTGGTCTTCCGGGACGGCCAGGTGGAGGAGGCGATGCCCGACGTCCTCGACGATGTGACCTCGGACTTTTTCGAACGTCGGCCGACCCCCGTGGCCAGACACGTCGAGGAGCCCTCTCCGCCTCCAACCGCCTCCCCCTCCCCTTCCGGGGACAAAAAGCGCAAGATGTCCTACAAGGAGTCCGAAGAGCTGAAGTCGCTGGAGAAGGCGATTCCGCAGCTAGAGAGCCGCTTGAAGGAGCTGGAAGGCGAACTGGCCGCTCACTCTGCGAACTACGGGAAAGTCCGCGAGCTTTACGCCGAAAAGGAGAAGGCCGAGAAAACTCTGGAGAAGTCGGTCGAGCGCTGGGCCGAACTTGAAGAGCTGCGCGAGACCCTTTAACGCTTAGCCGACTTACCCGTGTTGTGAAGCGCCGCCAGCAGGTCGCTGCGCGCTACCGTGCCCAGGAAGCGATGGGTTTCTGGCTCGAGGACAGGTAGGAGCTCCGAGGTTATCTCGGACGAGACCTGGACTGCCTCCTGAATCGACATGCCCGAAACCAGGTAGCGACCGCCTTCCAGTACCAGGTCGCGCGCCAGACATTCGGGGGTGGCGGTAGTCAGCGCCTTGCGCACCACCAGACCTTTCCAGTGCCCTTCCTCGTCCACCACGTGGATATGGTTGAACGGCGTCTCCAGGAACTTCTGCTTGACCCGGTCGAGCGGGGCGTCGGCCCGCACCTTGGAGGAGACTTCCGGGGTGAGCAGGGTCAGCAGGGTGATATTGGCCGGCAGCACCTTGGGGGTACGCTTCATGGAATCTTCGTACATCGAGACGCCGTACGGCAAGGCCAGATAGTTGGCGGTGATCGAGGCCAACATCAGGGGCAGCACGATCTCGTACTGCCGGGTCATCTCGAACATCATTAGGATGGCCATCAGCGGCGCCCGGGTGGTGGCGGAAAGGAACGCTCCCATCCCTACCACCACGAAGGCGGTCACGGACACGATCAGGTCGGGGGCCCAGGCGTGAAGCTGCGAGCCCAGGCACGACCCCAGCGCGGCTCCGACAAAGAGGGTGGGAGTGAAGACACCGCCGACCGCCCCGGAACCCACCGTCATCGAGGTGGCGGCGATCTTCAGGACGAGCAGTAGTAGCAGCGCCTGCAGCGCCCAGGTCTCGTGCAGGAGCGCATTGACCGTGCTGTAGCCGTTGCCCCAGACCCGCGGCGTGATGGTCGAGATCAGGCCGACCCCCAACCCGCCCAGACCCAGCCGGACGAACAGCGGCACTTTCAGTTTCTGGAAGGCGGTGCCGACCTTCCGAAGCAGCCAGAGATAGGCCGGCGCCAGTTTGCCGCAGATCATCCCGAGCAGCAGAAAGAACGGCAGTTCCCAGGTCTCGACCGGCTTGAGCATGGGGATCTCGAACACCGGTTCATAGCCCATCATGCCGTGCACCGTGGCATTGGCGATCACCGCAGAGACGATGATTGGCGCCATGCTTTCGAACTCGATCGTGCCGATCACCAGTTCGGCCACGAACACCGCTGCGGCCAGTGGCGCGTTATAGGCCGAAGCGATACCGGCGGCGGCGCCACAGGCCACCATGGTCCGCCGCTGAGGCGTTGGGAACTTCAATACTCGGCACAGACCTGAACCCAGCATGGCCGAAAGCTGCACCATGGCGCCCTCTCGCCCGATCGACCCGCCAGAGCCGATGGAGAACAGCGAGGAGGTCGATTTCACCAGCGAGGCGCGAATGCTGATGAATCCGTCGCCCACCGTCACCGCTTCCATGTAGTCGGTGGTGCGCCGTCGCCCTTTGGCCAGACTCATGCCGTACTGCAGAATCAGGCCGCCCAAAAGGCCGCCGATAGCGGGGGTGATAGCCCGGCGCCAGAGCGGCAGTTCGCTGGCGACTTTGACGAAGCTACCGGTTTTGCCGGTCAGCAGAAACTCGACGAAGTGCATCGCCTCGCGGAAGCCGACCGTCACCATGGCTCCGCAAAAACCGACCAGTCCGGCCCACAGCAGCATCCCCCGGAACTGGTGCATAGCCAGTTCGTGACGGGCCCACCAGCGCGCTTTCGACGACCAGACTCTAAGAGCCGGGCGCTGGCGCGTTCGTTGGGAACCGGACGGGGACATCTCTTCCCCTTGTCGACAGAAGGGAGAAACCCTACCCGATCGCGATAGAGAGGCGGATGAAGAACCGCTTTTTCCTTATGCGCCACGGCGAAAGTCTGGCCAACGTGGCCGACAAGATTATCTCTCTACCCGAAAATGGGCTTAACGGCTACGGACTGAGCGAGTTGGGGCGCGAGCAGGCCCGGAACAGCGCCGAAGACAGCGCCCTGCCGCCCACCACCCTGGTGGTAGCGTCCGACTTCATGCGGACTCGACAGACTGCCGAAGTGGTCTGTTCGACCCTGGGGCTGAGGCCCGCCAAGCTGGACCCAGGTCTCAGGGAGCGCGCCTTCGGCGGCCTGGAAGAGCAGACGGGAGCCGACTACCACAAGGTGTGGGAACAGGACTCGCTGGGCTCCGAGCACACCATGTTCGATAGCGAAAGCGCTCGCGCCCTGGCCGAACGGATGCTGGACGTGGTGAAGCGACTGGACACCCGGTGGCAGAAACAGGACATCCTGCTGGTCTCGCACGGCGACCCGCTGCGCTTCCTGCAACTCGCGGCAGCGGGCCGACCGCTCACCGAACACCTGCAGGTCAAACTGTTCGCGCCGGCCGAGATTCGCGCCCTGGACGACCTGCCGGAGGCCTGAGGCCTTTGGGTGGGAGGGGCGGAGGCACTGGTAGGGTTTGCCAGCGCTCAATTCGTGAACAGGCTTGCGATGCACAGCAAAACGCCGGCGATTGCAATTGCTAAGTTTTGCAACACAACGAGCCCGTTATACGCGCCCGCAACCTGACTCTGAGAATCCTTGATCGCCAGGGTTTTCTGGTTGAAGAATGCACCCAAGAGAAGAGCCAGGCCGCATAAAACATAGTGCGATTGTAGCCCCTTTATCTCGGGATGGATAGACGGCTTCGTGT